>JAJEHF010000190.1 GCA_022823865.1 Bryobacterales bacterium
GGCCGCGGCAAACTCGACACTCATCACAAGTACAACCAGCCTGTCAAAAACGTCTTCGTCAAACCCCTCTGCCCGGACTGGAAAGCAATCCTCAATCGTTAGCTCCGCCACTGCCTTTCACGGCCCGCTCGAACGCTTACGTGAGGACTGCCTCATCCAAAGCCAAGCCGCCGTCCCAGCTTAGAGCGGCCATCTGCCTGCGAGAGAGTCACGTGGAAGAAGGTGGTCGCATTGCCTTTATCGTGGAACGCCGCTGAAGCGTAGGTTAAGCAGTGCGGGCAATTCCTGTAGCGCTATGAGCTCTCCCCTAGCACCGCGCAATAAACCCACTGACGGAGGTGCATCGATGCTGCCGACCCAGCCCGGAATTGCTGCCCAAGATTCCGCTCCCGGCGCAAGTCCGTAGATTCCGAATCTTCGGCCGGAGATCCATGCCAGCACGCGTCCCGAATTCGTTACTGCTAGCACCTGTACCTGTACCAACGGCAGGGGCACCCGCCGAACGAGTTCGCCATTGGCGTCTAGCTCGAGCCATTCACCCGCCACCCCGGAATAGAAGCCGACCCCTTCCCCAAGTCGTCTCGCGAACGAACGGCCCGCTCTGCCGGCCGACATGGATGGATGCACTTCCGATCCAAACATCGAGCGAGGCAGGAACTCCCCTTGGAATTCGCCATCGAGGCTGTACTTGCGGACGATCCCCACCTTGTCGCCTCGCTGCCGTCCGAATACCCAGACCGAGTCGTCCTGCCCGGCCGCTACATGATGCGGGATGTAGTCATCCGTCCGGATGAAGTGCTCAATGCTTCCGTCCGGTCGAACGATCATCGCGCCTCGCGCAATCGCTCCGTCCGCTTGGATCATCCCTCCCGCCACAACAGCCCCTCCGCTGTCGAGCGGAGCCATGTCCATGATCGTGGTTTGCACCGCGCCATCTGCCCAGAAGCTGTTGCGGAATGCCACTGAGCCATCATGGCGGATGCGAGCGTAGTGTGGATCGTCCTTGGCGTCCGTGCGAATCACCGAGACCCGCCAGCGGCAGATCCCGGCAGTTTCGACACGTAGTTCAGCAGGTCCCGGGATGAGGTTGATTCCGATGTCTATACGGTCAGGACCGGTAGCACTGATCGCGTTTGGCGCAAGCAAGGCCAGCAGGATGCAAGTTCCGCGGATCGGGAGATAAGGTGTCTTCATAGGGTTACGCATCACGAGCTAGTGCCCTCGGACCGCGATGGCGGATACAGAGCCTGTCGAGAAGATTACAGCGACACGTTCCAGCTGCATTTTCGTGCCCCCCAATTAGTAAACTTCAGCAACGGCGGAATGGTCACGAGTCTCTTCTCATTCTCTCCAAAACCTGGATAGCTTGATAGGCGGTGGTCGCTCGCCGGAAAGAGTGGGGCAACGAGGCCCCAACGATGAGCAAGCACTCCCCAGACGCAAAAGGTAACTTTGGGGTCCATTGTCCTTCCCGGCGCGCTGCAGGGCCGCGCGCGTGGCCTCGTCCAAGGCTTCGAGATCAAACGCGCCGAGTTGGCGGCGGGCGTTGACGATCACTCGCAGCAGACTGCCGACCTCGGCCTGGACGGCGTCTTGGATGGCGCGCAGCGTTTTTTGGCACGTGCGGCTAGGGATCCAGATCTTGGGCCTGTGGCGGGCGCAGTTGGCAGATCCGCTCGTTGATTTGGACGAGTTCGGAGCTGAGCTGCTGGAAGCGGCGGAAGGTGGCCACCTCGCGTTCGGCCTTGTGGACCTGGGCGGGCTCGGATAGGGTTTGCTGGACCGTCTTGCCGGCCTGCTTGTAGGACAGGCGCACTTGGGGGCCGTGGCCGGGATGGTCGTCGCGGGCGCAGGCGCAGTTGGGCTTGCCGCAACGGCGGAAGGACGCATGGACGGAGCCGCGTCGGAAGTCGCCGAGCTGGGCGATTTCAAGCAGGACTTGCGAGCGTCGTGCTTCGAGGTCAGGCAGGGAGTCAAGCATGAGGCCTCCTTGCCTGAGAGCAACAGCTGCACTCAGAGAAGGCAGGCCGCATCAGCAAAACGCGCATGATTCACGGAAATGTCGCGCAGTCGCGCACCCCAGGCTGGCTCTCCCAGAGCACTATAATTCTAATTGCGTGTCTGTGGAAGACTCCCCCCAGCCGTCAGAGAAGGGTTCGTACAGGATCCTTGTTGTAGACGACGAACCTAGCCTCGAGCGACTCATCCGACTGCGGATGCGCCGGGAGATCAGTACAGGGCAGTTCGCATTCGGATTTGCGAGAAACGGAATCGAGGCATTGGCAAGGCTCTCGTCGGACGAGCCGTACGACATCGTACTTTCCGACATCAACATGCCCCAGATGGACGGGCTAACACTGCTCGAGAAGATCCCCAGCGTCGCCACCGATGTCCGCGCTGTCATCGTTTCCGCATACGGCGACATGAAGAACATCCGCACTGCGATGAATCGAGGGGCGTTCGATTTCGTCACGAAACCAATCGATTTCGCTGACTTACGCACCACGATCGACCGGACGTTGCAGGATCTCGCGGCATGGCGCGAGGCTCTCCAATCGCGTGACCAGTTGGTGGCGATTGAACGCGAGCTCGAACTGGCTCGCCAAATGCAGCGATCGATTGTGCCGACCGAATTCCCAGACGGCATAGGCCACCAAATCTTCGCAAGAATGGATCCCGCCAAAGCGGTAGGAGGGGACTTCTTCGACTTCGTGAATCTCGGGAACGGCCGAATCGGTCTGGCGATAGCGGACGTGGCTGGGAAAGGGGTGCCTGCGGCGTTGCTCATGATGTCGAGCCGAACCCTGCTTAAGTGCGGAGCGGTCGAGAGCGACAATCCGGGGAAAGTCCTGAGCTACGTCAATGCGGCGCTTCAAACGGACAACGCCGCCCTGATGTTTGTGACAATGTTCTACGGGATCTTCGATTCCGGCAGCGGGAAGTTTACTTACGCGAGCGCCGGACACGACTCGCCGCTGCTAGTACGAAAGGATGGGAGCACGTCCCTGCTACCGCCCACAGGCGGCACCGTACTGGGAGTCATTCCCGGTTTCGAATACGAGTGCAACGCGATAGACCTAGCACCGGGCGAAACAATCCTGCTCTATACCGACGGTGTACCTGATGCCCTCAATCGTGATGGCGAACGCTTCGGGATGGAACGCCTCCGCCAAATCTTCGCAGACACGCCTCCAGAGGGTGCCCAAGCAACAACGGATGTGGTGTTCCAGCGCGTGAGGGAATTCGCTCAAGACACCCCCCAGTTTGACGACCTGACTTGCCTGGTCCTTCGGAGGCCAGTCCTGGACTCGTAACAAGATCGCTGCCCGGCCAGAGGCTGAACCCGATTCGCCGCAGCGCTCAGAATCGCCCGTTGACAACTTCGGTCGAGAACAGCACGAGCCTCGTGCCCACCTCGTGCTAATCGAGTTGCGCAGCTGCATTAGTTCTCAGAACGGGTCTCGAGCCCGCCTTGCACGTCTCGAAGCAGTGTCGGCAGGACTCGCCCGCCTCACGCCCATTGAAGGTGCCCGCAAGAACTCGTCGCTAGCCGGATGGAGGGCAGTCTGCTGCAGAACCGCGCGCCCGAGTCGTTGCGCGCAGCATCCCGGCAGCAGCTGAGGTTCGACCACCGGCGCTGCGAGCGGCTCGGTAATGACCGACAGTTGCAGGATCCCGGAGGTTCAACCCCCAGGCACAAGACTCTCGGAAGCAGAGCGCCGACCAGCAGATGCCCGCCATCCAATCCGCCACCACCACGCAGATCTCAATGTGGACCTGCGCCGTCGCACCCTCCCTTGACTGAGAACCTTCTCCCGCGCCTCTCATCGGGGCAGATCGACAATCATCTCCGTGAATTCACCCGTCACGCTATCGACCCTGATTTCCCCCCCATGCTCCCGGACGATGTCGTTCGACAACGCCAAGCCAAGGCCCGTGCCTTTGTCCGCGTCCTTGGTTGTAAAGAACGGATTGAAGATCTTGTCCCGGATTTCATCTGGGATCCCGCTACCATTGTCGCGAATGGAGATTCTGACGCAATCCCGCATGTCCTCCGTTCGAACCCATAGAGTTGGGGTGTACGATGCGTCGGTTGCCCGCCGCTTCTCGTCGGTCGCGTGACAGGCGTTTGTCACCATGTTCAAGACAACTCGCCCGAGAGCTTGCGGAACGCATTCGATCTCTCCCACATTCTCATCGAAGGTCTGCTCGAACTGGACTTGAAAGTTCGGGTCGTTTGCACGCGCATTCTTGTAGGCCAGTGCCGCATTCTGCTTGACAAGACTGTTGATATCCGCGAAGAGCCGGTCGCTGGATTCGCGACCCATCCGCAGCATGTCATGAACGATTCGATTTGCGCGGTTACCGTGCTCGAGGATGGACTCGAGACTCGCGGTAAGGTCCTGACAGACAATCCGAACCTGGTCAAGCTGTTCAGCATTCATCGGCTTGCTCGCCATGGTCAACAGCTCCTGCAGCTCCTGGAGGAGCTCTTCCGAGACTTCTGCGAAGTTCTTGACAAAGTTCAGCGGATTCTTGATCTCATGGGCTACCCCCGCGATAAGCTCCCCGAGCGCGGCCAGCTTCTCGCGCATTATGATCTGGTCTTGGGCTTTACGCAGGTCAGCGAGCACCGATTCAAGCTCGGCATTCTTGGACTGCAGGTCGGCGGCCAACTTCTCGACTAGATTCAAGCGCTGCACCTCGAGGGCGTACCGCCGGAACACCTCAAGAGCAGCAGCCATGTCCGCGACTTCATCGTGGCCCGTGATCGCAACCGCGCCTTCCAGGTCGCCGCTAGCCATGTACCGCATGCGGGATGACAGCGCGTTCAAGCGTCGAATGAGGTATCGCCCCACGAAGAGCCACGCGATCAACAAGGCGCCTACTACGCTGGTGAGGCTCAAAGCGAGCAGCACGTTCCGCCCGGTGCGAATCGCGTTCGTCGTCGGGCCGCGGGCGACCTGCGTGTTGGTGCGGAATCCTTCGACTAAGATCTCGACCTCGGAGACGAGTTCGTTCGCGATCTCGCGGTTCCGCGCGAGCAATTCACCCTGGCGCTGGGCAACTGCGAGTTCACGCGCGCGAAAGTCGAAAACGCCGTTCTCACCGGCACCTAGACGAGCTAGGCGCTCAAAGAGTGGAGCGGCTTCCGTGTCGAACCCCTCCATGCCGAGCGCCGCCAGACTGCGCCCGAGCTGTCTGGAAGTGTCCGCGTAGCGCTCGGCCAACTGTTCAAGCAAGTCTGGATCCGAGATAGAAAATGCGCTTGCTAGCAGCTGACTTCCGATGGCAACACCTTCTCTCAGTTCGCTAAGTTGGCGGCATCGGTCAACCTCGCCGCCTGCGCAAAACTGGCTGTCGATCACCGCCTCGAGAACCATCGCCAGCCTATCGTCCACAACCTTCAACTCTTCGCGCAGCGTGGCACCGACTTCGGAAAGTTCCAGCCGTCGAGCTACCAGTTCCCCGATCAATTCGATGTTGGAGGTCATTGTGCGCCCCCATACTCGAACACGGCGAACTCCTTCGCTCTCGCCCCTACGCCGAGCCAGCGCCGCGAGACTGGCCTCGAATCTGGTGCGGACCACTTCGCTTTCTGCTTGCACGGCTTCGAACTCTGCCGGAGACTGGGATAGCATCAGACGCGGGGCAGAGTCTGCGAGCGCACTAACGCGCTGGGCGACCCCAAACGCGGCCGCCATGTCCGACATGCTCCCTTCGTTGAACTGCTCCTGCGCCTCACCGATACGACCGACTATGATCCAAGCGACGACACTAGCCGCCATTGTCAGCGCCACGGCGCCGGCCAGACCCGCGTACAATTGCGCCGCAATGCTCTTGCGGACCCACAAAAAGCCCCGCCGCAGGATGGTCATGGTTTGGTTCTGGACTTGGGTCCCAGAGCAGAATTGTAGCGGCAAATGTTGCCGCCACCTCGATCCGAGCCTTGGTTCTTAGCTTCTTCAAAGCCGTACTTTGCGCCACCGAGCCTTCCGGAAGACGCGTAACCGCGGATAGGCCGACTGCGTTGAGCATGGCTCTGCCTCGGAGAACAGGCCTACGGCTTACGCGTCCCGCCGCTTGATCAAGGTCGCCGAATTCCTGCCATACGCCCGGACGTCATGCACGAGGCGATCACCCGGCCTCCATCCCGCGGCCCTTTCGTGGAGTATCCAACTGCGTCCGAGGCGCGTTCCCAATAAGTGCTTTGAACGCCCACGAATCGTCAGAGAGTTCAATCGCGAGGGACAGCCCCAAGCACCCGATAGCGAAGTCCCCGCGAAGCCCGCCGGCACCCGTCCTTGATGACCTCACCGGCCAACTCGTCCAAAGCGAGCTATCCCTCAAAGACAGACAGTTTCGAAGCTCGTCCAAGAGTCATGGGCCGCCTCATCTCGCGCGACCGCATCACTGGCAGTCCCTCACCAGTACGCGGTCTCCAGCCCGATTTCAACGCCATTCCTGAAATGTAGAGGCCACGATTCGTGAGGAATCGTCGATGAAAGAAGTTGGGAGCTCGCAAGGCTGTCGCTGCCGAGTATTGAAAGGTCGTGCCCCCAAGGTCGGTCACACCCGCGGGCGGCCTATGTCGCGGCGATAGTGCGCTCCTCTGAATTGAATTGATTCGACAGCGGCGTATGCGCGGTCCACGGCGCTAGCGAGGTTCTTTCCCTGTGCCGTGACCCCAATTACGCGACCGCCGATCGTCACGGGCTTGCCGCCGGACAGCTTCGTTCCGGCATGGAAGACCTTAACGTTGCGCTGCTCTGCTCTTCGGATTCCTTCAATCTCGAATCCCGTTGAGTACGGTCCGGGATATCCGTCCGATGCCATGACGACACAAGCGCTTGATTTGGCTACTGTTCTGACCAGCGACAGGTCCATGGACCGCTGCGCAGTACCGGCGATCAGTTGCGCAAAGCCCCCCGCGAGACGGTAAAGCAGCGCCTGGGCCTCGGGGTCGCCGAGCTGAACTCTGAACTCGAGCGCCTTGGGCCCGGAAGGGGTCATCATCAATTCGCTCACCAAGAACCCGGTAAATGGCGTCCCTTGGCGAATCATCGTAGACAAAGCTGGCTCTACGATGAGGTCAAGAATCGTGCCGTAGTCCGAACTGTCGAGTATGGAGTCGTCAGAGTAAGCCCCCATGCCGGCGGTCCTAGGCCCTTGGGAACCGTCGTGAGCATGCCTTTGAGTGCGTATTGGCGGGAATAAGCAGTAGCTCTCGCCATCGCTGAGTACTGTGAACAGCAGCTTCTCGCCTTCGGTGTACTCCTCGACGACTATCCTCTTGTCGGCCTCGCCTGCCTCATCGCCCCCCAGCATCCGCGTCGCTTCCGATTGTGCGGTGGTCGCGTCACGGGCGATGACGACATCGTCTTGGCCAGTCGATCTGTCAGCCTTAAGGACAACTGGGTATCCGAAGTTGCCCAGAGTGTTGTGGATATCCTCGATGCGCTCCAGCACGGCGAATTCCAAGGTTGGAATGCCGTGGCGGCCCATGAATTCCTTCGCGAACACGCGGCTTGAACCGAGCCGCGCGGACTCCTTGGCCGGCCCCACGATCGGAATGCCCTTCGACCTGAACTCGTCCACAACCCCCGCGAGAATTGCCTCTGAAGGTCCGACCACCGCGCAATCCACATTGAAAAGGTCGGCAACAGCAGACATCTCGCTGACTCTCGATATGTTTCCCGGGATGCAGAGGGCGTCGTCGACCGCACCGGCATTCCCCGGAACGCAGAATACGCTATTCGTGCTGGAATCGGCCGCGAGGCGCCATGCGATCGCATGGGCTCTGCCATCGCCCCCGATCACCAATATCTTCATCTAAAGCGACTTCTGCCTCAATTGCCTAGCCAATTGACTGACAGAATAACAGAGGGTGGCCGCCCGGTTCAGGCTGCGAGCCGGGACTCTTCAATGTTCGGCCGAGACAGGCCTTCAGGTCCCCAAACTCTCGTCCATCGACGGTTCCTCCCCAATTGTGGCCTCTACATTGCGGGGATGGCCTCGAAATCGGACCAAGACCGGATTCTGGTGAGTTACTTCCGGTGGTCCGGTGGTGCGAGATGAGGCGGCCCAAGACCCCGATAGTAAGGACAGCGCCTGAGCAGCCAGGGGCGCCCGACGTAGCAGGATGTAGGTGCCGACGGGAGAAGACGCACAACCGCCTTGGAGTCCTCCGAGCCCCGCGTAGAGTCTACGCTGACAAGGACTAGCGAGGAGTGTTGCCAACAGATCTCGGCGAGGCTCGTCTCGAGAGCGCCTCACCATCGTCAACTTGCTGCGCACGTCCCCGCACACCACAGCGGCACGGGCAGGTTGGCGGCGCGGTCCTTGTGGCCGTCACCCGCTGATGAGCTAGCGAGTGGATTGCCCCGGCGTAGTCAATCGCAAGACCATTCGGTAGGGATGTGCGTAACGACATGTCGGGCTTGCGTCGGCGTCTCCAACGAGAGCGCTCGTCTTTGCGAGACGAGCCGATGCGCCGGACGTGCCTGCCCCTTCACGCTCCGTTGCACAGAATGTGCGTTCCGAGAGCGAGAGTTCGAGGTCTGGGGCCGAGCAACCCACGCACTCGGACCGGCTGGTTAAGCCCCATCGCGACGCGGGCGAAGGGGCTCATTCGGCAAGGGCTTGCGGCATGTGACGACGCTGGGCTGAACTGGGTCTCGCTGGCCGGATTGCAGGCCAGCGCACTCAAGCCGCGGGCTGCCGATGCCCCACAAGTCACGATCAGAGCTCATCCTGAGAGGCGAGAGCAGGCGGTTCGAAGTAGTCCCTGAGCTCATACGCCTCGCTCATGATGGTCAAGCGGGTCCAGCCCTCCCAGATCTTTTGGTGTCCCGGTGGCGGAGCGTTCTTGCGGTACAGGTAGCCACCGAGGATCGCCATCGCCCGCACCGCCAGCCCCAGGTTGCCCGGCTCGGCCAGCCTGCGCCTGGACGCGAAGTGCCGCAGCACCCGCAGCTGGATCTGCGTGAAGAACACCTCGGCGGGCAATTCCGGGGTCTCCCGCCCCAACAGCGTCAGCGCCGCCAGCCGCCAGGCAATCACCGCCTTGATCGTCACCGCGCGCTCGATCCGCTCGCCCGTGCGGTGCCCTAAGTACTCCACCTTGCAGCCCGACTTGAGGATGCGGTGCCAGTCCTCGATGCGCCAGCGCAGCCGGTACCACTGCAACACCTGCTCCGCATCCGCCTGCGAGGCCACCTCCAAGCTCGTCAGCAGGAACCACTCCAGCGCCTCCACCCCGTCCGGCGCCGACCGCTCCCACACGTGCACCAGCTGCAACCGCAACGCCGCCTGCCGCCCGCACGGCAGCTCTACCGTCTGCCAGCGCAACTCCGCCTGGGCCGTGCGCGCCTCGCGCAACGGCTTGGCTTTCTGCTGGCGCGTGCCGCGCCGCTGCGAACTGCGCTGCACCTGGATCTGCACCCGCCCCTGCGCCGCCTGCTGCCGCATCCACTCGAACAGCTGCGGCTGGCCCGCGCCCAACGAGCGGTTGTGCTTGGCCCGCACCAGCAGCTCGACCCCCGCCAGCCGCCGCTGCTCGGCGAACAGCGCCGCCACGTCGCCCTCGCGGTCCATCACCGACACCACCTGCGTGCCCGCCAGCTGGCCCGCCACCTGCGCGCACTCGCGCAACCCGCGCACCCAGCGGAACGTCTTGCGCTCTTCCAGCGGCCGCCCCCGCTGCGCCTGCCCGTCCGGGGCCTCGTACTGGATCTGTAGCAGCCCCAGCGGGATGCCCTGCGGGCTCACCGCCAGTGTCGAATGCATGTGCAGCCCCAGCGTGCCCTGCGAACCTTCGTTCTGGCCGATCAGGCCCAGCCCCGCGCAGCCGGGATGCTCGGCGAAGTTCAGATCGGTGCCGTCCTGCACGCACAGCACCACGCGCTCGGCCTGCAACCGCCGCAACGTGCGCTGGCGGTGTGGCTCTAGGATGTTCTGCGGGTTCACCGCCGACTCGTCCGGCTGGTCAATCAGCCGGTAGTGGCCCTTGACGGCGGCCCGCAGGCCCTGGGCGGCGGCTGGAATCGATGCCATGGGGGCGGCCGCCTGCATGCGCGCGCTTTGCACCAGGCGCTTGGACAAGCGTAGATCACCCAGCGGGGCGTGTCCCAGTTCGTTGTCGGCGAACTCGTCCAAGGCCAGCCCGTCGGCCGGCCCCAGCGGCTGGCAGGGCGGGGGCGTTGCGGCCCCCAGCACGCGCCGGAAGTCGCGCTGCAGCGGGTAGACGAAGATGGCCTTGGGCGGCACGCGCTGGCCGGGCTCGGCGAAGCGGCCGCGCCCGGCGGTGTGGCCGATGCAGCTCCAGTTGGCGGCGCGGAAACAGGTGCCGGCATGCTGCTGCAGATCGCAATAGGTTTCCACCAAGGCGGGCCGGTAGCCATAGCGCTGCCGGAAGTCCTGCGGCAGGCGGCGCAGGACCATGCCGAGCACCTTGGAAGCGAGCCGGTGACAGCGCACCGAGGGCCGGATCAGCAAGCGGCTCAGGCCCAGCACGCGGTGTAGCCGCTGGCGGCGCCGCTGGGGTGTCCAGCCGATCCACTCGTCGCGGGCCGCGACCGCCAGGGCCGAGGCGGCGAAGCCGATCGCGCCCAGCACGCCGTGCTCGGACTCAATCAGGTAGCGCAACTGGGCACCGACATGGATGACGGCGCCTTGGGGATGCTCGCTGGCGATGAGTTCGTTCCAGAGCTGGCGCTGTTGCGGGGTGGTCACCAAGGTCAGTGCCAGCCCGGCCACGGCCCCGGCGGAGGCAGGCACGGCCTGCGGCGCGGGGACCGCCCGGCCCAGTCGCCTGGGACGGCAGTGGCCGCGGCCGCCATGGCGCGGGGGCGGCAAATCGATGTGGCCGAGGCGGTGCAGGCCGCGCAGGGCTTTGTGGCAATTGGCCAACTGGAGTTGGCCGCGCGTGTCGACAAAGCCGAATTCGCGGCAGACGTGGCGGGCGAACGCGGTGCGGCTGGTGTTGCCGAGCTGCGCCAGCAGCACTTGCAGGGTCGCGATGGCTGCGGAGGTGGACAGGGTCTGCGCAATGCAATGCTGGTCGAGCATGCTTCAGAGATGCCACAACGACGGCAGATTTGTCAAGTGCGAGATATGGGGCATGGGCAGGCCGCGGGTGCCACGGGAATCGGGTCGTTCCGAATTCTGCGTCCCGAGGATCAACTGGGGCCGCGGAAGACCGTGGAAGCAATCTTCGCAATGACCGAGCGACTACGATTGCATGTGGCCGAGGGCCCTATGCGGAGACAGCAAAGCTGGGCAACCCAATCCCGAACGGGCGAAGTCGCCGAGCGACCATTGCGGTGTTTCGTGGGCGCGGATGGCGCTCGAGTTGCCATCGCGCGCTCTAACTGCTCAGCGACGTCCGTTGAAGAACTCCCTCAATTGCCTTTGAAGCAATCCAATCGAGCCTAAGACCGCTACCAAGTTGGGAACGGCCATCATGGCGTTCATCGTGTCGGAGATTCCCCAGAGCGCCTCCAGCCTTCCGAATGATCCGACAAGCACGGCGGCCACCCACGCGCTGCGGTAAGGCATCGTGCTTCCGGCACCGAACAGGTACATGAAGCCGGTCTCCCCGTAGAATGCCCAGCCGATGATCGTACTGAAGCCGAACAGGCAGATCGCGAGCGTCACGATCTGGCCGCCCCACTCTCCCGGAAGCCCTCGTGAGAACGCTTCACTAGTCAGAACGGCACCAGTGCTCCCGGATGTCCAAGCGCCTGTAGCGAGAACGGTGAACGCCGTGAGGTTGCAGACGACGATTGTGTCAACGAATACACCGATGATGCCATAGGACGCTTGGCGCACTGGATGGTCTGTCACCGCGGCGGCATGCACTATCGGCGAGCTGCCCATGCCCGCCTCGTTGGAGAACAGGCCCCGTGCCACACCGGTCTGCATCATGCCACGGACTGTAGAACCGGCGAAACCTCCTATCGCCGCGTGACCGCTAAAGGCCGACGTCAACATCTCGGCGATTACGCTTCCTATCGTGTCGAAGTTTGTGACAAGCACGATGAGGGCGCAAGCCACGTAGAGCCCGCACATCGTAGGCACCAAGATCGACACAACCGAGGCGATGCGCCGAATGCCACCCACTACGACGAGCGCCGTCAGCGTGGTGAGCAGAGCTCCGGAGAGCCAAGGGGAAATGCCGTACGAAGCGGACAGGGCCGCCGCCACGGTATTGGCCTGCGTCATGTTCCCAATTCCGAAGGCAGCGAACGCACAGCACGTCGCGAAAAGAGAGCCCAGCCACTTCATGCCAAATCGCTCTGTAAGCACGTACATCGCCCCGCCCCGCATTACGCCGCCCTCGCTTAGGTCGACGCGCACGAACTTGTTATGCACCCACTTGGCCCCGCCGCGCATCGGAGTTCCACCCTGCTGCTGCCGGTACTCGGTCACGACCGCGATCTCGGCAAACTTCGTAGCCATGCCGACGACGCCGGAGACGAGCATCCAGAAGACCGCTCCCGGCCCCCCTGTGGCGATGGCAATGGAAACCCCAGCAATGTTGCCTACGCCAACAGTCGCTGACAGCGATGTCGCAAGAGCCTCGAACGGTCGAATCGTGCCTTTGCCGCGAAGGCTCCGACCGCCTCGGAGGACCTGACGGACCGCAAAGGGGAACCGGTGAAACTGGACGCCCTTGGTCGCGACAGTCAGGAACACGCCGGAGCCAATCAGCAGAATCATCATGAAGGGGCCCCAAACCAGTGCGTTAAGGGACTCGTTGAGTCGGAATAGCCAGTCCATAGCCTCGCGCTCCTGACGTGCGGGTTATTCCAGTTATTCTGGCAGGTTTCTTGGCACCGGTCGTCAATCCAGCGTGGTATTTCTATGAACTATCGTCACCCGAGCCTTCGACACAGCAATACAGAAGATGTCGGCGCTACCGCCCGAGGAACAGGACCGGATTGCGCGGCGGCTTCTCGGCGAGATTCAGGATGAGGAACGCTGGACTCAAGCGTCCTCGAGTTCCCAAGGCACCCTGAGCCGGCTGGCCAATGAGGCCCGCGCTGATACCAAAGCTGGCAGAGCGACGCAACTCGATCCCGACAAACCGACAAACCGACAAACTGTGAAATCGAGTGCAATGCCCCGCTCCTGGGCTGCGAGGCGAGGCGGTGTAGGCTGGGCCCCTCCTGCCCGGTCCGATAGTTGTCAGGCCGCAGAGCACCTGCATCCAGTCGCCCATGTTCCGATCTAGCGCCGGTGATAGTCGACTACTCCCATACGACACGCATCACCATCCCCGAAGTCTGAAGACGATGCGCCAGTTTGCGGACACCGCGATCGCGGAGAAGCCTCTGCGGTCGTCGGCCGGCCGATGGGCACCGATCCCCTCCGCAAGTCCTCGAGTCCTCGGTGTGAGAGGCACCCCCAGAGCGTTATGGTGATAGTGGCAGACTTGATGCTGGCGCCGTTGTACCGAGGCACGGAATTCACCAGTAGGAGGGGGAACATGGCCAAGACGGTAACCCTGCGGTTGGACGAGGACGCATACGACGAGTTGCAGGAGGCCGCGGCGGCCCGGCAGAGACCGCTGGCAACCTTCATTGCGGCCGCTGCTCTGGCACGGATGAGAGAGGGAAAGTCCGTCGATGACGAGGAAATGGCCGAGATCTTGGGCAACGACGCGCTGCTCCGTGGGCTGGAGGCCGGTTCGCAACAGGCTCGCCAGCGGCGGGGCGACTTCGTTGCATGACTACCGGATCTTCGAGACCAAGCAATTCGGCAAGGACCTATAGTTAATTGCTCACGCAGAGATTGCCGCAGGCCGCGGCGATCGGCCTACCCGCAGCTGCGTGAGCACCCGCATTTCGGGCCGCACATTCGCAAGCTGAAGGGCTCCGCGTCGAAAACGTGGAGATGATTCCGGGCTGCCGATTCCAGTTTAGTGTCCGCGCTTCGTGGTAGACTGAGGCTCGCTTGGCGCACGAGAACGCCGAGAACGCGAAAAGGAGCGCAACCATGGCATCAATAATTGAGAGGCGTTTGCTGGCAATCGTTCTCCAACAGGTCAACACAATCGCAGAGTCGTCCGTGACGGCGGACAATCTCGATCACGACGCGGACTTGACCAGCTTGGGCCTGAACTCGATGGCGGCAATAGCGATCCTGAAGAGGATCAACGTCGAGTTCGGCATCGACATCACGCCTGAACAGGCACAGGAACTCAGGACCCTTCGGAGCCTCGTCGATCACATCCAAGCCCGTGCCAGCTGACATTGGCCAGATCGCAGACCGCAGTTCCGACCATGGGTCAGTTGCAAGCGTCGGATCCCGGATAGCGACGTACTTGCGCTCCGTACCTACACCGAAATCAGGATGGTCCCGCCGTGGCGGGTCACTCAATCGGACTAATTGAGCTTCCGTGACGGTTGAGAGGCCTGAGAAGTCTTGGAACATCCAAGCGCCCTTAGCCATGCTCGAGGTTGCAACGGCCGGAGGGACGCCTATCATCGTTCGACGTCACGGAAATCCGGATGGTCCGCGGCTTTTCTTGAGTCATGGCAATGGACTTGCGGTCGATATGTACTATCCCTTCTGGTCACTACTGTGCGATCAGTTTGATCTCATCGTATACGACATACGCAACCACGGATGGAATCCAGTTACGGATCTGGAAATGCACAATATTGCGGTGTTTGTCGACGATGGTGAGAAAGTATTTGACGCAGTTTCTCAGAGGTTTGGGCCAAAATCTACGATTGGTGTTTTCCATTCCCTGTCAGCCTTGATCGCTCTCATTCAGGCAGCAAATACGGGAGAGTTTTCCGCACTATTCTTGCTCGACCCACCGATTGCCAAGCCGGGTGTATCCGAACAAGATCTGGAATCGATTGGGGATCGTCTGGCCGCTATGACGAGAATCCGTCAGTACACATTTGACAGCCGGGAACAGTTTTTAGAAATCCTTGACTATGTGCCACTCTATTCCGGGTTCGTTCCCGGAGCGAAGGAGCTAGCATCCAAGGCCTTACTCCGTCCTTCCACATCCGGCACGGGATACGAACTTCGCTGTCCGCCAGAGTACGAAGCCCAAGTTTTGGACTACGTGATCGCATGGTCGGCAGCCGTAGATTTCGAAGAGATTCACTGTCCTACCAAAGTTATCGGAGCTGATCCGACCATTCGCAGCGCCTTTCTACCGTCGTTGGATCTTGCAGAGATTGTCCAAATCGATTACGATTTCGTGCCCGATGCTGCTCACTTAGTTCAGCTTGAACGCCCCAAAGAGTGCGCAGAATTCCTGAGAGAGTTCATTGAGACAAGCGGTGTTCTGGCCAAGTGATTCTCCTTGCGCAAAGGTAACGGCTCAGCGTCGGCGCGAGCAGGCTGTGGTGCCGCAGGGTGTCAAGACGGCTGACATCCTCGTGGCCCAGCGCGAGCCCGTACTGAAGCTGGGGCCTAGGCCGGAATGGGCATCCTCGCAGCTGGGGGATTCCGGTGGCCGGTGCGGCAATCGGCGAAGCGCTCGGTTCAGGCCGAGGGCGCGGTCGGCGGATCGCTGGAGGAGCGCCCCGGCGGCAGCGGAAATGCGGTCCCCGTCCAAGCCGGCGATCACTTTGCGACGACCGGTCTTGGAGAGATCGATCACGGCACAGCATGTTGCTATGAGGAGCTCAATTCCGTAAGCTGGCAATCATTTGATAAAAAACACCTTAACACGTACCAGTGCCTCATGTTCACCGCCCGGCGGTGAGCGATCCGGGCTCGAGACTCTCCGAGACGCCAGTGACTCGGAGGAGCGCCAGACTCTGGAATTCAAGCGAGGCGGTCTAGCGTGAAAGCTGTGAGCGATGTGCCTTCGCCGACTCCATCGGAGGCTCTCTCATCATCGGCCTCGCGGACGGCGCTGCCATTCTTGGAGTGCCGCCGCAGAATCGGATCAAATCGTGAATTCGCAGGCGGGCTGCCCGTCCATGCTGTCTGGCCATTCTCGATCAGGCTCTGCCTGTGGTCGAGCACTCAGCGACGGGATCAGACGAAGTGCTGGGACTGACTCTTGACATCCCGTACTCGGCCCAACATCATGAGAGCGCCTAGTTGGTCCGCCCTCCGGGCGTCGCTGAGCATGAGGCGACAATCGAGGCTCCGGATTGACGGGATCAGCGTTGCAACGACACGCGCGATCATGATCGAGATGACCATGCACCGTTGGGCGCTTCCAAGCGATCGGCACACCTTAGCCCACATCCCACGGACAGCCAAGGCAGTCGGCTACGACCGCATAGCAACGTTGCCGCCGGATGCCACCCCGAGACTTGGCACTGCTGTGTCCACTTGTGCTGTTGAAATCAGGCCGGCGCCAGTCAATGCGTGGAGCTTCGAGTGACTTCAGGGCCACGCAGCGGCCGGAATAGTGCCAAAGAATCCTCTCGAGACACGGAAGCGCGCGTCAGCGGGCAGTCGATTGCGATCATCGGCATGGCATGCCGTTTTCCTGCCGGTCCAAGCCTATCTGACTTCTGGAACCTACTTGAGAAGGGCCGTGATGCCATAACCTTTGGCCGGCCCCTGTCCCGTCGCGTCAGTCCCCGCACTCATGCAGGACCATCCGTCGATGAAGATGAACTCAATAACTGGGGAGCTTTCATCGATGATATTGACCTTTTCGATGCTGAATTCTTCCGGATTTCCCCAGTCGAAGCCCAACTGCTGGATCCTCAACAGCGGTTGCTCCTTGAAACAAGCTGGCAAGCCTTGGAAGATGCGGGCATCGATTCAGCTTTGTTGAGGGGTAGTTCCACAAGCGTACACGTGGGAACATTCAGCAATGACTATCGAGAATTAATCGCTGCCAGCCGAGGTGACGTCGCCAGTCTCTATATGGCGACGGGAACTAGCGACAGTACCGCGATCGGCCGTGTCGCGTACACCCTTGGCCTCGAAGGACCGGCAATGGCGGTGGACACTTCCTGCTCTTCGTCCCTCGTAGCAGTTCACCAAGCTGTCGTTGGGCTGCAAACGGGCGAGGCCGATCTCGCGCTTGCGGGAGGAGTTAACGCGATCTTGTCTCCGCTCCTGACGCGCGCATTCCGGGATGCCGGGATGCTCGCTGACGACGGACGGTGCAAGACATTCGATGCAGAGGCCGACGGGTATGTGCGCGGTGAGGGCTGCGGAATTGTCGTTCTGAAACGCCTCAGCGATGCCCAAGCGGATGGAGATCGCATCTGGGCAGTGATCCGCGGATCGGCGGTTAACCAGGACGGTGCGACCCCTGGATTGACAGCCCCGAGCGGTGCCGCTCAGCAACGGGTCATCGAGCTTGCGCTGGCACGCGCCGGCGTGAAACCTGCGGATGTCGACTACTTGGAAGCGCACGGGACCGGGACCCAGCTAGGTGACCCAACGGAGGTCCGTTCCGCAGCTGCGGTTTATGGCCGTGGCCGTTCCATGGACTGCCCGCTCCTGATTGGGTCGGTCAAGACAAACATCGGCCATCTGGAAGCCGCGGCCGGAATCGCGGGCCTGATCAAGGTTGTGCTGGCGATGGAGCGGGGGATGATTCCGCCACACCTCAACCTCGACAATCCGAATCCCAGCCTGAATTGGGCCGAGCTTCCCGTGAGGGTGACGACAACGGCCACACGCTGGCCTTCGTCACGGGCTCGGGCGTATCTGGCCGGCGTGAGCTCCTTCGGCTTCTCCGGGACGAATGCCCACGTCGTCTTGGAGGGGCGACCGAACGGTCGCGACGATGACCCATGCCCCGTTCGAGGTTCCGCCCGCCTTGTGCCGGTCAGCCTGCCGCACCAGCTGGTTTCCGCGGAGAGTCGAGCAGAGCTTCTGAAACCACGGACGGTCCGCCTGCTACCCCTTTCGGGAGCTTCAAACGGGGCGGTTCGGGACCTCGCGAGTCGATACCTGGCTTGGCTCAGCGAACGAGAGCGCGCCCTGGTGTCAGCGCCGGGAGATGCGGAAGACGACGGCCAAGGCACAGCCGCGTCGCTGCTAGCAGACATGGCCTGGACCGCCGGTGTCGCACGGACTCACTCTAGCCACCGGGCCGCCGTCACTTTTGGCGGCACAGCCGATCTGCGAGACCAATTGCGGCAGATCGTCGCGAGTCGGACGGCAGTATCGGCCCGGGCTGCCTCCCGGGTGGCATTCCTGTTCCCCGGCCAAGGAAGCCAGTGGGCCGGAATGGGAAGGCAAGTCTACGAGACCGAACCCGTGGCAAGAGCAGTGCTCGATCGCTGCGATCAGCTGATCCGGGCTGAGCGCGGTGCATCGCTTCTGGATGTCATGTTCGGCCTTGCGGATACGGCCGGGTACCTTGACAACACCGCTTGGACCCAGCCAGCGCTCTACGCGCTGGAATGCGCACTGGCGGCCTTGTGGGAGAGCGTTGGGGTCCGGCCCAGCGCTGTGGTGGGACACAGCGTCGGGGAGTTGGCAGCCGCGCAGGTAGCCGGTGTATTCGGGCTGGAGGAGGGACTGCGGTTCGCTGCCGTGCGCGGCGAACTGATGGCCTCTCTGCCGACCGAGGGCCCTGGTGCCGGATCGATGCTCGCTGTGTTCGCCGCGAAATCGCGCGTGCAATCAGCGGTGGCGGCCGTCAACGACCAAACCGCCGATGCCGGGCTCGGCATCGCTGCGGACAACGGGACGCACACGGTAGTCAGCGGCCCCGCGGTGCAGGTCGAAGAGATCAGTCGGCGACTGGCCCGGGACGGAGTGCGGGTTCAGCGGCTGAACGTGAGCCACGGATTTCACAGCGCGCTCATGGACCCGATCCTGGACGATCTCGAGGCGGCGGTTGAAGCGGCTTCAATCGGGCCTCCCCGGTTGACCTTGGTCAGCAACCTGTGGGGTCGTGCGGTGAGACCGGAAGATCGCTTGGACGGAGCTTACTGGCGGAGCCACGCTCGGGAAACTGTGGCATTCGCGGACGGACTGACCGCGCTTGCCGAGACGGGCGTGGACGTCTTCGTGGAGGTCGGGGCCAAATCTGTCCTGCGGCCGCTGGTGGAATCGACATGGCCGGCAAGTGCGGCAACGCCCGATCCAGTGGCCGGAGGGGAGTCGGCAGCCCCGGGCCACCCCCCCTTCGTCGAGTCCTGCGAATCCGAGCAGCCGGACGGGGAGGGTGCATCGCCGCGGTCGGCGGAAGCGTTCGCGAACGCAGTCGCCCAAGCGTTCGAGTCGGGCGTCGGAGTCTCGTTTGCCGGACTCTACGCGGGCGAGAGTCGCCGGAAGATCTCGATCCCGAGCTACCCGTTCCAGCGCCGCCGCCACTGGATCGAGATGCCCGCGCGCCCAAGAACCCAGGCCAGCGGCCCACTTGGACAGCGCCGGGAATCCGCAAGCGGCGAGATCACGTTCGAGGCAGACGTCACTGGAGCAGATCCGGACTGGCTTCTGCCCTGCACGGTCTTCGGGCATCCAGTGGTCCCAGCGGGAGTGCTCGCGAGTGCCGCGGCGACGGCCGCAGGGCGAACGGGTCATCGGGGCCAGGTCACGATCGACGACTTTCGGATTCACTCCTGGCTTCCGATCCCTGGGGAGGGTGCGGCCGGGGACTCCGGGACAGTTGGACGGACGCTGCAGATCGTGGTGGGGCCCGCCAAGGGAAGTGGCCCGAAGCCTGCGGGTGTCTACGGCAAGTGGCGAGACGAAGAGGGCTGGACACTGCACGCCGACGGATCCGTCGCCTTCTCTGACGCCGCGGAATCTGGTGCAGGCACCGACTTGCAAGCTGTCAAAGAAGGGCTGTCAGAGCAGGACCGGCGGGACTTCTACCGCGCTCTCGCCGAGCACGGGGTCGAGTACGCCGCAGAGGCGTGCAGAGTAGAAGCGGTCTGGCTGGGACCGGGCGAAGCCGTGGGCGAAATCGCGGCTCCGACCAGCCCGGACGCCGCTCGCCTGACCCGGCACTCCTGCCTGCTCGACTCCTGCTTCCAAGTGTTCTTGGCTGCGGCGCGCGGCACCGACGACGACGCAGCTTCTGCCCTCTTGCCGACAGGCTGGGAACGGCTTTGGATCGCGGACCCTCCGCCGAATCGCCTGCTGTGCCACGTTCAACTGCGCGTGCCGCCGGCAACGGGTGCGGAGCCGAGCCAGCCCGCTGCCGGCGGCGACCAGGATTCCTCAGCCCGGCATGGCCCCCAAACCTCAGAAACTGCAGACCTGAGGCTCTACGACGAGCAAGGTGCTCTTGTCGGGCTGGTGAAAGGCCTTACGGCTTCCCCGCTAGATCGATCGGAACTGCAGTCTTTGGCCCAGAGGGTGGATGACCTGGTCTACGAGGCCGCGTGGCGCGAGCAACCCCTGCCCGGCCAACCGCGCGGGGCCACCGAAGTGATGGAACGCCCCGGCACATGGGTGCTGCTCGCGGATGGCGGAAGCTCCGCGGAACGAGTCGCGCAGGCTTTGGCGGAGCGAAATCAGACCGTGATTGCGGTCAGCAAGTTGCCCGAGGACGCCGAGCGCATCAGGAGAGCGGGCGGCGCAGCGGAAGTTCACTCAATGCCGGAGGATCACCGGGCTTGGCAGTCACTGCTGGATGGACTGCCGCGAGAGCCGGCCTTGCGCGGCGTCGTGGCAACTGCTGCTGCGGACTCTGGCTCACAGACGGAGGAGTCACGGGATCGGGCAGGGGAATCGGCCGTGGCCGGGGCCTGCGCAATTGCCCTGATCCGGGGCCTGTTGAAGAGCCGAACGATTCCCTGGGCGGGGCTGTGGTGCCTCACGCGTGGTGCAAGGGTGCTGCACGGAGAAGAGGCCAGCGAGCTGGCCGGAGCGGCTCTCTGGGGACTCGGACGATCGCTGTGCTTGGAAGCACCCCAGTTGCAGTCCCGAATGATCGATCTTGATCCGGATGACAGCATTCCGCTAGCTGCCCTGGCGGACGAGCTGCTGCGTCCCGATCAGGAAGCCCAGATCGCCTATCGGCAGCAGCGGCGTCATGCCCTTCGTGTCGTGCGCACGGGGGCGGAAGCAGCTGGCGTGGCGCCGTCCAGCCGTCCAGTCCCGAGAACGCCATCGAACCGCCTGCGTCAACCCGGCACCTACTTGGTCTGCGGAAGCGTCGGCAGAGCAGGGCGAGCCGTCGCCGAATTGCTCGCTCGCTTCAGTGCTGGTGCGATCGCTCTCGTTACCCGCCACGATCCGGACGAATCGACCGCCGAAACGATCGATGCATTCGGGGCACTAGGCGTCCGGTTGCACCACGAGAGTGTGGACTTGGCCGAGAGGGACTCGGTCGAATCGCTCTTGCAGCGGATTGACGAGATCCTTCCGCCGCTGGCGGGCGTCGTCTATTGCACCGGCCTGCAACCGAACTCTTCGCCGAAGCCTCAAGAGACCGATCGATTTGAGCGGACGGTGCGAGCGAGAGTCTCGGAAGCCTGGAACTTGCACCTAGGGACAAGAGGAAGGGACCTCGACACCTTTCTGCTGCTCTCGGGCCTGGCCGGAGTCTTCGGCGGCCCGGGCCAATCGCATCGGTCAGCCACGGCCGCCTGCCTGGAGCTGATCGCGGGGCACCGCCAGGCGCTGGGGCTCTCGGGCCAATCGATCGGGTGCGATCTGTGGGGGGATGCGCAGGACTCACGGCCGCAGTCGGCACAGGCCTCCGCGACAGAGGGGCCACCGGCATTCGGACGTCTGGCTCCCGAACAAGGGCTGCTAGCGCTAGAGCGCCTAGTGGAACGGAACGCCGCCGCAGGCTGGGCGGCACCCGTGGACTGGACCGCCTTCTCGGCACGCGCGGCTCATCTCCAGCCCGTGCTGGAAGAGATGTGTCCATGGATACCGAGCGATCCCAAGCGCGGTCCGGTGGTGCCGGGCGCTCTCATCGACCGACTCGACTCGGTGCCGGACGCTCGGCGCGAGACGTTGCTGGTCTCGTTCGTGCAGGAGCAGTTGCAGTCGGTGCTGGGACTCGACGCCCCACCGGACCCGACGGCGGGATTCTCGGATTTGGGCATGGATTCGGTCTTGGCGGCACAGCTCAGAGCGAGGCTCAACGAGGCATGTTCGGGAGTCTACATGCCTTCCAGCACCGTGGCCTTCGACTATCCGAACAGCGTAAGCCTAGCCCGTCATCTGGGAGCCGCGCTGGGCGAGATGCGCGGGTCGGCGGCCCCGGAGCCGGACCCTTCGCGGCAGATCCGCCCGAGCGAAGGGATCGCCATCGTTGGCATGGCATGCCGCTTCCCAGGCGGGGCGAACCTGCGAGAGTTCTGGAAGCTGCTCGAGCTGGGCGAGAGCGCTGTGACACGCGGGCGCCCGGTTTCGAACTCCGACGCAGGAGAGGGCTTGGACGGCGGATCCCGAGACAGCGATGAAGATGCCGGATGGGGCGCCTTTCTCGAGGAGATCGACCGCTTCGACGCAGAATTCTTCCGCGTCACGCCCGTGGAAGCCCGCCTCATCGATCCGCAGCAACGCCTGTTGCTGGAGACCAGCTGGCAGGCCATCGAGGATGCCGGCATCAACCCCGAACTCCTCAGGGGCAGCCGCACAGGCGTCTACATGGGGATCTTCAGCAACGATTACCGAGATCTGGTCGTGTCCAGCGAAGCGGGAGGGGCGGGCTTCGGCCTTCATGCGGCAACCGGCACGAGCGACAGCACTGCAATCGGAAGAATCGCCTTCGCTCTCGGCTTCGAGGGGCCTGCGATGGCGGTGGACACGGCCTGCTCGTCGTCGCTGGTGGCCATTCACCAAGCAGTCACAGCCCTGCAGCGGGGTGAAGCGGACTTGGCGCTGGCAGGGGGGGTGAACGCCATTCTGGCCCCGACTCTCACGAAGGCCTTCGAGCAGGGCGGCATGCTCTCGCCTGCCGGCCAGTGCCGCACGTTCGACGCCGCGGCAAACGGGTACGTGCGCGGCGAGGGCTGCGGCGTCCTGGCCTTGAAGAGGCTCAGCGAAGCGGAGCGGGACGGGGACCGGATCTGGGGCGTGATCCGCGGATCGGCGGTCAACCAGGACGGAGCGAGCGCAGGGCTGACGGTGCCGAACGGTCCGGCGCAGGAGCGGGTGATCGGCGAAGCTCTGTCGCGCGCGGGAATCGATCCATCGGAGGTGGATTACCTGGAGGCGCACGGGACAGGAACGGCATTGGGGGATCCGATCGAAGTACAGGCGGCCGCGGGCGCCTACGGTCGGGGCCGAGCGCACACGAGGCCATTGCTGTTGGGTTCCGTGAAGACGAATATCGGACACTTGGAAGCTGCCGCCGGTGTCGCCGGCATTGTCAAGGTCGTCCTCTCACTGCAGCGCGGCCTGATACCGCCGCACTTGAATTTTCATGAGCCCAATCCGCGTATTGACTGGGAACGCCTGCCCGTACGGGTGACCTCGGAAGCGACGGGCTGGCCTGCTACGGATCGACCGGCCAGGGCCGGGGTCAGTTCTTTTGGCTTCTCCGGCACAAACGCGCACGTCTTGGTCGAGGCCTACGGCGCGCGCGATGAGCGGCTGCTCCCCGCGACCGGCGAACCGATCCTGAGTCCAGGTCGATACCGCAAGGTCACGCCGCACCTGCCCGAGGCTGTGCCTGAGCTGCGTCTCCCGGCGGATCCACTGGCACCTCGCGAGCGGCGACTCCTGCCGCTGTCCGGACGAACGGACCGGGCGCTCCGGGATCTGGCGGGCGGGTACCTCGAGTGGCTGCAGGAAAGGTCCGAGGTGCTGTCCGAAAAAGCGGGCGAGTCGGGGGCGTTGCTAGCGGATATGTCCTGGACGGCGGCCGTGGGAAGAAGCCATTTCGGACACAGAGCGGGCTTGGGTTACGGCGATCTCGGCGAATTGCGGGCCGACCTGGAGGAACTCGTCGCGGGCCGCGAGATCGCGCATTCGCCTCGCAGGACCGTCGTGGCATTTGCGTTTACGGGACAAGGCAGCCAGTGGGCCGGGATGGGCCAGTCGCTGTATCGCAGCGAGCCCGTGGCGCGGGCGGTGCTGGATCGATGCGACGAGGTAATGCGAGACCTGCGCGGGGCGTCCTTGCTCGAAGTGATGTTCGGCCAGCCGGGCGCGGCGGGAGAACTGGACGACACGGCCTGGACGCAGCCAGCGCTGTATGCGCTGGAGTGTGCGCTGGCTGCGCAGTGGGCGAGCGTCGGCGTCCGGCCGGCGGCGGTGCTGGGCCACAGCGTGGGCGAGCTTGCGGCGGCTCAGGTCGCTGGGGTGTTCGGCCTAGAGGACGGTCTCCGGTTCGCAGCGGCGAGGGGCACGTTAATGGGCTCTCTGCCGGTGGAAGGAGCGGCGGCGGGAGCCATGCTGGCGGTCTTCGCTTCCTCGCAGGAGGTGGCTGCCGCGCTGGCGGAACACGACGACGACTCGACGGCGGCGGGATTGAGCCTTGCGGCGGAGAACGGCACGCACCGTGTCGTGAGCGGGCCGCGCAAGCAGGTGCAAGCGCTGGCACGCCGCTTGGAGTCGGCGGGCGTGCGGGTAACGCCACTGAACACGAGCCACGCATTTCACAGCGGGTTGATGGATCCGGTGCTGGACGGAATTGAAGAGGCGCTGTCCGCCGTGGAGATCGCAGTGCCATCGGTGGCGCTGGTGAGCAACGTGACGGGCCGGACGGTGCGGGAAGACGAGCGTCTGGACGGGTCGTACTGGCGGCGGCAGGCGCGTGAGCCGGTCGCGTTCGAGGCGGGCTTAGAGGCGTTGGCAGAGAACGGCGTGGATCTCGTCGTCGAGATCGGGCCGGATTCGGTATTGGGACCTTTGGTGGAGCAAGCGTGGCCGGAGCGGAGCGGGGACAAGCTGACTTCGCAACCAGCGGTGCTACCGAGCCTGCGGCGCGCGGCAAGCGGGACGAATGACTTCTCCCAAGCCGTGGCTGGGGCGTACGAAGCGGGGGCCGCGATCGCCTTCGAGGGCTTGTTCGCGGGCGAGAGCCGCCGGCGTCTATCCCTGCCCGGGTACGCGTTCCAGCGGGAGCGGCACTGGGTGGACGGCCCACAACGAAGGGGCGTGCGGCGGGGCCATCCGCTGTTGGGTGTGCGGCGGGATATGGTCGGCGGGGAAGTCACCTTCGAGACGGAAATGTTCGTGTCCGACCCAGCGTGGCTGGCGGACCACCGAATATTCGGGCTGGTCGTGGCCCCCGGGGCTCTTTATGGTGTCTTGGCCGCCGAAGCGATAGCGGCGATAGCCAAGGCCGTCTCGGTGGAGGTGGCGGACCTGCAGGTACATCGGCCGATGATTCTTGGCGGGGGAAGCCAGGCCGGCACCGCCAGTGGCCCGGGCCGGACCGTGCAGATCACCGTCTCGCCCTCCGAAGAGTGTGCCGCGCTGGATCTGACGGTACACAGCAAGACCCGCGAGGAAACGTCTTGGACGTTGCACGCAAGCGCCCGAGTGGCGCGCAGTGATCCCGACGGGGGACCGGCGATCGATCTCGAGAGCCTGCGAGAGCCCCTTGCGGAGGCCCGGGGATCGGAGATTTACCGGGATCTCGCGGAACGCGGCATCGAGTACGGCGGCGGCTTCCAGGGGCTGGCGGCGGTTTGGTCCGGCCCGGGGGAAGCCCTCGGCGAAGTCGTTCTCTTGCCGGAGACAGCCTCCGGCGACCTGTTGACGCATCCAGCCCAGATCGACGGGTGCATGCAGCTGGCTCTGACCGCGGCCAGGGATAGCGAAGGCGCCGGCGCCCCCATATACCTGCCGTTTGGCTGGGAGCGCTTTTGGCTCCGCGGGCCCGTGCCGGAACGGCTGCTTTGCCACGTGCGGATGCGCATGCCCGACGGAGCGGGACCGCGGCGAAACGAGGCCTCTGAAGCTCTGGTTGCGGACTTGCAGCTCTTCGACACGGAAGGCGCACCGCTTGGGGCTGTCAGCGGTTTGGTGCTCAGGCGGGCGACGCGCGCAGCGCTCCTTTCGGCAACCGAGGGCGTGGAAGACCTGCTCCATGAGGTGGTATGGCGGTCGCGCCCCCATGTGCGCGGGGACCGGTCGGCTGAATTCTTGGCCGAACCCGACGCGCTGGGCGGGCTCATGGGCGGGCCGGGCGGGCACCTTGGATCGGGTGGCGTGCCGCCCGCGTCACGCGACGCCCTTCGCGCGGATTTGGAGCGGCTCTCTCGGTCGTATGCCTTGGCAGCGCTGGAGTCGCTGGGCTGGCGTCGCGAGAGCGGGGCGACCGTGGATCCGTCGCCGTTGCGGAAGGAGCTGCGGGTGGTTGCAGACCACGAGAGCCTGTTCCGGCGTTTGCTCAGGATGCTGGCAGAGGCTGGCGTGCTGGACGCGGGGGCGGCGGATTCCCGGGGCTGGGTAGTGGTCGCAGCCAGTGGAGAGGACCTGCCCGGCGGGTTGGTGGAGTCCCCGGCAGCGCTTGGAGAGAGTCTGCTGGAGCGGCACTCGCACGCTTCGCACGAGCTGGGGCTGCTGATGCGGTGCGGGGAAGCGTTGGCAGACGTGCTGCGGGGGCGGGCGGACCCGTTGGAGCTGCTCTACGGGGACGAGAGCTGCCGGGAGGCGCCCCTGCTGCGTGCCGCGGTCAAGTTGCTGGTGGCAGGCTTGCCGGAGGGGAGACGCCTGCGGGTGCTGGAAGTAGGGGCCGGCACGGGCGGCGCGACCGCGGAGGTGCTGGCGGCTCTGCCGCCGGACAGGTTCGACTACGCCTGCACGGACATTTCGGCCGAATTGCTGGCTAAGGCAGAGGAGCGACTCACTCCAGGATTCGAAGAGATTGAGTACCGCGCGCTGGACATCGAGGCGGATCCGGCGGCGCAGGGACTGGAGGAGCACGGGTACGACTTGGTGGTCGCGGCCGACGTGCTGCACGCGACCCGGGACTTGCAGCAAACGCTGGCGCACTGCCGCGGGTTGCTGGCGCCGGCGGGGCAGTTGGTGGTGCTGGAGCGCCTGCAGCCGCAGGGGTGGCTGGACCTGACCTTTGGGTTGCTGGAGGGCTGGTGGCGGTTCGATGACAGGTACCGGGAGGAGCACGCCTTGGCGGGAGCCGGTGTGTGGCGGCGGGCACTGGCGGAGGCCGGTCTCGATGGGGCGGATGTGCTCGCCGAAGGCATCGGAGACGCGGTCGGGCACGGCCTGATCGTGGCGCGCGGGCCGGTCGAGGTCGACGACGTGGCGGGCCTATGGGTTCTGGCCGGCGAAGGGGCGGAACTGGTTGAGGAGCTGGCCGAGCGGCTGATGAGGCGCAACCAGTCGGTGATTGTGGCGGGCTCGCGGACGGCCGACAAAGCGGCGGCGCTGGAGGGAGTCCGCGAGGCGTACGTGGATCCAACGAGGCGGGAGGCTTGGCGTTCGCTGCTGGAGGATCTGCCGGACGGGCCTCCCCTGCGAGGCATCGTGTACCTAGGCGCGGTAACGGGTTGCGGAGAGGCGGCCGCAACAGACGAATTGGCGCATGACACAGCCCGGATCGACGCGGAGGCGCTGGCACTGGTACAGGGACTGCTGGACGCGGCGGTGGAGCCCTCGGCTGGGCTGTGGTTCGTGACGCGCGGCGGACAGGTGGTGAACCACGAACAGGCTGGCCTGATGGCGGGGGCGACGCTGTGGGGCCTGGGGAAGACAGTGGGGCTAGAAGCGCCGCAATTGCATCCGCGGATGGTCGATCTCGATCCGCGGGAGCCGGTGCGCTCAGGCAGGCTGCTGAACGAATTGCTGCACGCGGACCAAGAGACGCACGTGGCTCACCGAGGTGCGATGCGCCAAATCGCGCGATTGGTGCGCGGGATGCGGGCCGCAGGCATGCAGCTGCCGGAGGAGCCGGGCTGGCGCTTGGCGCGCGACCCGGGCGGAGCACTGGATGGCCTGAGGGTTGAAGCGGCGGGGCTGGCAGCGCCGGGGCCGGGCGAGGTTCGCGTGGCGGTCGCCGCGGCGGGACTGAACTTCAAGGACGTTCTGGTCGCGATGGGCATCGTCGACGCGGACAGTCCACTGGGAGCGGAGTTTTGCGGTTGCGTGGTGGAGACCGGACCGGGCGTGCGGGCCGTGGCGGTCGGAGACCGGGTGGCCGGTCTTGCCACAGGTGCGTTCGGCCCTGAGGTCATCACGCGCGAGGAACTGGTGGCGAAAGTGCCCGCCGGGCTCCCGGCCGCGGCTCTGGCGACGGTGCCATTGACCTTCGCGACCGCAGCGCTGGCCTTCGAGCTGGGCGCCTTAGGTGCCGGCGAGCGGGTGCTGGTGCACGCGGGGGCCGGGGGGGTTGGGATGGCGGCGATCCAGCTGGCGCGGGCGGCGGGCGCGAAGGTGATCGCGACAGCCAGCTCCGGGAAGCGCGCTCACCTGCGGGCCCTGGGAGTCGAGCACGTGTTCGACAGCCGATCGACGGCGTTCGGCGAGCAGATTCGCGCGGTCACCGATGGCGCGGGCGTCGGGATGGTGCTGAACAGCCTGACGGGGCCGGGATTCATCGAGGCCAGTTTGGCGTGCCTGTGCACTGGCGGGCGCTTCGTCGAGATTGGCAGGCGCGATGTCTGGAGCCACGAGCAAATGGAGGCGGCAAGGCCAGATGTCGACTACCACTTGCTGGCGGTGGACGAGTTGGCGAGCGAAGACCCGGCAAGAGTCGGGGCCGTGCTGCGGGCAGTGATGCAACGCGTGGAGGCGGGGGATCTGAAGCCCCTGCCGTTCACCGCGTGGCCGCTGGCGGAGGCAGGGGCGGCGATGGAGCACATGCGGTCAGGACTCCACCTGGGCAAGATCGTGCTCACGTTGCCACGGCTGGCGGCCGGCGAGCTGCGGGAGGACGGCACGTACTTGGTTACAGGCGGCCTGTCGGGGCTTGGCCTGCTGGTCGGAGACTGGCTGGCCGACTGCGGCGCGCGCTGGATTGTGTTGAACGGCAGGCGGGACCCAGACCGCGAAGCCGAGGCGGCGATCGCAGCCCTCAGGGAGCGGGGCGTGGAAGTGCGCGTGGAGCTGGCGGATGTGACCGACACAGCGGCCGTGGACGGGATGCTGGAGCGGATCGAGGCGGAGATGCCGCCGCTGGCAGGAGTGATCCACAGCGCGGGAGTCTTTGCGGACGCCTCGCTGGCCAACCAAGACTGGGATCGCTTCGAGCGGGTCTCGCGCCCAAAGGTGCTGGGAGCGTGGCACTTGCACAGGGCGACCGAGCGGTTGGACTTGGACCTGTTCCTGCTGTTCTCGAGTGTGGCAGGCGTCCTGGGGAACGCGGGGCAGGCGAACTACGCGGCGGCGAACGCGTTCCTGGACCAACTGGCTCGGCACCGCCGTTCTCTGGGCCTGGCAGGCCAGTCCATCGCTTGGGGGGCTTGGTCGGGCGTGGGAGAAGCCGAGGAGCGACGCGAGCGTATTGCGCGACACCTGGACGCGGCTGGCATGGGCTGGATCGTTCCGCGGCGGGGTCTCCGCGTTCTCGACAGGCTCGTGCGTGAGGACGTGGTACACAGCACGGCGGTTTCCGTTGATTGGCCGCGATTCGCATCCCATCTGCCAGGGTCTCAGCGCTTGCTGGGCGAGCTGGTGGCTGCGGACAGGGCTTCCAAGGGCGAACCCGCCCCCATCGAACTGACGGAGCGACTGAAAGCAGCGCCGGCTGGGGAGCGTGAAGCGCTGTTGGCAGACTTCCTGCAGGGCGAAGTGCAGGCCGTGCTGCGACTGGCCTCGCCGCCCGACGTATCGGCGGGATTCTTCGATCTGGGCATGGACTCGCTGATGGCGGTGGAACTGAGGAACCGCCTGAACAGGGCGTTTGGCGGGCAGCACAAGACGTCGAGCACGGTGGTCTTTGACTACCCCGACATTGCGAGCCTGGCCCAGCATCTGGCGGCGGAACTTGCGGGTCTGGGGGAAGTCACGATTGAGCCACAGCGTTCGATCCCGGCGCAAACCCGGGAGGATGGGATCGCGATAGTGGGGATGGCGTGCCGCTTCCCGGGGGCGCCGGACCTGTCGGCATTCTGGCGGCAATTGGAGGAGGCCCGTTGCGCGGTGACAGCCGGACGCCAAGACTCCCTTGCCGGGCCGACAGAAGAGGACTTCGAGGGAGGCCTGAACGAAGCGGACGCTCGTCGCTGGAGTGCGTTCGTCGACGAGATCGATCGGTTCGATGCGGAGTTTTTCCATATCGCCCCGGTGGAGGCGGAGTTGCTGGACCCGCAGCAGCGCCTGCTGCTGGAGACCAGCTGGCTGGCGTTGGAGGAGGCAGGAATTGACCCACGCCGGTTGAGGGGCGGTCGGTCAGGCGTATATGTGGGGATCTGCAGCAACGACTACTCGGAGCTGATCGAAGGCGCGGGACGGAAGATCGCCGGCCTGCACGTCGCAACTGGCACCTCGGCCAGCACCGCGATCGGGCGGGTGGCGTTCACGCTGGGGCTGGAAGGGCCCGCGATGGCCGTGGACACGGCCTGCTCATCGTCTCTCGTCGCGGTCCACCAGGCAGCTGTAGCCCTGGAGCGGGGCGAGGCGAACCTAGCGCTGGCAGGCGGCGTGAACGCGATCCTCTCCGCGACCAGTACCGAGGTGTTCTCCAAGGGAGGGATGCTGGCGGCGGACGGCCGGTGCAAGACCTTTGATGCCTCGGCGGACGGATACGTGCGGGGCGAGGGCTGCGGGGTTGTGGTGCTCAAGCGCCTGCGGGACGCGCAAGCGGACGGGGACCGGATCTGGGCGGTGATCCGCGGCTCGGCGGTGAACCAGGACGGGGCCAGCGCAGGCTTGACCGTGCCCAACGGACCCGCGCAGGAGCGGGTGATCGGCGAGGCGCTGGAGCGGGCAGGCCTGCAGCCGGCGGAGGTCGACTACTTGGAGGCGCACGGGACAGGGACCGAGCTCGGCGATCCGATCGAGGTGCAGGCTGCGGACGCGGCCTACGGGCCGGGGCGGAAGTCCGACCGGCCGCTGTTGATCGGATCGGTGAAGACGAACATCGGGCATCTGGAGGCGGCGGCAGGGATCGCCGGACTGATCAAGGTCGTGCTCTCGATGGAGCGCGCAACGATCCCGAAGCACCTGCATTTCCAGAGGCCGAACCCGCGCATCGACTGGGACGACCTGGCGGTGCAGGTGACGGCCGAGACAATGCCTTGGCCGCAAGCATCAGGCCGGCCGGCGCGGGCAGGGGTGAGTTCGTTCGGATTCTCGGGGACTAACGCGCACGTGGTGTTAGAGGCCCCCGCGCCGGACGGGGCGGGCCGGGGAATTGCGGTACCGGCGCCCCAAGCAGTCGTGGACCCTGCCGCATCTTTCGAGCCGCGCGGGAGACGGCTGCTGCCGTTGTCGGGGAGGTCGCCTCAGGCAGTTCTGGAGTTGGCGGGTCGGTACCTGGCGTGGCTGGACAGCCGGCCTGCCGAGTCGGCGGACGGGGAACAGGATCCGCGGGAGCTGCTGGCGGACATGGCATGGACGGCCGCGGTGGGGCGCACCCACTTCCGGTACCGGGCGGGTTTGGTGCACGGGGACCTCGAGGAGTTACGGGCGGGCCTGGAAGGGCTGGTTGCGGACCGCAAGATCGTGCGGGCAGGCAGCGCGCCGAAGGTGGGCTTCGTGTTCACGGGCCAAGGCAGCCAGTGGGCCGGGATGGGGCGCTTGCTGTACGAGCGAGAGCCGGCAGCGAGGGAGGTGCTGGACCGCTGCGAGCGGGAGATGCGGGAGCTGCGGGGAGCGTCCCTGCTGGAGGTGATGTTCGGGCAACCGGGCGCGGCGGGGGATCTGGACGACACGGCCTGGACGCAGCCAGCGCTGTATGCGCTGGAGTGCGCGCTGGCGGCGCAGTGGGCCAGCGTGGGAGTGCAGCCGGCAGTCGTGCTGGGCCACAGTGTGGGAGAAATTGCGGCGGCGCACGTGGCAGGCGTTTTCGGATTGGAGGACGGCCTGCGGTTCGCAGCGGCGAGAGGGGCCCTGATGGGGTCGTTGCCGGTGGACGGGCCGGCGGCAGGAGCCATGCTGGCGGTGTTCGCAACGGCGCAGCGGGTGGCAGCGGCTCTGGTGGAGCACAACGCAGGGCTGGAGGGAGCGGGCCTGAGCCTGGCGGCGGAGAACGGCACGCACCGGGTGGTGAGCGGGCCGCAGGCGGAGGTGGAGGCGCTGGCAGAGCGCTTCGAGCAGGCGGGCGTGCGGGTGGCGCGCCTGAACACGAGCCACGCCTTTCACAACGCCCTGATGGACCCGGCGCTGGAGGGCATAGAGGAGGCGCTGGCGGGGCTGGCCGTGGAGGTGCCATCGGTGGCGCTGGTGAGCAACGTGACGGGTCGGCTAGTACGGGAGGAAGACCGCTTGGACGGGGCGTACTGGCGGCGGCAGGCGCGCGAGCCGGTGGCATTCGCGGCGGGCGTGGAGGCGCTGGCAGAGACCGGGGTGGATGTGGTGCTGGAGATCGGCCCGCAGCCTGTGCTGGGGCCACTGGTTGAGTCGGCGTGGCCGGTGAGCAGCGGCGATCAGGCGGTTTCCGCGCCGGCTGTCATCGCGACACTGCAGCGGACAGCGGGTGCGGCAAGTGGTCTTGCCCAAGCGGTGGCAGGCGTGTACGAGGCCGGGCTGGGGCTGGCCTTCGAGGGCCTGTTCGCGGGCGAGAATCGCCGACGGGTATCGCTGCCGGGCTACCCGTTCCAGCGGGAGCGGTTCTGGGTGGGTGGGCCAACCCGAAGGGGCTTGCGGCAGGACCATGCGCTACTGGGCGCCCGTCGGGACTTGGCCGGAGGAGCCCTCTCGTTCGAGGCGAGAATGACCGCCTCCGATGCCGCGTGGCTGGCGGATCACCGGGTGTTCGGGCTGGAGGCCACGCCCGGAGGCATGTTCGGGGCTATGGCAGTGGAGGCAGCAGCCTTGATCGCAGGAGCGGCTGGGGTCTCGGTCGGGGACTTTCGGCTCCACGGACTCATCCACTTCGATGATCCGAGCAGCAATGCAGGGCCGGGCCACCAAGGCCGGAACGTGCAAGTTTTCGTTGACAACTCGGCGGGGTCATCGGCGCACGCCATCAAGGTGTACAGCCAAGGCCGCGAGGAAGACTGGGCCTTCCACGCTGAGGCGCGTGCGGACAGAGTTCGAGCCTTCGCGGATCCGAAGACCACAGTCAATCTTGAGTCCTACGCGGCCCGCCTTCCGGCCGGGAGCGTGCCGGACTTCTTTGATCGGATTTCCGATGTCGGGATCGACTACGGACCGGCGCTGCGCTGCATCGAAGCTGTTTGGGCAGGACCGGGGGAAGCCCTTGCGGAGACGGCACGCTCCAGTGACGCAAGGGTTAGCGGCAAGTGGGTACATCCGGCGCAACTCGAAGCTGTGTTTCAGCTGGCAGCGGCTCTGGCGAATGACGGGGGAGCTGGCAGTCCGGGCACATTCATTCCATCGGGGTGGGAACAGCTTTGGCTCGCAGGACCATTGCCCGAGCGGGTGTGGTGCCACCTGCGGATGCGCGAGGCCGACCAAGCCGCCTCGCTAGCGACCGCGGCCTCGCAGGCCGCGGTCGCGGACGTTGGCTTGTACGACGAGCAGGGCGCCCCGCTGGGTGGAATGCGGGGGCTGGTGCTCAAGCGCGCCACGCGCGCCACGTTGCTGTCGGCCGCCGAGGGAATCGATGACCTGCTTCACGAGGTGGCGTGGCGGGAGCGACCGTGGCCGCAGGCTCCTCGGTCGGCTGGATTCCTGGCGGAGCCGGAAACGCTGGGTCGGCTCCGAGACAGTCTTGCCGAGTCCGTCGAGGCGGAAGGCACACCCCTGGAGACCTCGGAAGCGCTGCAGGAGGATTTGGAGCGTTTGTCGCGATCGTACGCCTTGGCGGGCCTAGAGGCCTTGGGCTGGCGGCGCGAGAGCGGGGCCATCGTGGACCCGGCACGATTGCGCCGAGACCTGCGTGTGGTGGCAGACCACGGGAGGCTGTTCTGGCGCTTGCTCGGGATGCTGGCAGAGGCTGGGGTCCTGCGGGCGAGCGAGGCGGGCACTCGGGACTGGGTAGTGGTCACGGGTGCGGGGGAGGACCTGCCCGGCGGGCTGGTGGAGGAACCCACAGCGCTTGCGGAGCGGCTCTCAGAGCGGCACGCGCGCGCTTCGCACGAGCTGGGGCTGCTTGTGCGCTGCGGGGAAGCGCTGGCAGAGGTGCTGAGAGGGCGCGCGAATCCCTTGGATGTGCTCGAGGGGGACGAGGGTTGCGGGGCATCTGACCTGTACCGAGAGTCTCCCTTGCTGCGCGCAGCAAGCGGCATGCTGGCTGCCTCGGTCAAGTTGCTGGCGGCAGGCTTGCCGGAGGGGCGGCGTCTGCGGGTCTTGGAGATAGGGTCCGGCACGGGCAGCGCGGCGGCAATGGTGCTGGCAGCTCTGCCGCCCGACAGGGTCGACTACGTTTGCACGGACATCTCGGCCGAGTTCCTCGCGGAGGCAGAGGAGCGGCTCGGCCCCGAATTCACAGGCATTGAGTACCGCGCGCTAGACATCGAGGCGGATCCAGCGGCACAGGGGCTGGAGGCGCACGGCTACGACTTGGTGGTCGCGGCCAACGTGCTGCACGCGACGCGGGACCTGCAGGAGACACTGGCGCACTGCCGCGGGCTGCTGGCGCCGGCGGGGCAGCTGGTGGTGCTGGCGACCCTGAAGCCGCAGGCGTGGCTGGACCTGACCTTGGGGATGCGGGAGGGCTGGTGGCGGTCCGACGAGGGCTCTTGGAACGAACATTCTCTCAAGGATGCCGGTGCCTGGCGGCAAGCACTGGCAGACGCTGGGTTCAGCGGGGCGGAGGTGCTCGAAGGCGGCGTCGAGGCCGCAGCCGGGCACGGCGTGATCGTGGCGCGGGGGCCCGTCGAAGTCGGCGAGGCAGCGGGCCTTTGGGTGCTGGCAGGTGAAGGAGCGCAATTCGTACGGGAACTGGCCGGGGCGCTGGCGGCGCGCAACCAGACCGTGATCGTCGCGGGCCAAGGGACAGAGGACAAAACGGCACCGCTGGCACGGGTCCGCTGGGCATACGTGGATCCTCCGAGGCGGGAGGCCTGGCGTTCGCTGCTGGAGGGCCTGCCCGGTCAGCCTCCGTTGAGAGGCATCGTGCACCTTGGCGCCCTGACGGGTCACGGAGAAGCAGCGGGGACCGCGGAATTGAAGCGCGACACCGCCCGGATTGGAGCGGAGGCGCTGGCGCTCGTGCAGGGGCTGCTGGACGCGGTGGCGGAGCCCCCGGATGGGCTTTGGTTCGTGACGCGTGGCGGACAGATAGTCGAGTGCGAGCGAGGCGGTCACTTGGCGGGGGCAATGCTGTGGGGCCTGGGCAAGACGGTGGCGCTGGAAGCGCCGCAATTGCAGCCGCGGATGGTCGATCTCGATCCACGGGAGCCTCTGCAGCCAGACAGGCTGGTGGACGAACTGCTGCATGCCGACGAGGAAACCCACGTGGCCCACCGCGGTGCAACGCGTCAGGTTGCGCGCCTGGTGCGTGGCGTGCAGCCAGCGGGCGTGCAGATGCCAGAGCAGCCAGGCTGGCGCTTGGCGCGGGATCCGGGCGGAGATCTGGATCTTCTAGGGATTGAGACGGCAGGCTTGGCCGAGCCCGGACCAGGCGAGGTCCGCGTGGCAGTCGTAGCAGCCGGGCTGAATTTCAAAGACGTTCTCATCGCGACGGGACTCGTAAACGGCGACGTTCCCTTGGGGTCAGAGTTCTGCGGTCAGGTGACTGCGACGGGTCCGGGAGTAAGTGCGCTGGCGGTCGGCGACCGGGTAGCCGGTCTTGCGGGAGGCGCCTTCGGGCCCGAGGTCGTCACGCGCGAGGAACTGGTGGCAAAGACGCCCGCTGGCCTTCCGGCCGCTGCGCTGGCGACGGTGCCGGCAGCGTTTGTGACCGCAGCGCTGGCCTATGAGCTGGCCGCTGTGGGGGCCGGCGGGCGCGTGCTGGTGCACGCGGGGGCTGGAGGTGTGGGCCTGGCGGCGATCCAGCTGGCGCGGGCGGCGGGCCTGGAAGTAATTGCTACGGCAAGCGCTCACCAGCGCGCCCACTTGCAGTCCTTGGGGGTGGAGCACGTGTTCGACAGCCGAACCACGGCGTTCGGCGAGGAGATTCTCGCGGTCACCGAGGGGAAAGGCGTCGGGATGGTGCTGAACAGCCTGACGGGAGCGGGCTTCATCGAGGCCAGCTTGTTGTGCCTAGGAGAGGGCGGCTGCTTCGTCGAGATCGGAACCAGCGACATCTGGAGCGCGGAAGACATGGAGGCGGCAAGGCCGGATGTGGCCTACCACGTGCTGGCGGCGAATGACCTCGTGAGGGATGAGCCATCAAGGGTTGGCACGGTGCTGGACACCGTGATGCAGCGCGTGGAGGCTGGAGAGCTGGAGCCGTTGCCGTACAGCTCATGGCCGCTGTCGGAGGCCGGGACGGCGCTGGAGCACCTGCGGTCGGGGCGCCACATTGGCAAGGTCGTTTTGACATTGCCACCATTGGCGGCCGGCGGACTGCGGAAGGATGCCACTTATCTGGTGACCGGCGGGCTGGGAGGAATTGGACGGCTGGCGGCTGGCTGGCTGGCCGACTGCGGCGCACGCTGGATCGTGCTGAACGGCCGGCGAAAGCCGGATCTCGAAACAGAGGCGGCGATCGCGGCCCTGCAAGGGCGGGGTGTCGACGTGCGCGTGGAACTGGCGGACGTGACCGATGCAGAGGCTCTGGACGGGATGCTGGAGCGGATTGAGGCAGCAATGCCGCCGTTGGCAGGGCTAATGCACTGCGTTGGCGTGATGGCGGACGCGTTACTGGCCAACCAGGACTGGGAGCGGTTTGAGCGGGTGCTGGAGCCGAAGGTGCTGGGCGCATGGCACTTGCACAAGGCCACCGTGGACCGAGATCTGGATCTCTTCGTCCTGTTCTCCAGCATGGCGGGCGTCTTGGGTAATGCAGGACTGGCGAATTACGCGGCAGCGAACGCCTTTCTTGACCAGTTGGCGAGACACCGGCGGTCAATGGGGCTGGCGGGTCAGTCCATTGCGTGGGGCGCTTGGTCAGGCGTAGGAGAGGCCGAGGAGCGGCGTTCACGGATCTCAGAGCAACTGGCAGAAGTCGGTCTGGGCTGGATCATTCCGCAGCGAGGCCTGCGGGCTCTTGGCAGGCTGGTGCGCCAAGACGTTGGGAACGGGATTGTGCTGCCAGTGGACTGGCCGCAGTTCGTGTCCCGCCTGTCGATCAAGCAGCACCTGCTGGACGAACTGGTGGACAGCAAGGTCGCAGCTGTGCGCAGGGCCACCGCGGTCGGCCTCGGAGAGCGCCTGCAACTAGCGTCGGCCGGGGAACGCAGCGAACTGCTGGCAGGCTTCCTGCAGGGCGAGGTGCAGCAGGTACTGCGACTGTCGTCGCCACCAGACGTAACGGCCGGATTCTTCGACCTGGGCATGGACTCTCTGATGGCGGTGGAACTGAGGAACCGCTTGAACCGGGCTATTGGCGGGGAGCACAAGGTCTCGAACACCGAGGTCTTTGACTACCCCGACATAGAAAGCCTAGCCGGGCATCTGGCGAAGGCGTTGGGAGGCCTCGAGACGGCCGAGATTGAGCGCCAGCGACCGATCCGATCGGCAGTCCGCGAGGATGCGATCGCGATCGTGGGGATGGCGTGCCGATTCCCGGGGGCCCAAGACTTGCCGGCATTCTGGCGGCAGCTGGACGAGGCCGGCTGCGCGGTGACAGCGGGGCGTCTGGGTTCGTTGGTGGGACCGACGGAGGAAGACTTCGAGGGAGACCTGCGCGAAAAGGACGCTCGTCGCTGGGGTGCGTTCGTGGACGGGATCGACGAATTCGATGCGGAGTTCTTTCGCATCGCTCCGGTCGAGGCGGACTTCCTGGACCCGCAGCAGCGCATGTTGCTGGAGACCAGTTGGCTGGCATTGGAGGAGGCAGGGATTGCCCCGGGCCAGCTCAAGGGCGGTCGATCAGGGGTATACGTTGGCATTTCGAGCAACGACTACTCGCAGGTGATCGACCGCGCGGGACGGCAGACCGACAACCTTCACGTTGCAACCGGCACCTCGGCTAGCACCGCGATCGGGCGGGTGGCCTTCACGCTGGGGCTGGAAGGGCCGGCGATGGCCGTGGACACGGCCTGCTCATCGTCATTGGTGGCGGTCCATCAGGCAGCTATGGCCCTCGAGCGAGGCGAGGCGGATCTGGCGCTCGCCGGCGGCGTGAACGCCATCCTAACGCCGGTGGTCGGCGAGCTGCTGGCCAAGGGAGGTGCGCTGGCGGTGGACGGTCTGTGCAAGACCTTCGATGCGGCGGCGGACGGATACGTGCGGGGCGAGGGCTGCGGAGTCGTGGTGCTCAAGCGCCTGCGCGAGGCGCAAGCGGACGGGGACCGGATCTGGGCGGTGATCCGCGGGTCGGCCGTGAACCAGGACGGCGCGAGCGCGGGCCTGACCGTGCCTAACGGGCTCGCGCAGGAGCGGGTGATCGGGGAGGCGCTGACGCGGGCGGGCCTGCAGCCGGCGGATGTGGACTACCTAGAGGCGCACGGAACGGGGACCGAGCTGGGGGATCCGATCGAGGTGCAGGCCGCGGCTGCGGCCTACGGGCCGGGCCGGGAGCCAGACCGGCCGCTATTGATCGGATCGGTGAAGACAAACATCGGCCACCTGGAGGCGGCGGCGGGGATCGCAGGCCTGATCAAGGTCGTGCTCTCGATGGAGCGTGGCACGCTGCCCAGGCACCTGCATTTCCGGAAGCCGAACCCGCGCATCGATTGGGCGAGCCTGCCGGTCGAGGTCACGGCCGAGGCCGGGCCGTGGCCGGAGAGGCCGGGCCGGCCGGTACGGGCGGCGGTGAGTTCCTTCGGAATCTCGGGAACCAACGCACACGTGGTCTTGGAGGCCCCCGCGGCGGAGGGAGCCGGACGGAGGCTTGCGGTGGAGGCCGTGCCGGGAGCGCGCGACGGCGAGGCACCCTTCGAGCCGCGCGGGCGGCGGCTGCTGCCGCTGTCGGGGAGGTCGGCTCAAGCGGTGCGCGAGTTGGCGGGCCGCTACCTGGCGTGGCTGGGCAGCCGGCCCGCGGAGCTGGCCGGCGGACAAGAGGAGTCGAGCGCGCTGCTGGCGAACATGGCTTGGACGGCAGCGGCTGGGCGCACCCATTTCCGGTACCGGGCGGGATTGGTGCACGGCGACTTGGAAGAGCTGCGGGCGGGATTGGAAGCATTGGTCGAGGAGCGCGAGATCGCGCGGGCCGACAGGGCGCCGAAGGTGGGCTTCGTGTTCACGGGACAAGGCAGCCAGTGGGCCGGGATGGGGCGCTTGCTGTACGAGCGGGAGCCGGTGGCGCGGGCGGTGCTGGAGCGCTGCGAGCGGGAGATGCGCGAGCTGCGGGGAGCGTCCCTGCTGGAGGTGATGTTCGGGCAGCCGGGC
>JAJEHF010000084.1 GCA_022823865.1 Bryobacterales bacterium
CCTGACAGACTGACAACAAAATGTCCAGTCCTCGCAGCAGACAGCGCTACCATGCCGAGCTCGCAAACTCTAGCAGGCTGCCGCTGCCCCTCCGGCTACTGTCGTGCACTGCCTCGGACTCGGACAAAAAAATGGCCCTGGATCCAGACCAGTTGCGCAAGGCCCGGCGCGAAGTGGACGGCTTCCGCCGCTTCCAAGCCCTCAGCGCCGAACTGGTCCAAGTCAACGAGCGCATTTGCCAACTGCGTCCGGTCCAGGCGCAGGATCGCGCCGAACCCGTCGGCGAGGCGAAAAAAAAACGCTGCGGGCGATCCAAGACGCCGTCAGCGCCGAGGTCGGGCAACTCCTCAGCGTGATCAGCCGGAGCCGGCGCAAGGGCGCTGCGTTCGACCTCGAAGCGCTGGAGCAGGCCACCCGCGCGGCCTTGCACCGGGCCGGCACCCGCTTGCTGCAAGAGCTGCTCGACCAGCCCGAGCACAGCGGCCCGCCGCTGGCCTGCAGCTGCGGTCAGGACATGCGCTGCGAAGGAGCGCGGCCCAAGCGCCTGGTCAGCCTGCTTGGCAGGCTGACCCTGCAGCGGCCCTACTATCACTGCCGCCACTGCTGGCGCGGCAGCGCGCCACGCGACGCCGAGCTGGACATCGCCGGGACGCAGTACTCGCCCGGCGTGCGTCGCGTGCTGGCTGTGGTCGGCGGCGAAACCTCCTTCGAGCGCGGTCGCCGGCTGTTGGCCGAACTGGCCGACATCGCGGTCAGCAGCAAGGCGGTCGAGCGCCAGGCGGAGGCGATCGGCGCCGACCTCGCCGCCCGCGAAGACTCCGCCCGGCGGCAAGCCGAGCTGGCGCAATTCCCGCCCCAACAGGGCGCTGCGCTGCCCACCCTGTACATCGAAATGGACGGCACCGGCATTCCGGTCACCGCCGCCGAGGCCGCCGGGCGCGCGGGCAAGCAGGCCGAGACGGCCACCACCCGCGAGGTCAAGCTCGGCTGCGTCTTCACGCAGGCCGGGCTCGACGCCGAAGGCCGGCCACTGCGAGACCCCAACTCGACCACCTATACCGGCGCCATCGAGGACGCTGCGGCCTTTGGGCGGCGCATCTACCACGAGGCTTGGCAGCGCGGCCTGCACCGCGCCCAGCGCCAGGTCGTGATCGGCGACGGAGCCGCCTGGGTGTGGGGACTTGCCCACCAGTACTTCCCGGACGCCATCGAGATCGTCGACATCTATCACGCCCGCGAACACCTGTTATGCGCTACAGCGCATAAGAGGTGAAATGCGCTGTTCCCCGTTATGCGCTGTAGAAGCCCTAACCCCTGATGAGTTCAGTGTCGGAGCCCGCTCAAACAGCGCATAACGGTTTCCGCTCACAGTGATCGAAGGAACTGCATCAGAGTTTCGTCCTCTCGCCACGGCTTGACAGCCGCTAGTTTCTCCCCGTCACAGCAGGCGATCGCTTCGGCCTTGGTTTCGAGATCGATCGCGGCGTAAATCGCCGTGGTGTCGAGCTTGGCATGGCCGAGCCAGGCACGGATTGTGTTGAGATCCACGCCAGAACGCAGCAGATGGGTTGCCGAAGTGTGCCTCAGAACATGCGGGCCAACCCGTTTGGCCGCCAGTGACGGAACTTGCTCGGCAGCCTTTTGGGCACAACGCACGACCAATTGGCGAATGCCGGAGCGTGTGAGCCGACGACCATTGCGATTCAGGAAAAGCGGTGCCTCGGCGGCGCGTCCAGCCGTCAGGTCCGCGAGTGCTTGTGCCGCGCCGGGCAAGAGCGGGCACAAGCGCGTCTTGCCGCCCTTGCCGCTCAATGTGACGAGCGAGTGGCCGTGACGGTCCTCGGACAATTGCAGGTGCCCAACCTTCAGCTGCACCGCCTCGGATACCCGAGCGCCCGTGCTGTACAGGAACAGCAGCAGCGCGCGCTCGCGGCGACCTTGCGGCGTGTCGCGCTGCGGGGCATTGAGCAAGGCGTCGAGTTCGTTCTGCTCCAAATAGCCGACTGGCGGCGCCGGGGCTTTCTTGCACGGGATGGCGCGGATCTGGCTGCACCATTCGATGTGCTCTGGATTGCGACTGGCCACATAGCGGGCGAAGGACCGGATCGCTGCCAGGCGCTGGTTGCGAGTTTGCGGAGAACAGCCGCGCCGATCTTCCAGTTGCGCGAGGAAGGCGAGCACGCGCTCGGCGCTGAGGTCGCGCACCTGCAGTCGGTCGACAGCGCGACCGGCAGACTTGGCGACGAAGGGCACCAAGAGGCAGAAGGTGTCACGGTAGCTGAGCTGGGTGTTGCGAGCGAGGTTGCGCTCGCTTGGCAAGTGCTCTTCGAGGAAGCGGCGGAGCCAGGGGCCGAGACTGCGGGTATCAGGCATGACGGCCTCCCTTGGCAGTGGCCGCGTAGTGCTCGAAGCGCCGTGCGGCTTCGCAGAGCAGTTCCGGCGTCATGCTCAAGTAGACTTGGGTGCCAGCGACGCTGGCGTGGCCGAGATAGGTGGACAAGAGCGGCAGAAGGCGCTGCACATCGGCACCTTGCCGATACCAGGCGGTCAAGCGATGGACAGCGAAGGTGCCGCGCAGGTCATGCAGCCTCGGCTGGTAGCGGGCGGTTGCGTCACGACTCACTCCGGCTGCCCGTCGCAATTGGATGAAGGCCGCGCTGACCGTGGCAGGAGCCAACGGCGTGCCGTCGCGGTTGACGAAGAACGCTGTATCGCCAGCTTGCGCGGCATTGTCCGAGCGGTGCCGGGCGGCGTATTCCTCCATGGACCGGACGAGTTGCGGCCCCAGCGGGACGAGGCGCGTCTTGTAGTACTTTGTCTCGCGCACGGTGAGCAGGGCCCGTGGCAGATCCACGTCAGCGAGCGTGAGCTTCAGCGCCTCCCCACGCCTCAGTCCGGTGCTGTAAAGCAACAGCAGCAGCATGCGAAAGGTATGCGGCTCCAACTGCCTGACTTGCTTCCGATAGGTTGCTGTGGCGTCCAGCAGTCGACGCAGCTCTGCGCGCGAGTAAACGTACGGCCGCGCAGGCGGCGTTGCCTTGGGTGGTTCCGCAGGAAGCGGCGAGTGGGTTGCGAGGCCGCGAGCGATGGCGTAGCGGTAGAAGCAGGACAAGCCGGAGTACTTGTAGTCCCGGTAGCTCGAGGCGGGCCGTTCGAGGAAAGCGCTGGCCTGCTCGTCGCGCACTTCATGGCTGCCGACCTCGTCGCCGACGCTGCGACAGTAGCTGCGCAACATGTATGCCATGGAGCGGAAGCGCGCGCCCTGCGCCTGCCTCCAGGCGATGTATTGGTCAATCGCTGCGCGGAGAGTCATGCCAGACCCTCCAAGTCAAAATCGGCCACTTGACGCAGCCCGACAAGGCCGACCTTGGCATAGACGGTCGTTGCGGCGAGGCTGCGGTGCCCGAGGCAATCCCCGATCTGCCGCAACGAGAAGCCTTCGTCCAGCAAGCGCTGTGCGAAGGCGTGTCGCAACGAGTGCGCCGCGCAACGCTTGCGGTCGACACCGATACCGCGCATGCGGCGGCGCACGATGCACGAGATCCCGGTACTGTGCAAGGGGCGCACCGGCGCCTTGAGCGTGAGGAAGATCTCTCGCCGGCGGCGGCGCGGCCGGGCCTCGCGCAGGTAGCGAAGCAAGGCCTCTCCCAGACTGCGGGTGAGTGGGAACAGGCTGCCGCCTCCCGTCTTCGATCGGCGCACGCGCAACGTTTCAGCCTCCCAGTCAATGTCTTCCAGGCGCAGAGCGCACACTTCCCCAGCGCGCAGGCCGTAAGCGGACAGCAGGAGCAGCACGGCTCGGTCACGCAGGTCCGCGGGACTGCCGCCCGCCGTTGTCGCGAGCAACCGCCGAACCTCGTCCGGGGACGGCCCCGCAGGCAATCCCGCATCCCGGTAGATGCGCGGTGTCGTAATCGAGGCGGACAATCCCGGCGCACACCAGCCCCGTCTTTCGGCGTATCGGAAGAACGCCTTCAACGCGGCCGCGTCGTTCCGGAGCGTGATGCGGGAGTGGCCACCCGCCGCTCCCTTCTCGCTCAGGATCCGATCAATGTCCGAGACTGAGGTCTCTGCCACGGTGCGCTTGTCCCGGCAGCACCGGCCGAGGAACGCGGCCACCCGATCGCGGTAGCTTCGCACCGTTGCCTCCGACCAGCCCATTTCGCTTCGCATGTGGTCCGTGAACTCCACGACAAGCGCCGCGTACGATGGGACCACGGTCGCTGGAGCCTCCAAACGGCCAGCGAAGCGCAGCCAGCCGCTCGCATACCGCAGGAACCGTTGGCAAGCCCATTTGGCGTCCCCTCCCCGGCGGCCTGGGTCTTGGGCTGCCCATCTGGCAGCCGCGTCCTCCAGCTCGAAGAGGGGGACCTTGCCCGGCCGGTCGAGTTCGACATAGCGGACTACCGCGAGCAACGTGCGGGCAACATTACCAAGCGTGGTTGACTTGGCACCCGCTGCGGCACAGTGAGCTAGGTAGTCGGAGCGGGATTGGGCGAACGGGGCGGCAAGCTGCCGTTCCACCGCGTCCGCCCGCTTGAAAATTTGGTCAATCATGGAAATCCTCCTTCCAAAAGGAACCATGATCGTCCCGGTTTCAGATTGTTATGCGCTGTTTGAGCGGGCTCCGACACTGAACTCATCAGGGGTTAGGGCTTCTACAGCGCATAACGGGGAACAGCGCATTTCACCTCTGGGCGTTGGGACGAACCCTGTTCCCACTCCACCGCCAGCAGCGCCGTCTGTGGGTCAAGCGGCGCAAGAAGCAGCTCGATGAAGGACGTATCGAGCACCTCGTCCGCTCGTTACGCAACACACCCGCCGACACGGCCGAACAACAGCAGGCGCTGCGCCTGGAAGCCAACTATTTCGAAGGCCACGCCGAACGCATGCGCTACGCCGAGTTCCGCCGCCAGGACCTGTTCATCGGCTCCGGCGTGGTAGAGGCGAGTTGCCGTTCGGTCGTCGGCGCAAGACTAAAACGGTCCGGGATGTTTTGGACCGTTGCAGGAGCAAATGCCATTATCGCCCTGCGTTGCGCCCAACTCTCCGATCGATTCGACGACTACTGGGAGGACCGGGCGGCTGCATAACTTTCACAGAATTGTCGCGCACCCCCGCAGAACCGCTTCACGCACGGTCAAGAGACCACGCAGGCCCGCTCCCGCTCTGGCGTCCGATCGTGGCCGGAGTGGCGGACTGTATTTCTAACGGTGCCGTAAGGGGGCGTTGCGAGCGCGAGAGGACTGCTCGATGGAGTTTTCCGAGGCTCTCGCGGCGACGGTGCTGCGCGCCTGCTAGGGGCGTACGCAGCGTCCCAAGGGGCGAACTTGCACATGCTAGAATCCAACGGCGATGCGGCTTCGCTTAGGAATTCTGCTCTTGCTGCTCCCACTGGTCGTGGCGGCGCAACGCCCATTGGTCATTGAAAAAGTGACTTTGGTAGATGGAAGCGGCGGTCCGCCGACATTGAACGCCACGGTGATTGTTCTTGGGGGACGCATCACGGTAATCGGCGAAGGCGGGACGTACCAGATTTCGGGCGACCCGCGGGTGATTGATGGGCAGGGAAAGACCTTGGTCCCCGGTATCATCAACTTGCACGGCCATGTCGGATTGACCAAGGGCTTGGTGCAGGCCCAAGAGAACTACTCCCGGGAAAACGTCATCGACAACCTGCGGACTTATGCCTCCTACGGCGTTACGACCACTACCAGCCTCGGGACCGACATGGAGGCCGTATTGGGTGTGAGCAGGGCCGTGAACCGAGGCGAGCTGCCAGGTTTGGCCCGAGTCCGCACTGCCTTGCATGGCTTCACGACTCCGGACGGCTATCCCACGAAAGCACCGGGCGTTAAGGGCTTAGCACTTGAGGTCTCGACGCCGGCCGAGGCGCGGCAGCACGTCGACCGGTTAGCAGAAAAAGGTGCCGAGCTGGTAAAGATGTGGGTCGACAGCCACCATGGCGCATTCAATAAGCTCAGACCGTCGGTTTCCGGGGCCATCATCGACCAAGCCCACAAGCGGGGGCTGCTAGCGGTGGCGCACCTGTACGAACTTGCTGACGCCAAGCTGTTGGTCGAGGCCGGCTTGGACATGATCGTGCATAGCGTGCGCGATACCGATGTAGACCGCGGGCTGATCCGCAGGCTGCTCGCCCGGGGCGTGACCTACTCTCCCACGCTGACGCGGGAACAGTCCACGTATGTGTACGCGGATGTGCCGGGCTGGCTTGCCGATCCGTTTTTCACCCGAGGCATCGAGGCTAGCTTGGTGGACGAACTGCGCACCACGCTTAGAGACACACAGAGGAAGGATCCGGAACTGAAGATCAATCGGGAGAACTTCCGCATGGCGATGCGCAACCTCAAGACCCTGTCCGATGCGGGAGTCAAGATCGGTTTCGGCACCGACACGGGGCCTCCCGCCCGGTTTGCCGGCTACTTCGAGCACTGGGAGGCAGAGCTGATGGTCGAGGCGGGCATGACGCCCATGCAGGTCATCGTATCGTTTTCGAAGAACGCATCGGAGGCGCTGGGGATCGACCGCGACTTCGGGACCTTGGCCGAAGGCAAGGTGGCCGACATGATCCTGCTGAACAGCAATCCCTTGGGGAACATCCGGAACCTGCGTGACATCGACACTGTCTTCATCGCAGGTCAGCCGGTGGACCGGTAGATCCCGTCAGGCGCCGTCGGGGAAGCTCCGGCCGAGCCACACCACGCGGCCGAGCACGTCTACATTCTCGTCCAAGCTCTCGACCGCGTAGGAGAGGTTGTCGCTCGCGATCAGCCAACTCGCGCCCTGGCGGCGCAGCCGCTTGACGAGCAATTCTCCATCTCGTCGCAACGTGTAAATGCATCCGTCCTTCAGCTGCGGTGATCGCATGTCCAGCAGGACGCTGTCTCCGTCGTGCAGAGTGGGCTCCATCGAGTCGCCGCGCACTTCGATGACCGCCAGGTTGCTGGGGGACAGGTTCTGCTCGCGAAGCCAGGTCTTGTTGAAGCCCAGATACCCCTTGACGCTCTCGTCCAACACTTCCTCTCCGCTCCCCGCCGCTGCCAGGACCTCGTAGCGGGGCGCCGAGACGTACAGGACAGCCTGGTCGATCTCGGCGGGCGCTCCCTCGATGTCGTCCGCGATGCGCCGCGCTTCGACGGCGAGCCGATCTAGTTCGTTGGCCAGCTCGCTCGCGTCCATGCGCTTGCCCTCGGGAACGCGGGGTGGGCCGACATAGAATTCTAGGCCGAGTGCTTCGGAGACCTCCGCCAGGCGACGGCTGCTGGGCGGCCGGCCCTCGAGGATGTAGCGGATGGCATTGACGGAGAAGCCGTTCTCCTTCGCGAACCGGCTGGGGTTGCTGCCCTTGCGGTGCAGCGCGTCTTGAATGACTTGGATGATCTCGGGGCCCGACATGGCTCTACCCGCAGTATATCGTAATCTATTCACCCCAATAAATATCTATTTGTGAAAAATATTCTGGCAGCTTCATCCGAACTCTCGTTTCGAGGCCGCACGGTGCAAAGTTGCCCATTCCTGCCCGCGGTCAAACGCGGGTTACACTCTGGCCATGGATTACAGCGCGATCGAATTCAGCGTCACGGACCATGTGGCGCACTTGATCTTGAACCGACCTGACCGTGCCAACGTCATCAATGCCGAGACCGCCCGGGAGCTGCTGACGGCGGCGATCGAGTGCGACGAGAACCCCGACATCCGGGCGGTACTGATCCGGGCCAATGGTCCGATGTTCTGCGGCGGCGGTGACTTGAAGACCTTCGTCAAGCACGGCGACGATCTGCCGGCCTACCTGAAGGAGACCACGACCTACCTGCACGGTGCGGTGTCGCGGCTGACCCGCCAGTCCGCGCCGGTGGTCTGTGCCGTGCACGGTTTCGCGGCTGGCGCCGGCTTCAGCTTGGCAATCTCCGGCGATCTGGTCCTGGCCTCGCAATCAGCCAAGTTCACCATGTCATACACCAAGGCCGGACTGACGCCCGATGGATCCTCCACGTACTTTCTCCCGCGCCTGGTCGGTCTGCGGCGGGCACTGGATCTGGCACTGACGAACCGCGTGCTCTCGGCCGACGAGGCCGTGGAGTGGGGTCTGGCCTCGCGGGTCGTTTCCGACGATGATCTCGTTTCCGAGGCGGAGGCGCTGGCCGGCAGCTTGGCACAGGGAGCGACTTGCGCGCTAGGCACCGCGAAGCGGCTGTTGCATGGCGGCTTCGGCGAATCCCTCGAGACGCAGATGGAAATGGAGACACGCGCTATAGCCGATTCGGTGCGCACCCACGACGGTCGCGAAGGAATCCGAGCATTCGTGGAAAAGAGGCGGCCGGCGTTTACGGGGGCCTAGGCTGCGCTCGCCAGCGCGGCGCGGGCTACGCGCAGCACGTTTCCGCCCAAGATCTTGCGAATGGACTCGTCGGAGTAGCCCCGCTGGACCATGCCGACGGTGAACAGGGGCCAGTTGGTCCAGGCCAGGCTCTGCGTCATGGAAGCGTCGGTGACGAAATCGTCTTCCGGCCACAGGGCGGCGAAGCGTGTCCGCCGTTTGCCTCTCCTTGGCAACTTGCGCGCTTCGGCCTCGGTGAATTGCGAGCGGTAGGCGACATCGGTGCCGATCGCCACGTGGTCGGGGCCGAGCAGCTTTACGGCGTAGTCGATGTGGTCCAGCAGGGCTTGGATATCTCCAGTGCGCCGCAAGAAGCGCGAAATGCAGCAGAGACCGACAAGTCCATCGGTGTCCGCGATTGCTCGCATGACCTCGTCCGGCTTGGAGCGAATGTGAGGGTAGATCCCCTCGCAGGTGGTGTGGCTGGCGACCATCGGTCTAGTGGAAGCTCGCGCGGCGTCGAGACTGGTTTGCCACCCGGAATGGGCCACGTCCACGATCACGCCGATTCGGTTCATTTCGGCGACAGCGGCGCGGCCGAAGTCGCTCAGGCCGCCGTTCGCCGTCTCGGCACAGCCGTCGCCGAGCCGGTTTCGCCGGTTGTACGTGACGTGCATCATGCGGATCCCGAGTTGAAAGAAGATCCGCACGTAGCGCAGCTCATCCTCGACCGAGACCCATTGCTGCGTTAGGGGCACGCCGTTGCCGGTGAAGTAGAGGCAGCCCAGCCCGTCTGCATGCGCTTGTTCGACGCCCTCTGGGCTGACCGTGCGGCGCAGGACACCGTCCAGATGGTCCGTCAGGTACGTGAAACGGGCTAGGCGCTTGATCAACCGCAGCGGGTCGCTACTCTCTTCTCCGCAGTTCTGAAAGATGCAGGTCATGCCCGCTGCATTCCAGGCCCGGACGAACTCCTCGCGCTCGGCCGCGATAGTGGCGGCCCGTGTCATCGCCATGTCCTCGCTGCGATCCTGAATCTCGATGTCGGAGCCGCCATCTTCGGCCAGTTCGCGCAGGGCGTCGCCATCGACGGCTGCTCTGGGTGAAAATCCGTAGGCGTCGAAAACGATGGACTCTCGGTGGAGCGCCAACCCGTAGTCGAGATCCCGTTGGCTCGGCTTCAGGATCGAGAGGCCCACTTGGCGGTCTCGCTCGATCTTGTCATTGGTTTGCGCGGACAGCTGTGCGGCGGCGGCCAGCGAGCCACTAGTGCCTAGGAATTGACGTCGATTCATGCGTACATCATCCGCGATTCCGCGGTTGGAAGGGGTGTGGGTAGCAGAGGCTGCTCTAAAGGAATCTTGCCTCAACCACGAGCGCGCACGTGCTCAGGCCAATGGCCGTAGCTTGGCAGCCTCGGCCCGAACCTGCAGAAGTGCTTCGGCAAGGCGAACATGTCTTCGTCGAAAGGGGGTTTCATCTGATCGGGATTGAAACGAGCCTGCGCTCGCGCTCCGCCGCGAAAGCGAGCACTGCCCGTATGTCTTCGAGCTCTAAATCGGGCAAGTCAACTAGGATTTCCGCTTCCGTCATCCCTGACGCCAAATATTCGAGGACATCGTAGACCGTGATCCTAAGCCCCCGGATGCAAGGCTTGCCGCCTCGCTTGTCCGGCTCCAAGGTGATGCGATCCAAAAGGTTCATGCGTCAAATGCTCGTACTGCGGATCGGTAGTCGAGTCCTGATTCTATTCCGCTCGGGCCAGTTGCGCCAATGCTACAAGAGGCCGCCGAGCCCGACAACTCGTCCGAGCCGTCCAAGCAGTGGTCGGCTATGGTCGCTTGAATGTTGCCCTCAGACGCTCGACTCTTGACCGGGCAAAACAACCCTGGATGTGGTCATTCACCAGTCCCATTGCCTGCATGAATGCATACGCGGTTGTTGGTCCGACAAATGTCCAACCCCGCCGCTTGAGGTCCCGCGACATGGCAGTGGACTCGGGCGTCTTGGTCAGCGAGAGCAGGGTGGCGCGGTCGAGACACGGAGGGCGCGACTGCGGGGAGGGCTCCCAACTCCAGAAATAGCCGGCCAGCGAGCCTGTCTCGGCAGCCAGCTCGCGGGCCCTTCCGGCGTTGTTGATCGTGGAGCGGATTTTCCCGCGATGTCGCACGATGCCGGGATTCCCCAGCAGGCGCTCCACGTCTGCGTCCGTAAACTCCGCAACCCGCTCGAAGTCGAAGCCCTCAAAGGCCTCCCGGAAATTCTCGCGCTTGCGCAGGATCGTCAGCCACGAGAGTCCGGACTGAAACCCCTCGAGACAGATCTTCTCGAACAGGGTCAGGTCGTTGTCTGTCGGCACTCCCCACTCGTGATCGTGGTAGTCCATGTAATCCGGGTCCCCGGCCCCCCAGAAGCAACGAGCGTTGCCGTCGTCGCCCTGGGCTAGGCCTGGCGCGAGTACCGGTCCTGAGCTGTGCTGACTCATCGCATGTCTCGCTCTCCTAGTTTCCCCCTTGTGCGCCAGCAGAGCTCGGCAGCCACGCTTGAACCGTCCCGCCCGAGGAGAGAGGGGGCTGCTAGGATCGTGGACGTGACCCGGTGGGACGGTACCGGTCCGGCGACGAGCCTGCCAATGCACCGCGCGAGAAAAGCCATTGGGGCAACCGCGGGGATGGCGCAGTGGTGCGCCATCGGTCTATTGCTCTGGTGCAGCTCTTGCGGTGACGACAATCGACTGCCATCGGAACTCGTCGTGGCATCGCATGGTGGCGTCAACGGAGCTTCGATCTACCGAGAGGGCTCGCGCATCGCGTTCTACGGTGATCCCAGCGGAACGCTGCGCGATGTCGAGACAGTCTTCCTCACGCACCACCGCCGGGACGTGGCCTGGGCCGGGGTGACGCTGGCGAATGACGGCACAATGGTGGTCGCGCCTGCTGCCGAACTCCCCCTGATCAATAACGCCGAGGGCTTCTGGAGCGAGTTTCGCGGCACTAGGTTCCACGACTACGCCCAGCAGTCGACCAAGGTGCTCGGCTCTGACCTGTACGTGCATGAGGCCGCGAGCGGCGGGCGCTCGTTCGAGTGGCGCGGTCTCTCGATCAAGGTGCTCGACACGCCGGGCTACACGCGGGGAGCAGTTTCCTACCTGCTGGAGCTGGACGGTCGCCGGATCGCCTTCACCGGTGATCTGATTTACGAGGGCGGCCGTATTTTCGATCTCTATAGCCTGCAGGATTCCATCGAAGAGACCGAAACACGCGGTTACCACGGCTACGCCGCCCGGTCAGCAGACCTCCTGCGGAGTCTTGCTCGGTTGCAGGCGGCTGAGCCTGACATCGTGGTGCCCGCTCGAGGGCCGATCTTGCTCGATCCCGCAAAGGACATCGAATTGCTGTCCGAACGGATTCGGCAGTTGTTCCGGGCGTATTTCCGGACGGACGCGCTGCGCTGGTATTGGGGCGAGGAGAACCTGCTCAGCAGGGCACGCCGCATCCTCGGCGGCGAAGAGATCGAATGGATGCCCATGGCAGTGAAGCTTCGGCAAACCCCGCCGCGGTGGTGGTACAAGTCCGGCACTTCGCGCCTGCTCGTCTCGGACACCAAGGCCGCATTCCTGATCGATTGCGGCAGCGAGGATGTCATGAGCTGGGTCCGGCGCTTGAAGCGCCGCCGCGTCTTCGACCGCCTCGAAGGCATCTTCGTCACGCACTTTCACGACGACCATACCGATTTCGTGCAGGCAATGGCCGCCGAGGAGTCTGTGCCGGTCTATGCCGGTGAGGAGATCCGGGACATTCTTGAGCGCCCAGCGGCGTACCACATGCCAGCCATGACAGACCGTCCGATCAGGCCGGTGTCGGGACTATCCGAGGGGCAGGTGCTGCGTTGGCACGAGTTCGAATTCCAGTACACGTACTTCCCAGGCCAAGCGATCTACCACGGAGGACTGGATGTCAGGCGCGACAACGGCGAGCGCTACTTCTTCATCGGAGACTCCTTCAGCCCTTCGGGGCTTGACGACTACTGCCTGCTGAATCGTCACCTGCTTCACCCCTGGCTCGGGCACTTTCGTTGCCTGGACAAGATCGCTGCGATGCAAGGGGACTACTGGTTGGTGAATCAGCACATCGAAGAAGTGTTCCGCTACGACCAGCAGCAGCTCGCGACAATGCGCGAGGTGTTGGAGGAGAAGAAGCGAGTGATCGCCGAACTCGTCCCGTGGGAGGATCCCAATTTCGGCATCGACGAGCAGTGGGTGCGCTTCTATCCCTACGGGCAGAACGTGGTCGCAGGCCGGGAATTCGACCTCTACGGCGTAGTCCTGAACCACCTGCCGGAAGCCAAGACGTTCCGCATCGAGCCGCAATTGCCCAACGGCTGGCAGTGTGTGCCGGCGTTTGCCGAACTGCATGTCGGCCCGCGCGAGGAGGAGCGGATCCAGTTCCGGGTGACCGCGCCCGAACGTGGCGATGGGCCAGCCGTGCTGACCGCCCACGTTGCCTTCGGGGAGCACGATCTAAGGCACTGGATCGAAACGCTGATTGATGTGCGTTCGGCAACCGCGGGGTCTTCATAGCCTGTGACGGGATGCAGCGTTCGATGAGAGCCGACAGCGGGTGATTGATGCAGGGACTCCTGAGCGGTGCGCGGAAGCGCTGAGCCGGGCTACGCTTGGGAACCCGTTCCAACCGGGTGCCGACCCGGTTTGTCTGGTCGGCGAACGGGAGGGCATCAACGGCGACCGGGAGGTGCCGTGTGAATCCCCTTTGCCGCAGCGAAATCGAGATACGGTGCGAAGGCATCGTTGACCTCATCTGGTGTGAGGCCGAAGTCCTTCAGCCGGTAGCTGTGTCGCGTCTCCCGGCGTCGCAGATCTGCCTGCCACGAGAGCCACGCCCCCATCTCGTCGACGGCCGTCTGCTCGAGTGGCCAGCCGAACCGGCGATAGATGTCACGCACAACCTTCATGGGGTCGCGGATCAGATCGGCATAGGCGACGTCGATCCAGCGGTGCTCCAGTTCCGGGTGGTCTGACCGGAATTGCGTCGCACCGTTCAGCATTCCGCTCATGAAAGCAAGCTGTTCGGCACCGATTGTGTCCCCAGAGCTCGGCTTCATGACGACCGAGCGCGCCCGTTCTACCAAGCTGCTCCAAGACCCCATGACCTCGGCGGGCGCGCGGTGGGTCTGAATGAACAGCGCGTCGGGATATGTCTCGATCAGGGTTTGTAGCTCCCTGAGATGAAAGGGCATCTTGAAAAGCCACTGACCTGTGTGCTCGGGCCGAGCCTGCAGGCGCTGCCACGTGTAGTGCTGCGCCAGGCGATGATGAAAGCCATAGGCATCTCCCAGACCGTGCGAGGCCAGCCACCGGCCGTAGTCGGGCACGTGGAATTGGGCAGCATAGGTCCACGACGAAAACGCCGTCTTGAATATCGGGAAGTCCTCTTCTGGCTCGTCGAGGGCGACAGGGTGGACTCCCTCCATTGCCTCGAAGATTTCGAAAGAGCGGTACGCTTTCTCAGTCCGTGTCAGCCGGGGGTCGTCCGGCGTGCCCAAGACAGTGGAGTACTCGCCCGTCGGCAGAACCGGCTGGATGAGCTCGTAGAGCCTAAGCGCCCAGAAGCGCTCGTCGCGGACCATCAAACGGTGCAGGAGCGTCGTGCCGCTCCGGTTAATCCCGACGATGAAAACCGGCCTGTCGATCCGCCCCGTCGCGATCTCGGGGTGACGCTGCGCTTCCCGGGCGATCTCGGCGTTCTGGCGCAGGAAGCGGCTCATTTCGAAGACGATATTTCCGAGCTTGTTGTCCAAGAGCCGAGCCTCCGGCAGCTTCAACGCCCCGACGAGCCGCTCCAAGGCCTGGCGTAACCAGCCGGGATAGGCCGAATCAAAGGCGACGTCCAACTCGTCGGCGTAGTGCCGGGCCCTGGCCATCAGGCCGTCGAAGTCCAGATGGCTTTCCGGAACAACATACGGCCAGTCCTGACGATGTCGCTCTACCCATTCACGGGAACGTCTGAGCTTGGTCAGCGTGCTCGTCCACTCGATCGGGAAGGGGCAGTCCTCGCGGAGGGCACGATCGCAAATGGGCAGCCGATGTTGCGGTTTGTTCCTGCTGAACCAGTATTTCCTGAAATGATCGAGCACGGCCCAGTAGCCGTGGAGCGGCGAGGCTTCGCCGCGCGCCTGGCAGGCCCGCTTGAATGAGTCGTAGCGCACTTGGGGCCAATAGAACCCAAAATCGCCGGGCTCCAAGTCGTATTGGTCCAATTCCGGGTTGCAGCAGTGGTAGATCGTGAAACGGCGTTTCTCGTTTAGTGATATCGCCGCACAGGCCCGGCTCAGCGTATCCACAGCCTCGTTGCTGACTTGAAACGTGAATCCCTCGGGCAGGGTCTCGCATTGGGCCGCGGCGCCAAACATCCGCACGGCGAGGTCGTTCGCTGGGCTGTATCCCTCGCTGGACAGGTTGGTTTGTGGCAACCGAAGGATCGCCAGCGGCATGCCGGTCTGCTGCGCGAATCGAAGCGCCTGCTCCGACACCAGCTTGCTCCATGGGTATCCGAGCAAGCCGAGCGGGAACGTTGTCTTCATGGTTGCCAAGTCCGGCTGCATCTGATGGTCGATGCGGTCGTCCTTGAATTCGTTCGCGAAGACGCAAAAGTATTGCGGGAATACACCCATGGTGGATGCGTAGAACAGGTGCTTGAAGCGCCCGCGCAAACAGATCTCGAGTACGTTGCGGACACCGAACGTGTTGACCTTGCGGATATCGAGGTAGGAACTCAGGAGATTGATGTCGGCCGCGAGGTGATAGACGGCGTCGATCCGCCGGCACAGGCCCTCGAATCGTTCGGTTGTGAGGCCGCACTGGGCCTGGCCGATGTCTCCGACCTCTACCTCGATGCGCGGCCCGAAGGAGTCATCCCAAGCCTCCGCCTGCTCGAGCGCGGCGCGGATGCGTTCGTGTCCATGGGCGACACTGTCGGCCCGGACGATGCAATGCACCCTCAATTCGGCTTTTTGCCGCAAGAGCTCGCGCAGAAAGAAACGGCCGATGAACCCGGTGGCTCCGGTCAGCAAGACCTCTCGAATCTCGTTTGCGGGGATGGCAGGGGCCGGCGGATCGGCACTGACAGTGGCGTGAACGAATCGGCGCAGGGTTTCAACGTCGCTCTGGCACTGCGCAGGCAGGTTCCCTGTCAGCGACGCAATGGATTCTTCGGCGGTAGCCCGTAAGGACATGGTTAGGGTTTCGTGTTCCCGACTGGGGGGAGGACTTCCTAGGCGCTTCCCAGTTGGGTGAACTGTTCCGCTTGAGCGTCGACAATGGCCCGAAACGACTGCAGAGCCGGTTCGACTCCATCCTCGCTGTAGCGAAGATCGCTCGGAATCGACCGATAGCGCGTCTCGACCCGCGCGAACAATGTCCGACGGCGGTCAAGGATCGCATCCGGGCGTTTCGCACGCTGGGAAACCGCTTCCCGGAACAGGTCCAGCTCTGCCTCAAGGAACTGCTTGAAGTCATAGATCATGATCTGCTGGCGGGTGACCCGTTCGAAGTGGTAGCCCAAGCCGGCCAGCCCCAGCGCCGTGGAAAGCATGCGGGGATGATTTCGCGAGACTTGCGCGATGAATCTCGAAAAGGCGGGGATCTGGTTTTTTGCGAGCTGCCGGCGCACGCGCATCGCCGCGACAACTGCGGCGTTCGCGCCCATCGGCTTCCTTAGGTGGGGCACCGCCTTGAGGTGCTCGAACATGGCCAGGCAGCGCTGGAAGTAGTTCTCGAGAGTGGGATCATAGAGCGTGGCGGTCACTCGTCGATATCCATCGAGCAATGTCTGCGGATCCAGTTCCGACTTGAAGTTGAGCGTCATCGCGTTGGTGCCGATTGCCTTGTCCAGGAGCCGGTCTTCGGCACGCAGGCGCTCGTACATGTCCGTCCCCCGGAGGGCCGTCAAGAGATAGATCGGCGCCACGGGGATTCCCGCCTGCTGGATGAACTCGATTTGTGCATCGAACACTCCCTCGTCGTCGCTGTCGAGTCCCAGGATGAAGCCGCCTTGGACCTGCATGCCCTTGCGCTGAATCTTGCGAACCGCGTGGAACAGGAAATCCTCTTCTTTCCTACTGGTGTTCTGCGGTTTCTTGGTCTTAATTAGCGCCTTGGGGTTAGGAGTTTCGATGCCGAGGAACACGGTATCGAACCCGGCCTCGACCATCGCGTCCATCAGCTCGTCCAAGTGAGCCAGATTGACGCTCGCTTCGGTTGACAGGGAAAACGGGTATCCGTGGGCCTTTTGCCACTCGGCGATGACCGGGAGTAGATTCATCGCCTCTCGCTTGTTGCCGATGAAATTGTCATCGACCAAGAACAGCGGGCCCTTCCAGCCCAGCTTGCGCAGCGAATCGAACTCGGTCACCATCTGGGCCGGCGATTTGGTTCGGGGAACGCGCCCGTAGAGCTTGGTAATGTCGCAGAACTCGCAGTCGAACGGGCATCCCCGGGAGAACTGAAGCCCCATCGAATAGTAGTTGTCCAGATCGATGAGATCGAAGCGCGGCACGGGTGTCCGGGTCACGTCTGGCTTCCGCGGCTCCCTGTACATCGCCTTGGCGGTTCCGTCCTCCAGGTCCCGCAGAAACCCAGGGAAGATCTCCTCGGCCTCGTCAAGCACGAAGTGGTCCACCCCCGGGATCTCATCGTGAAACGTGGTGGGGTGGGGCCCTCCGGCAATCACTGGCACGCCCGCGCGGTTGCAGCGCTCGATCACGGTCTTGAGGGACACCCGCTGCACGATCATGGTGGAAGTGAAGACCATGTCGGCCCATTCCAGGTCGGAGTCCTCCAGGGGCGCGACGTTCATGTCCACGACGCGCAGCTCGTACTCGGGCGGAAACATCGCGGCGATGGTGAGCAGGCCCAATGGCGGAAAGGCTGATTTGATGCCCACCATCTCCAACGCATAGTTGGCCCCCCAATACGTCGGAGGGTGTTCGGGATAAACCAGCAGGGCCTTAGGCATGGTTCGCCGTCCTCCGTTCCCTCATTCAAGCTTGGCGGGCCGCGGGCTGCGTAGCGCCGGCATCGCCGAGATCCGGGAAATGGCTCTCCGGCGGGCTCGCGAAGATCGACGGCTTGCGCCGCGCGCGTGGCATGGCAGCAGCGGACACCTCCGCGACTGCTTCCGCGCCCGTGTCGTCGGAATCCTCGGCGACTTCATCCGTGCCAAGGACAATGCCCTGCGCCAACGACAGGGCGGATGCGGTGGTCATCAGCTCGAGCGCGCTCACCCGATAGTTGAACTCCGTCTGGATGAATGTGCCGAGCTCGGCGACGGAGAGCGACGTCAGTCCGAAACTCGACAACGGCTCCTCGGCTCCGCTCTCGTCGTGGCCGCAAAGTTCGGCTACCTTGGCCGCGATCTGCGCCACTACGGCCTCCACTGTCAACTCAGCCGCCGGACCGGCCTCGAACGCGTCCCGGTTGCGCATCAGGCGTCCGATGCGCATGTAGTCGGCAAAGTCCACGGTCCATAGCGGGCGTTCGAACAGGGCGCAGATCAGATGGTCCCGGTCCGACAACGCGCGCAAGGCGTAGTCCAGATTGGCGATGGCGCAATCGCTGCTCACGGGGGGCAGGCCGGCTGCTCTCATCATGCGCAAGACCGGGAGACTGCGGGCGGCCATGCCTGCGTCGGCCACGGCGGCCATATTGTAGGCCAAGCAGGGCAGGCCCTGTCTCCGGCGGCTGGCCCCGAGACCGTCGAGGTAGCCGTTGGCGGCGCTGTAGTTGATCTGTCCGGGGTTGCCCAGCGCAGAGGAGGTTGACGAGAACAGCACGAAGTAGTCGAGCGCATGGTCGAGGGTGGCCCGGTGGAGATGAAGGGCGCCGAGCGCCTTGGGCGCGAAGACCCGCGCCACGGATTCCGCCGACAGATCGTCTAGCAAGCGATCATCCAAGACGCCGGCGAGGTGGAAAACGCCCTTGAGCGGCCGCTGGATTCGCGCAACGCAGCGCTGGACGTCGTCTTCCACCGCAACGTCGCCGGCCATGATGTCGAATTCGACCTCCTCGTCCATATAGGCCAGGGCGCTCGTCCGGCGGATCCAGTCGGCATCCCGACGGCGCTCGGGGTCGCGGTCCATCAGGGTGAGATGACGCGCCCCTGAGGCCACCAAGTAGGGCAGCAGTCTCAGGCCGAATCCACCCAGCGCGCCAGTGACCAGATAAGTAGCATCCGGATCGAACAGCGGCCGCACGTCGGCGATCGAGAATCCAGGATCGTCAGAATCCGGGGGAGCCGTCAGAACCAGCTTGCCTTGGTGCTGGCCGGCGGCCATCAGCCGAATAGCCTTGGCGTAGTCTGCATAGGGAAACGCGCTGACGGGTAGCGGCGCGAGAGACCCCTCTGCGATGAGGTCGAGGCATGCCTGGGAAAGTTCGCGCGTCAGGCGGGGATCGTCGAGTATCAGACGGTCAATGTCGATCGCCGCGAAACGCAGGTTCTTGCGAAAGATTCGCAGGCCAAGCTCGTTGTCCGCATAGATGTCGACCTTGCCGATCTCGCAATGCCATCCGCCCGGACGCAGGGCTTGAAGGCAGAGTTCGATATGGCGTCCCGCAAGAGAATTCAGGACAACGTCGACACCTTCTCCCCCAGTAGCCGCCATCAGCCCGTCATGCCAGTCGAAGCTGTGGGAATCGAATGCGGCGCGCACGCCCAGCGCCAGAAGTCGCTCGCGCTTGCTCTCGCTGCCGGCAGTCGCGTAGACTTCGGCCCCTACATGCTTGGCCAACGCGATCGCGGCCTGCCCGACACCGCCCATCGCAGAGTGGATCAGCACTCGCTGCCCCTTCATCAAACGCGCCGTGTGGATGAGCGAATAGTACGCGGTCACGTAGACGGACAGCGTGGAGGCGGCCTCTTCCATGCTGAGGCCGTCGGGTTTGGCGAAGACGAGGGACTGGTCCACTGTCACGCGATTGGCAATGCAGCCGCCCGCGACAAAAGCCACCTCATCGCCCGCGCGGCAATGCCGCACTTTCGGTCCGACCCGACGAACGATTCCGCTGGCCTCCATGCCGATCTCGTGCCCCAGCGCCGAGCGTTCGTAGGCCATCGCCGGCAAGAGACCGAGCGTCACCATGACGTCGCGGAAGTTGAGGGCCGCGGCCGTCACGTCGATCTCCACATCCCCTGGCCCTGGCGCCGGCACTTCGTAGGTCTTCATTTGTAGACCGGCGACTTGCCCGGCATTGTCCAGGACGAGCCGGTACGTGCAATCCCCCGCGGCGGGAACTGGCAAATATCGCTCTTTGAGGCTGACCATCCGCGGCGCCCACAGGCGCTTGTCGCGCACCGCCAACTCGCGTTCGCGCAGATCGCACCGCGCCAGCCACGCCAAGGTTTCCAGGTCGCCGGCATCCCCCAGGTCGACCAGCCGGAAATCGATCTTGGCGTCGTCCCCGACTTCCAGTGCCATGCTGCGGGCCGCACCCCAAAGTGCGCCGCCGCGGGGCTCTTCCACGGTGTGGGCGGCTCTCTGCGTCACCACGGTCAATCGGCACCGGCGATTCGCCTGTTCGATTCGATGCGAAGCCAGGGCTTGGACGAATGCGATGAAGCCCGCGGCCAGGTCTTCGCCCACGGGGTCTCCGGCATCGGTGCCGCAGAAAAAGTCGATGGCCTGCAGGTCCGCCACGTCCGGCCACTGGTGGAGCGACTGCAGCGCGGCGCCTGTCCAATCTCCGCTGGGGATCAGGTGTGCCGCTCCCGGCCGGTCGAGCAGGGACACCCATTCCGAAGCCCAGCTCGCCCGCTCACCCAACACCCATCGCGGGCTGGGAAGGTCCTCGCCATCGGCCCCGTCGACATATTCGTGCGGCGCTTGCAGCAACGTCGCACGCCGCCCCGCTCGCAAGGTCTTCCAGCCCGGACCCGGTTCCAGCGCACATTCTTCGTCGTGAAGGGTCAGGGCGAGGCCGCCGGCCACTGCCAGCCGACGGGCCAATTCCCATCTCTCCGGCCCGAGACTCGGGTCGTCTCCGTGCAGCAAGACGATCTCGGCGGCTGTCCGGCGCAGCAAGCCGTCCTCTGGCTCCCGAGGCGCGGATGGATCGACGCTCGCGAACCGCAGGGCGGCATCGTGTCGATGGAATGTGTCGTAGCAGTCCCGTGCGGCCTCCTCGTTGTCTGTTACCAGCCAGTATTCGCTCTGGCTGTTGGCGTTGGACAGATCGTCAACGCAGTTCTTCAGGGCGGTACGGTCCGGTTCCCGCCCGCCCGCCAGCTCGACAACGTGACAGGAGTGAAGCTCGCCCTCCGCCGGCTCCTCGAAAGCGGCGATGAGGGCGGCGGGCTCGATCTCGCCGCCCGGCAAGCGGTCGATCAGCGCCGGGCTGGCGGGAATGAACTTCGGCTGCCAGACAATCCGGTGCTTGCTGTTCGGCAGATCGTTCCAGCGCGGATTGGAGGTGAAATAGGTGTATTCGCCGATATGGGCAACGAGATCCCCTGTCTCGGTGTCGTAGAAGCTGATGCTGCCTCCTGACCTTTCGCCGCGGCGCACGGAGTATTGCCCCCGTTCGTTCGCATTCATCCAATCGTCGCTGGGCTTGGTGACATGGCACGTGATCCGCGGCCCGGTCGGCCGGCGAAGGAAAGTCATGCCTTCGGCGCGCTGCGGTATGGCGAACAGATCGGCGGCGGTCAGCAGGTGATACAGAAAGATCTGGAGCCCCCCGTCGAGCAAGGGCGGGCAAGAGACGTAGCCCTCCTCACACCCAGTGGTCCACAAGCCTTCGTCCATCTCTACATCGAAAAGGTAGGCTTTTGAAATCGTGTCCACCAGGACGCGCCGAATGGTTCGGAAGAACGGACCGTACTGGAAGGTTTCGCTCAGGACTGCTTCCAATCGCTCATAAAAGTTACGGTCATCCGCGAGGGACGAGGATTCGAAGTGGGTCTTGTCGATGTCCGCTAGCCGTCCCGCCACGTCGACCGCGTGGTCGTCGCCCACAAGGCGCACCTTTCCGCGGCAGTGCAGCTCGCTGGTTGCGTCGACATCGTAGGCCCGGGAGGAAACGCTGAAGGTGAACTCGTCCGGCACCGAGGCGTCCCGATGCAAGGCTGTTTGCAGCCGCACTGCCAATTTCGGGACGGGGCAGGGCTGCAGGAATTCGAGCACTTCGAAGTATGCCGGAGCACCCCCAAGGGCCTCCAGGATCAGCTCGATGTAGCCGGCCGCCGGCATGATCGCCGCGTGGTGCACGCGATGGTCCGCCAACCAGGGGAAGTCCTTCTCCGAGAGCCGGGCTTCGAACAGTATGTGATCGCAGGGGACCTTGTGGCCGACCAACGGACCGTGCGAGTACTCGCCCTGGCGGACAAACATTTCGTTGTCAACCGTGGTTTCGATCGTCGCCTGTTCTTCCCTCGGATGGCCGGGAAGCAGGTGGGCGATCGGTTCGGGCCGCGGATACTGGGCGTCGAAGTCGAGCGCGACGCCAGCTCTGAACAGAGAGCCGAGGGCCTCTTGAAAGTCGAGGCGGGCGTCGCTGTCCCGCACCAGTGTCTGGAGGCAGGCCGGCTCCCTGACACTGCTTTCCAGGCACTGCGCGATAGTGGGTTGCAGCGAGCAGTGCGGGGCGATTTCCAGCACTGCATCGGGGCGATATTCGCGCTGGATGGTTTCCATCGCCGCCGCGAACCGAACGGGCTGGCGGATATTCGACCACCAATAGGCGCTGTCCAGCCGCGTCGTGACTTCGCCTGTGACCGAGGAAACGAAAGGCACGTCGGGGTCGGAGCCGCGGTCGTCCAAGAACGACAGAGCCGCCAGCGCGGCGTCCCGGATCGGTTCCATGGCGGCGGAGTGGAAGGCGATGTTTCCGGGCAGCAATACGTTCTGCAGACGGTTGCGGTCGAGTTCCTCCATCACGGGTCGCAAGGCGGCTTCCTTTCCGCAGATGACAGTGTTGGCGGGTGCGTTTACGCAGGCGATCTCGACCGCCGCGGGCCCGCGGTCCCCGTCTTCTCCGAACCGAAAGGACATATCCAGGGAGTGGAGCAGTTCCTGCACGCCCGTCCGGTCAAGGCCGATGGCCAGCAATCGGCCGGACCCCGCCGTGCGCTGCTGCAATGTGGCGCGGTGAAACACCAGACGCGTCGCTTCCGCCAGGGACAGAGTCCCGGAGGCGTATGCGGCGGCAACCTCGCCGGAGCTGTGCCCCACGACGCAGTCGGGATAGACGCCCCAAGTCTTGAGCAGCTCGACCAGCGCGCACTGGATCATGAAAATCACGGGCTGGGCCAGGCGGACTTCGTTGAGCTCCTCTTGCGGAGCGGAGAAGCAGGCTTCCCGCAGCGAAATGTCGGAGTGTTCCCGCCAGTGCTCCTCAATCCCGTCGATGGCGCGCCGGAAAATCGGTTCGGCCTCGTAGAGCTCGCGCCCGCACCCCGCCCACTGCGTGCCTTGGCCGGAGAACACCATGGCTAGTCGACGCTGGCCTTCCTCCACCGTGGCGGCCGGTGCCGGGTCTTGGACGAACGCATCCAGCGCCGCAGTCAGGTCCTCCCGGTTTCTCACCGCAAAGGAAGTGCGCGTGGAGAAGTGTGTGCGGCGACGGCCGAGATTGCCCGCCAGGGTATAGAGATCGACCTCTTGTTCGCGCAGCGTGCGCCGGAGTGACTCAGCGCTTCGGACCAGGGCCTCTGAAGTGCGGGCGGACAGCGGAATCATGAAGCCGGCTTCCGGGGCCAGTGGCACTGATCGGCTGACCGTCCTGGACGGGCGGTACTCGCGCACCACGCAGTGTCCGTTGGCTCCGCCGAAGCCGAACGAGTTGATCCCGACCACCACTGGGCGCTCGGGAAAGGGCTCGCAGGCTGTCTGCACCTGCATCGGGCAGCGGTCGAAGTCGATCTCCGGATTGGGGACCAAGAAGTTCTTGGAAGTCGGGGCGAACGTGCGGTGCTGCATCATCAGAATGACTTTGAGCAGCGCGCAGTGGAATGCGGCGGCTTCCATGTGGCCGACATTGCTCTTGACGCTCGAAATGCGCAGCGGAACCTCGCGCGAACTGCCGCCGAACGCCGTCGCGATCGCGTTTCCCTCGACCCGGTCACCGACGACGGTGCCGGTCGCATGAGCCTCGATATAGTCGAATTCTCGCGGGTGGCGGCCCGCCCGGGCGCAGGCCTGTTGCATGAGTTCCACCTGCGCGTGACGGGTGGGCGCGGTGATGTAGCGGCCTTGGGAGAGGCTGGCGCTGTCATCGGCGGCGCCGGCTGCATTCACCGCGGTCGCCTCCACGACGGCGCAGATGCGGTCGCCGTCCCTTTCGGCCGCTTCCAGTGGCTTGATCGCGAACGTGAACGCGCCTTCGGAGCGCATGTAGCCGTTGGCCTCGGCGTCGAAGGAATGGCACTTGCCGTCCGGGCTGATCACGCCCAAGGCATTGAAGGAGGCGCTCAGCCGCGCTGTTCCCAGGTAATTGACGGAGCCGACAACGGCCTGGTGGCAATCGCCGCAGCGGAACGCGTTCATCGCCGCGTGCAACGCCGTCAAACTTGCCGAACAGGCCGTGCAATAGGTGGTCGACGGTCCCATCAGATTGAAGTGATAGGAGATGCGGTTGGCCAGCATGGCCAGGCTGACGTTCATCACATCGAACTGGGAGGCCCCGCGCATGGGGCGCCAGCCGGCCACCGACGGAACCTGAGCGCCGATGAAGAGGCCGGTCCGACTGTTGCGCAGCGAGTGGAGGTCCCAACCGGAGCGTTCGAAGGTCTCCCAGGCGCAGCTCAACAGCATCCTCATCTGGGGATCCATCAGCTTCATTTCGTTCTGGGAAAGGCCGAAGAGACTGCGGTCGAACAGCTTTTCCGCGTCGTCGCGAAGCAGCCCCTCGTAAGGGCTGGCGAACCGACCCGGCCCGGAAAACTCACCGACAGGCCGGTAACCCCTGCCGTAGCGGTCGGTGACCGGCTCTTGGACGATCTCACGCTCGCTCAGGAGACTCCAGAACTCGTCGTCGGTACGGATCCCTCCGGGCATGCGGTAGCTGTAACCCACAATGGCCACGGGCACTTGGGGTGGCGATCCATCCTCCCGCGCAGCGTCCTTTCCGGTCCGGGCGGCAACTTCCATGCGCTGGTTCCTCGTGCGCACTCAGCGGCTCCCCCGGTGAAATCCAAGGCGGTTCGTGCTTCGCGGATCGCGATTCTTGCAGCTCAAACGCTCCGGCTCGGAGCAGCCGGCTAGCGGGCCATAATAAGAATATTCCATTTAAATCCCCTATTGCACCAGTCTCGTATCGAACGTTACCGGTAACTACGAACTCAGGAATACGATCAGATTCTTCTGTCGATCCTGTCGATAACCTCAAGTATAGTCAAGAGCCGAGAGCTCGACACTTCAGTCACGTTTGTAAACGATTGGGCTGAGTTTCAGACCGCCGCTCTGGGCGCTCTGAGGTAGTGCTTCGCTAAACTCTCTGTCTAAGAGCTTCAAATCTACGTCTGGCTCATGCAGTCAATGCATCACCGATTTTCATTATCGATATAGGCACCTAGTTTGGGGGCACTGTGCATGGCGGGCCAGCGGAATTAGGAGCGCGAAGCGCCTTGGAAGACGATCTCGCGGTTGCCGAGCCAAGGGATGGCCGGGGTGCCGACGGCT
>JAJEHF010000110.1 GCA_022823865.1 Bryobacterales bacterium
CACGGACGTGCTGGTGGCCATGGAATTGGCGGTGTACTACCGGCGAGAGGACAACAATCTCTGGCTGCAACCAGACGTGCAGGTGGTGTTCGGGGTGAGCCCTGAGAACCGCAGTTCGTACCGGATCTGGGAGGAAGGCAAGGCCCCGGATTTCGTGCTGGAGGTGGCGTCGCCGTCGACGGCGAAGAATGACGCCGAGCACAAGGCGCGGGAGTACGGCAGGATCGGGGTCCGGGAATACTGGCGGCTGGACCCGGATGGAACCTTGATGGGGTCGTCGTTAGAGGGCTACGAGGCCGGCGGGGGGAAGTATGACCCGGTGCAGCCGGTGGCGAGCAGCGATGCGGGTCAGTGGCATCGGAGCCGGGTGTTGGGGTTGGAACTGCGCAGCCGGAGGCAGGCTCGCGGGACGGTACTGGTGTTGCGGGACCCGCGCACGGGTGAAGAGACCGACGGCGCGCTGGAAGAAGCCGAGCGGCGGAGGCGGATCGCGGAGCGAGATTCGCGGGCAGCCAATCAGCGGGCGAACGCGGCGGAGGAGCGGGCGAACGCAGCACAGCAGGAGGCAAGCGCAGCACAGCAGGAGGCAAGCGCGGCGAAGCAGGCGGAAATTGCGGCGAAGCAGGCGGCAAGCGTGGCGGACGAGCGAGTGCGAGCACTGGAGGAGCAACTGCGCGCCCTCACGGCCCGTACCACTCCAGGCCAGCGCGACCGCTAGCTGGCATGCCAAGGCACTCGGCGATACCATCCGCCGGCCACGATCTGTGGATTGGCGCTGGATTACGCGTCGACTCGTTCCTTGAACTCTCGATCAGACCCGCGATCGCCGGTCTCGCTATCGATGCTGCGTAGGCGCGTGAGTTAGGATCCGGGATCTCAGCGGCTCGTTGGTCTGAGGCGCGCCTCGCTAGGGCTTGTGCCTGCGGGGTACTTGGAAGCTAGGATTCCTCTTCCTGCATGCGAGATGCCGCTGGTCTCCAGCCGCTTTTCCGCCGCTACAGAGTATTCCGATCACAGCTTCGGCGGTCCACCGGGGCCGAGCAAGGCAGGCGAGCGCCGATGACGATACTCTGGCCCGAAACGCCTAGCGCATGGGGAGGCGTGAGGCCGCGCACCGACGCGACAGTGTGACTACAATGGCTCAATGCCGCCAGAGAAGCGTGCCTGCGGGCATTGCGTGCCGGCCCTGCGCCGTCGCTCCAAGTTTGGAAGTCTCGCTGCGGAGTCGAATCTCGCATCCCAGCCAGATCCAAGGGTCTGATCGACAGGTTGAGGAGGCATCCAATGGGCGAATCGAAATTTGGTCTCCCAGCTGGGCTGCCGGCCTGCATAGCGCAAGACAAGGGTGGAATCAAGGCATTGCAGGATCTATTCGGGCTTTCCAACCGAAGGGAGTGGCAATCGATCCTGCACTCCCAGACTGTCAAGGACTGCTTGGCCGGGGAGAAGTTGAAACTTCGAGGGCTCAGCACATCACAGAGGGTGACGCGGAGTGTCCTCGCGTTCTACAGTCAACCTGATGTTCGCTGGGATGGTTGGAAGCTGTACTGCCCGCTGGGCCCAGACATCCCTCCGGTGAAGGATTCCGCGTTCGTCCCGTCGCTTGAGCACGCGGCGTTTATGCGCTACGATCCTGATTTCCATGGCCGGGAGGCCGACCCAGAACTGGTCGAGTCATCGCTTGAAGGCATCATTGGATTTCGGTACTCGCGTCGGCTCCAGGAATTTGAAGAGCCTGCCCTGGCGGTCTGGCCCGCCATTCGGAAAGACATCCAGGGCTGGAGCACACTTTCGCGCGATCGGCAGGATGCGCTCGTGCTTGCCGTCTTCGCAGTCGCGAGCATATTGAACGATGTGAGACTCCTCGGATGGGCCTCGAAACAATCCGCCCGGCTCGCCGAAGAGTTCGCCTTTGCCCTAGTTGCCTCTGCCAAGGGGCCGCCTAAGGCCAGCGACGCCGGGCCCGGAGGCGCCTCGGGAGGATTATCTGCGCCGGCAGGCGTGCTGGAGGCTTGGAATCAGTCTTGCGACTTGGTGATCGACATCGCAACGGACCTGAAGGGGAATCCTCCGGAGCCGCAGCGACTCGACGACCTGCTTCGGACGGTAAAGAGTCTGGAGGACCTCCGGCCACAGATTCTCGCTGCGATCGAGATCAGAAACCGTAAGGACGTGGTCAGCCGGGTTCCGGGCATCCTGAGGGCTTGCGCAGACGAATTCAACGCACCGTGGCTCGGGGCGATTCAAGGCAATGTGCATGCCATGTGGCAACTCGCGTATTGCGTGCCGGGGCCTGTTCCCGAAGGTGAGCTGATGGCTGACCTGGATCGCCTTCAAGCCGATCTCAAACGAGAACTCTCGCTCTGGCTTGATCTTGAGGACTCGAAAGCGAAATGTCTCGCAGAACTCTCGGAACTGCAGAGCTCGGCTGGATCCGATCTCAAGCTTCAAGTGGAGGCCGAAGTGCGCGAGGGCACGCTTCTCGAACGCATGGCCGAGGCCACTCGCAAAGCGAAGAGCCACCGACTTCAGGCTCTGAAGGCTGTTGCGCCCGCAGGCTGGGAATTCGAACCTTCAAGGGACTACGAATCCGAGTTGGCGGCCGGCATCGTCCCAAGTGCCTCGCTCGAGCCGTCCCCCGCTTCTGGCACCACCCCAACGCACGCCAGCGGTCCTCCAAGCCCTGAAGACCCCAGTCCCGAGCAGACTTCACATCCAGGCGGCGGGGCAGAGCGGCAGGAACAGATCCCATCGACAGAAAAGGAGCTAGGTGCGCTTGGGGGAGAGGCCGAGATCCCGTCAGGAACACCCGCCGAGGATGGCTCTTCCGAAAGCTCCGGCTCGAGTGGCCCCGAACAGCGGCGTGCGGCGAGGACTGAGGCCTCGCTTGCTGAGAGGGGGATTGATGTCCCGGCGGGCGAGCGGTTTTGGGCCGGCGGGTGGGAAGACTGGCTGAACCGCATCGGAGACCCGACCGATCCCGACAGAATCAAGCCTTGGAACCTCGCAGACGTACCGAAGTGCCCGGCGGCGAGTCCGTTCGCTGATCCATTCGGATTCGCGAAATCGCTTGCCGGAAAACTCACGTATGGTTTGGTCGAATGTCCGCGCGATACGCTGCTGGTGCTCGTGGAGTTCTTGAACTCTGACCCTCAGAGTGGACGTCAGGAATGGAGAGAGGTATATCGCGAGATGCTGAACTATTGCTTGCGAGAGGAGCTAGACACCAGCGATTCCCAAGCAATTGCGCTTCCGCTAATTTCACTGAGCCTATGCGCGAATCCTAGCTGCAGCGAGTACAGGCAGTTGGTTGATGCGGCAGATCGGCTGACGGCGCTTCCGCCAGAGGGTCCCAACATCAAGTGGGCTCTGGAACTGTCGGTCCCGTTCCTCGTGAACCGCTGCGCGGACCGAGACTACCTCGCGACTTTCTTGGACAGCGTTGATCAATACGTGTCAACGTCGGGATATCATCTGGCAAGCAAGCACCGATCGATGTGGAGTGAGATCCAAAAATTCCTCGAGCGGGCCAACAGTGAAGCGCCTCGAACGTCTCACGCAGACGAATCCTTGCTGGATTTCGACAGACTCTCGAGTTTTCTCAAGGGAAAGAGCATCGTGATCTATACGCTGCAGAGATCAGCGGCACTGACTGCCCGGGACAAGATCCGAGCCATCGAATCGAGTGCTGAGATCAGGCTGCTGCACGACAAGGTCTGGTCAGACAGCCTGCAGGATCCCATTCGCAATGCCGACCTTTGCGTGATGGTCAAGAGTTCCGCAACACACGCCGTTACGGAAATGATCTCAAGGACTCGGCGCAATGCGGGGAAGGGATTGATCGTGCCGCCTTGGAAAGGGGTCCACAGCATGCTCAGGTCAATATATGACGCTGCCGGAATCGATAGCGGTTCATCGCTCGCTCCCGCCACCTGACAAGCAGGTGCCACGGTATGAGACGATCGCGGAGCAGGCCGGCCCGACAGGCGACCTATGCCAGTGGAGGGGCTGGGCTGCGCTTTCCTCTATCCATGCTCCTGCGAAGCGATGGCAGAGCGGCGTTTGGCGAGCCGGGCATCGAGATGCCGGAGCCTGAACTCGGTTGCGCTCGGCTGTGCTACTGACGTGATGGCTTGCATTTCCGCGTGCATGCTGCCTCGGCTCTGAGGGCTATACCATGACTTTGCCAAGGGGCGACTCGTTCCTGTATGGAACGTCCGCCTCGCGTTCCGCTGCCTGCTCGGATGGTCGCGCTTGATCGGAGCCGTTCACCACCGTTTCCACCCTGGTTGTATGCGCTAGCCTAGTAGCGAGCGGGCTCAGGTGCCGAAGGCAGACTCCGATGCCCAAGCACATGCAGCCGCCGCCCGGATGGCACCCTCTTCGGCCCTCTCCGTTCACCTCTGAGTGAATTGGGCCCAAGGCCTGTTAGCCCGAGGAAATCGGAATGGAAGGACCACAAATCGAATACAACCGGGAGCACTCGGGCATCGAGAACGCGCTTCGGGCCGTGGATCGGCCTGGAGACTACTTCGTCTCTGGCAGCATCAAGGGCGTGATGCCGAAGATGAGTGTCGACCCGGTCGGGAGGATCGCGTTTCCGATTCTCGAATCGCAGGCCCGCGCGCTGGCCAGTGCTGCCGAACGGGCACCGTACGGGCGAGGTCCTGACACGGTCTTCGATCCAGATGTGCGGGACTGCTGGCAGATCGACGCGAATCGAGTGGGCCTCTTTGGGGCGGGTTGGGAGAAGACATTCCGTTCCATCCTTGAATCCGTGGCAGACGGGCTGGGATGCCAGCGCGACGCCCTGATGGCGCAGCTCTACAAGCTGCTCATTTACGAGGAGGGCGGTTTTTTCGCCGAACACCGGGACACAGAGAAAGTCGACGGAATGATTGCAACGTTGGTCGTGGCCCTGCCGACAGCTGGCAAAGGAGGCGATCTCGTCATCCGTCATTTGGACCGCGAGGCGACCGTTAGCCTGCAAGTGGATGAGCCCGGTGGACTGAAGTATGCGGCGTTCTATGCAGATTGCGTTCATCGTACCCAGCCCGTCGAGAGTGGCCACCGCGTTTCTCTGGTCTACAACGTGGTCATGAAGCCCCGTGCGGGGCCGACACTTCTCGCGCCGCCTGACTATGCGGAGCAAATCGGCGAAGTCGCTGGGATCCTCTCATCCTGGGTCGAAACAAGGCGAGGGCCACGGAAGATCGTGTGGTTGCTGGAGCATGAATACAGCGAACTCGGGCTTGGGCAGGCGGCTATCAAGGGCTTGGACGAAGCAGTCGGGCGAACGCTCCGCCAAGCGGCAGAGCGGTCCGGCTGCGTGCTCCACAGCGCAATCCTGAGCATCGAGGAATCGTGCTTGCCCGACTATGACGACGTCGATGAATACGGCAGAGAAATCGACTACACAGGACGTGAGTGCGCGATTGAGGAAGTCTTCGAGTGTTCCCGTACGCTCGAGTCTTGGGCCGAACCCGACCTCACAGGATCCGAGTTGCCGGCGATTCCGCTGGTCGACGAGGAGCCGCTGCCTGTGGGGTGCCTCGACGATGCCGAGCCCGACGAGCAGACCCTATTCGAGGCCTCGGGAAATGAGGGCGTTTCTCTCGAACGTTCCTACCGACTGGCGGCCTTCGTGCTGTGGCCGCGCTCGCGGGAGGTTTCGGTCATCGCGGACGGCTCGATGAAGGCGGCGATCGAATATGCTGAGCGGATGCTGACAGCGGGCCCAGCCGACCGCGGTGCGCCTGTGACGGGGTCGGAGCTGGTCGCGCAGTTGATCGACTGCTGGCCGGAGCATGGCCCGGCTGTGTACAGCTTTCAGCCCCGAACGCAGATCGATCCGAGCTTTGAGAGCCTCCTGGCGTTGCTATCGAAGGTCTCTGACGAAGAGCAGTCGGCACGTTTCGTGTGCGAGGTGGTCGCCAAGCAGTACCACGCAGCAATGAACGACGCGCTCGCACCGTTCTTGGGCCAAGCCGAGCCAGCAACTCTCGCTCGCTTCTTTCCCGCACTCATGGAAGCCGGCGCTCCGCGCAGCCCTAACGGCGTACTCGCGTTGGTCGCCCGAGTTCGCATGAGCCAATCCCGTCGCGCCGAGACCGCTTCGGAAGAAGCTTTCCGGACCGCCATCCGTGCGGCGCTACAAGTGCTGCCGGAGGCGTTCGTGCCGTCGCTAGCCGAAGGTGAGCCCAAATGGACGCGGCCCGCACCGCAGGCCTTGAGCGCGGACGGCGTTCGAGATCTTTTCGCCGAATGCCACCGCTTGGGGCTGCATTCCGAAGCCGAAAGCGCGGCGGCTCTTTTTGCCCGCCACCCGGACCAGGTCGATCCTTACCGGACCATTCCGGTTGCATTGAAGAAACTCGGCGAAACAGCGCGCGGATTCACCAGATCCAAGGCGTACGCCTTGGTGTGGCATCTCTCGTGCCGCCGTTTGCTCGAGCGCAGCGCCGTTCCTCCGGAAGCTCCGACTGATGAGAGGATCGAGCCGCCGGCCCGCTGTAGCTGCGAGCATTGTCAGGAGTTGCGGGCCTTCTGCCTAGACCCAGAGGCGAAGATGAAGCGGTTCAGGGCCGCGCAGCACATCCGCGGCCACGTCGAGCGCTGCATCAACATGGAGAACCTTGACATCGACTGCCGGACCGAAGCCTCCGGCCGGCCCTACACGCTGGTTTGCGAGAAGGTGCCCAAGAGCTATCTCAGGCGCTTCAACCTGCACGCGGCCGACATCGACAGCATGCAAACCCTTTCGCGAGCAGCTCCCACCAATGACTCACAGGAAAGGGCGCAGGCACTGGCGCAGCTTCACGAGGCGATGGCGCGGTAGTTTACCGCTTCGCCCGTAGGACGGAATTCTCCATTCGAGACATGCCAGTGCGGGGGCGGCCGCTTTCTCACCCCTCGTTCCGTTACGACCCGGGGCTGCCGTCGTCCCAAAGCGGGGAGTAACCCCAACTTCCACGGTGTCGGGCCCAAGGCAGCCTGCAGCCCCGCCGTTGATGACCGTCACGAACAGCGCAAGCATCCATCGCTGAGCGCAAGCCAGATCGGCTGCGAAACGCCCGAGGACTGCGGCTGAGACGACAACCGCGATGTTCTTAGCCCATGTTTAACATTTTCGGATCGCAAGGGCGGCCCAACTGCGTTCTATGCCCGGCAAGCTGAGACTCGATTTGGTGTGGTCTAGGGCGGGCACTCGCCCGATAACCGACGTAGGTTTGGTGCGGCCCGGACAACTGA
>JAJEHF010000115.1 GCA_022823865.1 Bryobacterales bacterium
GCGGGAAAAACGGCCCTGAATGGCGGGACTCCCAAAGCGGTTCCCCCGTAGCCGAGCGGGAACCGCCGTCTTAGGAGGGATGCCCCTACAAAGGCAGGAGTTCGTACTTGGCGATTCGCCACGGAGGGATCTCCGCATCCAGCAGCACGTAGAGATACCCTCCCCCGCCCAGCACCTTCGACCCTTCCGGCAACGGCACGTTCTCAAAGAGCTTTTCCCCCGTGTGGCGATTGTACGCTTCGACCGAAACGTCTAGTTGCTTGAACGGAAACCAAGGTTTGGTGGGATCGTGCCGGCCCACCGTAAAGACCAAGTAGTCATCGTCCACGACATCCATGCCGGTAACTAGATCGAAGCTCTCGATCAACTCCTTGATCACGATGCCCGTTTGGACCGCCGCTCCCTCTCCGGCGGTAAAGGCCAAAGCCCCCCGTTGCAGTTCCGGCACTCGACGGAAATCCGGCGATGGCGTCCCGATGCTTCCTACCGAGTCGCCCGAGGCGTTAAGAATCGTCGCGGGATAGAGGAGGCCCGCCATCACGTACACCGAATCACCGCCTACGGCACCGTGTAGACCGCCCAATGCATTCCAATAGGGCTTGCTCGCGGCGAGGGTGTTCCAGCTGCTCCATGTGACCGCGCTGCCGACCAGCCGATGGAAGATTCCGTCCATCTCGGCCACCATGTTCACGTCCCTCGCTCGCCCGGTGAATACGAAGTCGCGCTCGAAGGGGAGGAGCATGCTGGACGTGAAGTCCTCAATTAGCAACATGCTATGAGGCGTCAGATCCGGGGTCAGATAGGTCACGGCCCCGTTTTGTGCACCAGTGACCGCGATTCGACCGTCTGCGACTTCCGCTACGTCCCGAATCGTTCGGAACTCCCACGGTCCGTCCCCAAACCGCCCAAACGCTGCTTCGAAGGATCCGTCCGCGCTGTAGGTTCGTACCCTTGGGAGCAACCGGTCCGAGATTACGAAACCGCCGTTCCTCCGCTCGAAGAACTCGCCCACCTCGGCGATGGAATCGGACGGATCTTCACCCAGAACGATGACCTCCGCCATCTCGAAGACTTCCTCGAAGGCCGGCGAAGGCACCTCTACCGGTCGCCTCTCGCATGAAGTCACGGAAGCGAGGAGCAAAACGACGAGGAATGCCAAAGGCAGCCAACTGATAATCGTATGTCGGTGCTTTGGGCTTCGCGGCCTGTCGCTCAAGGAACGATGATCTCCTCGAGGCAGCAGAACTGGGCCGCGCTGTTGCAGGTAGGCGCTCCGCAACCGCCCGCATAGGTAACGAGATCGCTCCCGCGCATGTCGTCATGGCAGTGTGGACACGATTGGACCGTAGCCGCCGCCTCGCCGACCGCCCAATACCCCACCGCCACCGCAACGAGCAACGTTATCGTCGCCACACCTTGAAGAAAGCTGATGACTCTTTCCATCGATTTGGTCTCCTCTCCGGATCACCTAAGGTTGATTGCGGATTGTCTCGCCTGTGAGCACGCCACGAAGGGCACCCACCTGCGCGTCGAAGCTCCAGCCGCACTCCGAACTCGCGCTTCTCGAATCGGCCATCAGGACGATACCACCGTCGTCGATCAACAACTTCGTATTCGGGAGCAGTGCACCCAACGCGAGCAACACCGAGTCCCGTGAAACCCTTACCAACTCCGTGTCCCGGATAGCACGCCTTGCCTCCTTGGGGAGTTCGCCTTCTCCCACCACAACCAGCCGTCGGCGCAATGCGAGGTCGGTGCCCAAAGCGTCCCAAGCTCCGAATCCTTCCGCCACGCATCGTCCACACGAGTCTGGATCAACTACCCAAAGGAGAACATCCGCAGTCGACCCCGGCGGCTTCGCAATCGGGCCGCCGAGCAAGCCCAAGTCCACGCGCGCTCCCACCAGACGGTCTTGGATCGCGTTCCGAGCTGCCCCCAAGTCTCGCACTTGGAGCGCCGCGTTCTGATCCCGAATGACTGTGGTAGACGGGAACACCAACGCCACGGCCACAACTAGCTAGCAGCAGCATGTTGGCAACTCGGAGGGCACGTCGCAGCGGGGTGCTGTTGGAGAGGCGATGCTGGCTGGGCGCGGTCAATTGCTCGTGTCGCATGAGGCCATCATGATAGGCTATAGCGTCGGGTATCCGCAATCCCCGATTCGAGTTCCACGCCTTGCCACCACGCCGCCATGGCGAAGAACGAGAGCGCCAACGCTGGCTCCTGACCCGGATCACGGTGACCATCCAGACGGGCGGCAACAGCGCCGACACCACCTACACCACGGGCCAGACGATCGCGACGCTGCCGACGGGCACTGGTTCCCGAACACAGTGGCCGGCGGTGCCAGTGTCTCGATCTCGGGCGGCGTCGTGACGGTGCGCTTCACCGGCACAAGCTCGTACATGATCCACAACAACATTCGCTACAGTTGCCTGAGCAGCGGCGGATGCGAGATCGTGAACCGGCGTGTAACCCGGGGCAGCATCCGAGCGCGTGCCGAATCGGGCGGCAGCCTGATTGCGGAGGGCGGGGGTCGGCTGGACCATCCGCTCGACCGGCATGGAAATCGTCCGTCCACGACAATGCGTCCGCCACCTCCACGCTGATCGAGGGCACGTTGCGAGTGAAGCCGGGCGGGGGGTGAAGGACGACGAAGGCGACGCGGCCCGAGGCGCGGTGATCCGCGCCTGGATCACCCATCGAGGGCCCCAGCGGTAGGCACGGAATTGATCGCATGGTGAGGACCGTCGGCTCCGTGGCGACCCGGACAGAGAGTCTCGTCCCGTGCTGCTTGCGGATCCGATGCTCGGCCGTTGC
>JAJEHF010000225.1 GCA_022823865.1 Bryobacterales bacterium
TGCCCCACGGTCTGCTGGATGCGGACGATCTGCTGGCGGGTCAGGCGCTGGCCGAAGAAGGTGGTGGACTTGAGATTGCGGATCAGCGGGTCCAAGAGTTCGCTCCAACCCTACGATGGCAAACCTAGCGGAAAAAGTCAAGCCCCGGCGAAAAAATTCTCTCTGATCGCGAACTCACTCTATTTCAGTCACTTACGATCACTTACGATTTCGTCGCCAGTCACGGACTCAAGTTAATGCCATTGACCAAGGCCGGGGCGACCACAGAGACTATGCCAGGTCGGCACTGAAGGCGGGCCAGGCGCACACCGGCAGGTTTCGCATGGTGCAGGATCATCGCTACAAACTCGTGGAGGGCTTCGCCGAGCGCCGGGAACTGTATGACCGCGAGGCCGATCCGTTCGAGACCGACAACATCGCCGATAGCAGGCCTGGGGAGGTCGAACGGCTGTCAAAGCTATTTGTCGACGCGTGATGCCGTCCGAGCCCACTGCCGTAGTGGCGAGACGCGGGCTGCAGGCATGGCGGTCGAACCGCCAAATGATCCGCCGATTTCCGCCTGAAAGCAGAAACTGAAGGCCGGCACGGTTCGGGTCCGACAAGGACCCGCACAAGGCGGAGGCGCCGTGTCGGCCCGACTCGCTTCACGCTATGGCCGGCGCAGGCAGCACCTGCGTTGCGGCGGCTCAGAACATCCCGTTATCGTTTGCCGCCTTGTCGGGAATGATCTGCAGCACGTCCCAATGCTCCACCACCTTGCCGGCGCTGTCGAACCGGAAAATGTCTATCCCCGCATAGTCGTGGTCTCCGGGCCAATGTTGATAGCAGTGCAAGACAACGAAGTCGCCTTCGGCGATCGCGCGCTTGAACTCCACTCGCTTGCCCGGGTACTCCTCTGCCATCCGCTCGAAGTAGTCGATGAACGGCTGCTTGCCATCGCCGACGCCCGGATTGTGCTGGGTATAGCTCGCGCCGACGTACCGTTCGATGGCTTCGCGCGGCCGGCACTGGTTGAACATCAGGTCGTAGAAGCCCATGGCGTCTTTCTTCATTCGTTCTGTGCGGGATTCCATCAGTCTTCTCTTCCCGTCTGGGACGGATACTGATCGGCTCGGGGCCAGTTGACTCCTCTGCGACGTCTCATTCGCGTGCACAGGGAGCTGTCCGGTAGTCAGCAGCGACAGCATTCCTGAGTCTAGCTCGCAACTCCACGCCCCCGTCGTGCTGGCGCTCGTCCGGCAGCCATTGCCAGCTTGGTAGATGGAGTCCTCGTCTTCCCCGAGGAGCGCGCCGATCGCTGAAGGGGCCTCCTTCCGGCTCCGATCGACCCTCACAGCGGGTGCAGCTCGCGCGGTGTTCTTGTCTGATAGGTCGGCGAGGTAGAACTCATCAATGTTGTCGAGGCGCCTGTCGACACCCACGCCCATCGCAGATGCACCCTGCTTGGTCAGGAACCTCGCTTCTTCCGCGCCGGTGCCAGACGAGGAGACAGGGGCAGAGGCGCGAGTGCCCTTGAGGAGGTCTTTGCAGTGACGCTTCTGGAACGAAGCGCTTGTGGACTAGCCTGCCAAGAGCTACTGCCCGGGCCTTACGTCCGGTATGAAGTCAGCGTACGGATTCGGCGTCCGGCGTGGCTGCGTACGCGCCCCAGCGGGACCCGCCGATTCGCCCTCGCGGCGCGCTGCAGCGCGTTGTCGCAGTCCGATCTCGTATCCGCCCGGCTCGTAGAGCATGATCGCGTGGACTGGCTCGTCGCCGACTACCTCGGCCGCGTGCGAGGTGTCCGGGGGAATGTAGACAAGATCTCCCGGGCCAATCACATCCGTCTCGCCGCCGACGGTCCACCGCATCGTGCCTGCGAGCACGATGAACGTCTCAGAATGATAGCCGTGCTTGTGCGGCCGGGACTTCATCCCGGGTTTGAAGATCTCGTCAATGATGCTGTAGCGACCATTGGTCTGATTCGCTGTCAGCATGACTCGGCTGACGGAAGTCGCGCTTGGTTCCAGTTTCTCGGCCTTGTCGCGCTTGACGAAAAGGTGCGTCGCGGTCGTGGTCGTCTCGGTCTGGCTCTGTGCCAGCGCGGGCATTAGCGCATGGGCCGCGATGCCTGCCGCCAGCAGTGCGCCGCCGAATCCTGTGCTGAACAACTTCGTTTGCATGCTCAAACCCTCCGTTTCCTTGTTAGCCATCTTGCTCGCAACATAGAGAGTATCAGGCAGGAGCGCGCTGACGCGAAGATCGTGGCTGGGACTTCGGGGGCTGACCGCGGACAGCCTTGCGTAAGCCCGATCCCACTTGCGAGTTCGATCCGAAATGAAGTCCAGTAGCGACCTGACCGAGCGAGAAGCGCGTGGCTCGCAGGCCGTAAGTGCCCTCGCGAGAGGTGCCGTTCTCGCCTCCGTAGTCCTTCCGTCCCCGCTTGGGGCAGTGCTCTTGGCCTCGCCCTCAGCGAGGGCGAGCTCCTAGGATGCGCCGTGTAGCGTAGCGAGTTGCGCCTGTCGCAATTCCGGCGGGAGCGGGAAATGGACATCCTCTTCGACCGCCTCGACCTCGATCACGTCACGAAACCCCTTGCTTTGCAGGCGCTCCAGCACCCCCTTCACCAGCGACTCGGGTGCCGACGCGCCGGCGCTAACAGCCACGGTGCGCGCATTCTCGATCCAAGCGTGTTCAATGTCTTTCTCATCGTCGATCAAGTAGCTGGGCAGGCCGCGTTGGGCTCCGACTTCAACCATTCGCGCCGAGTTGGAACTGTTCTGCGACCCAACGACCAGCAACACATCCGCCTTAGACGCAATATGCTTGATCGCGATCTGGCGGTTCTCGGTCGCGTAGCAGATGTCCTTGGCAGGGGGGCCCTGGATCTGCGGGAACCGGCGTTTCAACACGTCGATGATCGATTGAGCTTCGTCAAGGCTGAGAGTGGTCTGGGTGAGATAGGCGACATCGCCGTCGGGAACCTGCACTGTTTCGGCTTCATCCGGCGTGGACACCACAATCGTCTGGTCCGGCGCTTCGCCAACCGTTCCGATGACTTCGTCGTGGTCGCGGTGCCCGACCAGCACGATCGTGCTGTGTGACTTGGCAAATCTGATCGCTTCCAGATGCACCTTCGTGACCAGCGGGCACGTGGCGTCAATCACCCGGAGATTGCGCTCTTCCGAGCTCTGCCGCACCGATGGCGCGACGCCGTGGGCGCTGTAGACCAGGCGAGCTCCGGCCGGAACATCGTCCACAGAGTCCACGAACACAGCCCCACGTGAAGCGAGGTCGCTTACGACGAATCGGTTGTGAACGATTTCCTTGCGGACGTAGATCGGTGGCCCGTAGGCTTGGAGGGCCAGCTCCACGATATCGATCGCCCGGACAACTCCCGCGCAAAAGCCACGAGGCTTTAGCAACAGTACAGACTTATCCAGCGTATTAGACTTTTTTCCCTTAGTAGACATTTCAAAATTCCAGAGTACAGCAAGTATACCTTTAATTCGGCCTCGGGTGGTTCTGTAATTTCATGTTGAGTAATTCATCAACGACGGGGACCCCCGCGAATCGCTCCTCCAGCGGCATCGGTAGCTTAGGTCCAAGACGGCATTTGTGCGACAGCTAACGGGAGCGATTCCGGCACTAGATAGCAGGAGGTCGACCGAGATGCCCACCCCGATCATTGGCGGCACGGTCATCGCAAACGACGTCCGTTTCTTGATGAAGACCTCGGCCGGGGTTACCAGCACTCGCCGGGGCCAAGGTTCTCAGGCCTAGTCCTCGTAGGTCTTCTGGCCGCTGGTGGAGTCGCAGCGGTCACAGGGCGCGCCGAATCGTACGGGAGCGAGGAGGTGCCAGCCCCTACCTGCGGGCTGGCATAGCGCGACCCTCGATCACGAGGTCCCGCCCGAGCGCCCCGAGCGCGCTGGCGACATGGTCGATGCGCGAACGGCGGTCTGGATCGATTAGTCGGCCCACGGTGGTATCGGACAGCCTGAGCCGTTCCGCGAGCGCCCGCTTGGTGATCCCTTGGTCCCGCATGGCGGTATACAGCTCCAGCTTGGCCGCCGTCACCGGGTCGACCGCCACGACTTCCTGCCCGTCCAGTACCGGGCTCGGGACTGGGATGGCCTGGCGGTGCTCGACGCACCCTGCGAGAGCTCCCGCTAGGGCGTCCCCGGCCAGCTCCAGCGCCTCGTCGCGGTCGTTCGCGCCGGTGAGCGCCCCCGCCACGTCCGGGAAGGACACCACGAACTCGTTCCCCCGTGGAGGGTGATTTGACACGGGTATGCGTACCTCATGGCTACCAACACGAAATCCTCTCAGGCGGCGTTGACGGAATCCGGGGGATGGACCAGCGCGGGGTGTCTCATGGATGACGTGAGATTCGGTGAACGGAAAGGAGACGAGAACGATGCCGCCCTACTTATTGGCTATCGTAGACGGCGTCCTCTTCGTTATCCCAGAACTCGAAGCTGCGCTCCGAAGCCTTCAACCAAGGATCGCCCGCCGCTTCAGGCGTTTCGGCGGGAAGCTGAAACAGGCCCGCGCCCACTATCAGCTCTTCGAGACGCGCCAATCGCAGTTCGACGCCTCGCAGCCATCCGCCAAGCCACAGTGCGGCTGTCACAATCAACCCGCCCAAGGCAGCGAACAGGCCGACGCCAACCGAAATGATGGCGATCAGTTCCGAGCTTACGCTTACAGTCTAGCGGCATCAGGCCTTGCCAAAGACTGCCTTCTAGGCGAGGCGCTTTCACGTTCGCATTACCACGCCGACCCGCCCCTGTTGAACAACCAAACCAACGCCCAACACGCACTGGAGAGCCATCGTTCCTCGATTTCGACCGTACGTTTGGAGCAGGAAGGTCTTGATTCGGGGGGATCTCGCTTCAGCGGCAGACGTGTAAAGATGTGTAACAACCTCTGGTCCAAACGTTGTAAACTCAAGATCTGAGCTGGTCTGCTCCGATGAAGCTGCTCGCTATGGCATCCGCCCTGCTGGGCGTGATCGTGCAAGCTGCTGTGGCGGAGACCGCCGCCGTGCCCCAATCGCTGGCAACGACTGAGGCCGCCGGTGCCGATGAGGACGGCATTCGCCGCAAGGACCGGCCCGAGATGGCTCAGGTCCGACAGGCTGTTCAAGCGTTTCGCCTGATCACAGCGACTGCGGGACTCCGGCCAGGGGCTGCCAGCGACTCGCAACGGACGGTGGCTGCCGGCGGGCGGAGCAGTTCATGGCACGGGCGTGTATTCGAGTACCTTCGCAACGATGCGCTCGACGCGGTGCCCCACGAAGTCGTGCAGCGCGGCGGCGACCGCAACTTGCGCCGCCGCAACCAGTTCGGTTTCACGCTGAACGGTCCCTTGGTCGTGCCGAAACTGTACGACGGCCGCGGCCGCACCTTCTTCACGCTCTCGTACGAGGGCACTCGCGAGCGCGTGGGGCGCTCGTACCTGCGGACCCTGGCCACAGCCCAGCAGCGCCTCGGGGACTTTTCCGACCTCGTGAACAAGGCCGGAAAGGCGCTGACAATCTACGATCCAGCATCGACGCGCGCCAACCCACTCTACGATGCTTCGCGCCGGGTCAGCCGCTCGAACCTGGAGCACGTGCGGGACCCGTTCCCGAACAACCGTATCCCGTCCCAGCGCCTTGACAGCGTCGCCATGCAGGCGAACCGCGAGTACCCACAGCCCAACGCCGCGGTCGGCCCGTTCTATCGCAACAACTACTGGTCGAACCCGTCTGAGCACAATACGCCCGACGGCTTCATTGCCCGCGTTGATCATAACGTCGGCGACTCGCAAAAGGTCACGCTCAACATCAACTCCTCTGATGGATTCCGCGACGGCTTGGACATCTATCCGACTGCCGCAAACTACGCCAGCCCGGACCGCGAGTTCGTCAACCGCAGCGCGAGTCTGTCAGACACGGTCAACCTGACGGCGAACCTCACCTACCGGGCGTCGGTCAAGGCGCGCTCCGAGATTGTCGACACCAACTCCTTGTTGGGCGATCAAGACCTGCCGCGGGACTTGGGCCTGCAAGGGGTTGACGGCAAGGTCTTCCCCGCATTGCGCTTCCGCGGCTACACCGGGATGGGGCCGTCGCAGCGCTCCTACCTGCGTAACGCGCTGGCAGTGTACAACTTCGATAACGAGCTGATCTTGCGTTCGGGGAAGCACACTTGGACGATCACCAGTACCACCAACTTGGTCAATTGGGGCACCCTCGAACTCGACGCGCCCTCCGGCGCGTTCTCCTTCAGCGACCGGCTCACTGGCCTGCCCGGGATCAACAACACCGGGGACGGGTTCGCGACGTTCTTGCTCGGGCAGGCCTGGCGGGCCGAGGCGACCGATCAGCCCCAGCCCGCATACCTGCACCAGAAGTACTTCCAGAACACCGTCGGCGACCAGTGGCAGGTGCGTCCGAACCTGACTCTGGCGCTGCGGATCAACCTCGACGCCAGCTCGCCCCGCACTGAGAAATACGATCGGCAGTCGTCGTTCGACCTGGCGGCCATCAACGACTCCACCGGAACACCGGGAGCCCTGGTTTTCGCTGGCCGCAACGGTCAAGGCCGCGCGTTCCAGCCTTACAGAGTCCGTGCCGAACCCCGGATCGGCGTTTCTTGGAGCCCTACCGCAGGTCGCAGCACGGTTGTGCGCGGTTCTCTGCTGCGCTCATACAGTACCGTCACCCTTCGCTCGGGACCGTTCGCCACGCAGGGCTTTTCGGGCCGGCGCTTCCCAGTGTCGCAGAACCGTCAACTGGTACCGGCCGTGACGCTGGCCGCGGGTTTTCCGGCCCTGGCCAACCCGCTGCCCGACTTGCGCAACGACTTCGCCAACGAATCCGACGTCGACATGATTCCCGCGACGGCCGCGCAGCCCACCTACAACTACTTGTCGCTCGAAGTCGAGCGCAAGCTGCCCAAGGGGCTCATGCTACGAGCGCGGGGACGGGCGACCCGCGGACGCGATCTACTGGTCGGCGGGCATATCGTCTCGCTGAACCAAGTGCCTCTCAGCGCACTGGCCTACCGGGACCGCCTCAATGACGAGGCGTTTCGGCGCTCGCTGCGGCCCTTTCCCCACTTCCAGCAAATCCGCGCCAACTACCAGTACCCGTCAGGCAGGCTTCACTATGACGAGGGGCAAATCACCTTGCGGAAGCGCACCGGAGACGGGCTGAGTTTTGACTTCGACTACGCCTACCGCAGGCGGAAGGACGATTTTTCCGGGCGCGGAGTGCAAAATCCGCACGACCGCAAGAGCGCCTGGGCACACAGCGTCGGCTTCCGTCCGCAGAGGCTCTCGCTGAGCTACACGTACGAACTGCCCATGGGTCCTGGCAGGCCCTTGCTTGGCCGGCACGGCCCGCTCGCCAAGCTGGTCTCTGACTGGACCGTAAGCGGGTACACCAGGTGGTACGGCGGAGATCCAATCGTACTGGAGCCGATGTTCAACAATACCGGCGGCATCGTGCGGTTCTTGCAGGTGGACGCGGTGCCCGGCATGAATCCGCACGTGAGCGATCCGGGGCCGAACGGCTGGTTCAACCCGCATGCTTTTGTCGATCCGCCGGACTTCGCGCTAGGCAATGTGGGGCGCACTCACCCCACGCTGCGGAACCCCGAATACCGCAACCACGATATTTCGATCACCAAGCGGGTCGTGCTCAGCCAGGAGCAGAGCGTCGAGCTGCTCGTGCAGAGTTTCAATTTCCTCAATCAGGGCAACTGGATGGACCCCGACAACGAGATCGGCCCGGCCAATGCCCGCAATGTGAATGCCGGGCGGATCATCGGTTCGCGCGGAGGACGAGTGCTCCAGCTCGGGTTGCGTTACAACTTCTAAGTGATGCGCGTTCGTCGGCTCTTGGCGCTGGCGGCACTACTCGCCGCGCAGGGCTCATCCGAGGTGTTCAAGACGGCCGTTTGGCACGAGGGCCCCGCCCGGGAGATGGCGGTTTCCCTCGGTGGCGAGGGTGCGGCCGTGCGTTCCGTGCAGACGGTCGAGGATCACCTCATCCTGCTGCTGGTGATGGACACGGTGAAGTTTCCCGATCGTGTCGATGCCGTCCGCGACGCATTGGTGGCCAAGCTCACTAGCCTCGGCCCGAAGTATTTCGCCGGCGTCATGTCCGCGCAAGACGGCCTCCGCGTAGTTCTCGACCCGGTTAGGGGCCGGGCCAGACTCTCCGAGAAACTGCAGTCGCTGGACGTGCGCGGAGTGCCGGGGCTCATGGATGTCGTCGAACAGGTCTCAGAAATCGCTGACCAGACGCTGGCCTCTGCCGAGGTGCGCGTGGCGGTCTTGTTCGTCACCGACGGCGAGATCGAGGATTACCGCGGCGACTATACGATCCCGGTCGTCAACCCGAGCGATAGCAGCGATCTGAGCCGGCGATTCCGCGGCCAGCTGATTCTGGAGCGCATCCGGTCAATCGTGGACCGCTTGGAGGGGGCGCAGGCGCCGCTCTTCTTCCTGCACCTGGCAAGGCAGTACGACTCCCTGAACGAGGTCTACCAGAACGGCATCAGCGAATTCTCCCAGACGACGGGCGGGAGTGCCGTGTTCGTCAGGGGCGTGCAGGAGATCCCCGCGGTAGTGGGGCAGTTGCTTGACGAGATTGCCGAGCATTCCGTCGTTACCATCGATGCCGCGTGCGAGGGGATCCAGAAACTTGAGATTCAGTCCTCCGCGGGGAGTGTCCGCCATCGCGAGAACTTCCGATGCCCCTAAGGGCATGACGACTTGCCGTTCAACACCTGATCTCGCCGCTCTCCGGAACGATGCGGCGGCTTACACTGGATGCACTGCTATGTACTATTTCGCTCGAGTCCTGCTGATCGTTGCGGCCATTGTCGGTGCTGCCTGGCCTGCTGCCGCGCAGGATCGCGGGTCCGATCCACAGCTGCCTCCCGGGATCGTTAAGCACGCCGATGTCACCTATGCAGAGGTCGACGGGCGGGAATTGCTGCTCGATGTCTACGCTCGGGAACCGCGACCCGAGCGACCCGTGCCGGTGGTCGTATGGGTCCATGGGGGCGGCTGGCGGGGCGGCTCGAAGGATCGCATCAACCGTTCCTTGCCGATCTTGGATCACGGCTATGGATTCGTGTCGGTGGGCTATCGGTTGAGCGGCGAGGCGATCTTCCCGGCGGCCATCGCCGACGTGAAGGCCGCTTTCCGCTGGGTGCGGGCGAACGCCGGGCGTTACGGCTTCGACGGCGAGCGGATCGGCGCTTGGGGCTCGTCGGCCGGCGGGCACCTGGTCGCGCTGCTTGGAACGGCCCACGAGGTAGAGGAATGGGACAGCCTGCACGAAGAGAACGCCGGCGTGTCCTCGCGGCCCGATGCTGTTTGCAACTGGTTCGGGCCCAGCGACTTCTTGCGCATGAACGACTTCCCGGGCCGGATCGACCACGACGCCGCCGATTCGCCGGAGTCGCGATTCATCGGAGCGCCGATTCAGGATCACCCCGCCAAGACCCAGCGGGCCAATCCCATCAGCTACGTCACGGCGGACGACCCGCCGATGCTGCACATGCACGGCGAGAAGGACCAGTCCGTGCCGTACAACCAGAGCGAATTGCTGCACGCGGCGCTGCAAGCCGCGGGCCTTGACACCACGCTCTACAAGGTCCGCAACGCCGACCACGGCTTTCGCGACATGCAGGGCGACACGCCGCAAAGCCTGATGGCGATGGTGGTCGCTTTCTTCGAGCGCACGCTCGGCAAGCCCTAACAGCGACCGACTCGGCGGCGGGCTTGGTGGGCTATTCCTCCCAGGCTACGCCTGTCCGTTCTGCGTAGCGCTCCCAGTCCTCTGCCATGCTCTTGATGCGATCCGGATAGCGTTCGGCCAGGTTGGTCGTTTCGCTACGGTCGTCTTTGAGGTTGTACAGCTCCCAGTCGATTTCCTGGGGCATGCGCTTGCCCCAGACGGCTTTCCAGTCTCCCCGGATCAAGCCGCGCGCCTCTTGGTGCTCGAAGTACAGCGGCCGTTCGGACAGGCTCTCGCCGTTGAACACCGGCAAGAGGTTGACGCCTTCCTCGGGCAGGACCTCGCGCCCTGCGAAGTCTAGCGGGTATTCGGCGTCCGCCGCCGCTCGCAGAGTAGGCATTACGTCGATGATGTGGCCGCGCTCGCGCACCCAGTTTCCGGCGTTGCGAATGCCCTGCGGCCAGTGGGCGATGAACGGAGTGGCCGTGCCGCCCTCGTGCGTGAAGTGCTTGTACAGCCGGAAGGGAGTGTTGCCCAGGTTTGCCCAGCCGCTGCCGTAGGAGTGGTAGGTGCCGGGCCCTCCCATCTTGCGCAGGGCGTCGCCGGTGTGCAGGATGGTCACCCCCTGGCGGCTGCGCTCGTCGAAGCCGTAGGGCCCCCATTCGTAGCAGGCGCCGTTGTCGCTCAGCAGCATGATCAGCGTGTTGTCAAAGTCGCCGCTCTCGCGCAGGTGATCCATGATCTTGCCAAGGCCTTGATCCACGTGTTCCACCATCGCCGCGAACAGGGCCATGCGGCGCGCGAGGTCCTTCCTGCGCGGCTCCTCGATGGAAGCCCAGGCAGGATTCGGCTGCCCGGGGAATCCGTTGGCGATGTCATCGCGATCTACCGGCACCAGCGACCTCTCCGTGAGAGTCCAGCGCTTGCCGTCAACCAACCCGATTCGCTGCATGCGGGCGTAGCGTTCCTCGCGCAACACGTCCCAGCCGCGTAGGTATGTGTCGAAGTACTTGTCGGCGCTCTCGGGGGGAGCTTGGACCGGGAAGTGCGGGGAAGAGTGGCCTAGGAAAACGAACCAAGGCTGGTCGCGCTGCTGGCCTTGCTTGATGAACTCCAGGGCGTATTCACTGAACACATCGGTCGCGTAGAACTCCCCTTGTGGCCGGTCGATCTCCTTCTTGCGCCCTTCGGGCATGCGCACGTAGTAGTCGGCATCCCATTGGTCGTGCGAGTGGTCGAAGGCGTAGCCGAAGAACTCTTCGAAACCGCGCTGGGTCGGGCCGGTCTCGTTGTGCAGGTGCCACTTGCCCACGTAGTAGCAGCTGTAGCCCGCCTTGCCGAGCGTCTCGCCGAGCGTGACGCAGCGATCGTTGAGGCGCCCCAAATAGGCCGGGCCGCGAGTCGGGTGAGGCTCGCGGGTGGTGAAACTGGCGATGCCGGTCTGCGGCGGGTACAGGCCGGTCATGAGCGAGGCGCGGCTAGGGCAGCAGCGCGCTGAGTTGTAGAAGGACTCGAGGCGGACGCCGCCTTCGGCTAGGGCGTCGATATTGGGCGTGTCCATCTCTCCGCCGTAGCATCCGAGGTCGGAATAGCCCAGGTCGTCGAGCAGAACGACGAGGATATTGGGCCGGTCCGCGGCGAAGGCAGAGGACAGCGAGGCAAGCAGGAGCGCGGTAAGGAGACGAGTCATTGGCATGAAGGTATCACGAAGGCGGGCCGGCGCGACGACACGCTGCCGCAGGCCGCCGCTCAGGGAGATGCCGAACCACTGGCGAAGTCAAGCAGTGCCGCCGCGAGCCCATAGTCGTAGCGAGCTTGGTGCAGGCCGTTCTCGGCCGCGGCCAGTGCCGTCCTAGCAATGACTACATCGAGTCGGGAAGACAGGCCCTGCTGGTGGCGGGCGTCGGCCAGAGTCGCCATCGACTGGGCTTGCTCCAGATCTAGCCGGGCCGCTTGAACTGCTTCCAGAGTCGCGACTACTTGGCTGTGTGCGGTGGCAACCTCTAGTTGAATCGCTTGCCGCAGCTCGTCGCGCATCGCCCTGGTCTTGTCCACGACCAGCTCGGTTTCCTCGATGCTCGCTTCCAGCCGCCCGCCGGTGAAGACCGGCATTTGTAGTCCGAACGCGCCGAACAACAGCCGGCCCAGGGTGAGTTCGGCGAAGCGCGTCCAGCCGCCGCTGAACATGATCATCAGCCGGGGGTACTTCTCGCGCCTGGCGCGCCGCACCCACTCTTCGGCGGCTTGGATTCTGGCATCGACCGCGGCCAGCTCCGCGCGGGCTTCGAGTGAATTGGCGATGAGGGGCTCGAGCGGGCCCGGACTCCGCTCCGAAATCTCAGGCTCGCGCAGCTGGTAGAGAACGGGAGCCTCCTCCCCCATGACCGTGCCGAGGCCAGACAATGCACGCTTCCGGGCCTCGGTGGCGGATGTGAAGCCGGACTGTGCCTTGGATAGGTTGGCTCGGGCTTGGTCGACCTCGACCTTGGCCGCGAGCTCTGCTTCCAGCAGCGCATCGGCGCGGGCCTGTTCTAATTCCCGCTGTTTGACGCGTTCTCCCGCCAGGGCGAGGCGTTTGCTCTCTTTGAGGCCGTTGAAGTAGGCGCGTTGCACCTCCAGCACCAACCTGTCCTGGTCGGCGCGGAGCGTCTGCTCGAAGTACTCCACTTCCGCCCTTCTCGCTCTGCTCTCGAACTTGGTTCGTTTGAAATCCAGCAGGTTTTGGAGCAAGTTGACCGAGAACGAGCCGTTCCGTGGCTCGGGAGAGGATGCCAAGCCATGCAGATCGAAGAGGTTGGCGGAGCCCGTCAAGCCCTTGTTGGCAAGTCCGCCGGCGTCGACTTGCGGCAGAAAGTCCGCGCGAGCTTGCTTGACTCGCGTTTCAGCCGCGCTGATCTCGATGGCAGACTGCCGGAGTCTGGGATTGTTCGCCAGAGCAGTCTCGATCGCTTGGTCCAGCGTGAGGCTGCGCGGTTCGCCACTGGTCTGCGCTGCGGCTGGACACGCCGCGCCCAGCAGCGCAGCGCCGAGAATCCAAGGCCGAATATCGACGGTCACGGCTGGGACTCCGAATTGATTTCGACAGCGTTCACGGTGGCACCGTCCGATAAAGGCTCCCTAGCGGCCACGATGATGCGCTCGCCGCCGCTGAGTCCAGCGATGACTTCGATATCGATGCCGTCCCCGGGCGCAGTCTCGACATCGACACGCCGAGCCCGCCCCCCGACGGCCTGGTACACGAACGAGCGATCGCCTTCGGCGTGCAACGCCTCGGCGGGCACGGTGACAGCACCCGCTCGGATTTCCAACGTGAGCGTGGCGCGACCGAACATCCCCGGCAGCAGCAGCCCCTCGGCGTTGGCAAGGTCGATCTCTGCCCGCATGGTGCGCGTAGCGGGATTGAGCGAACGCGAGAACCGGCTCACCGAGCCTTGGAACTGCTTGCCCGGCATGGCGTCGATCGTGATCGTGGCGCCGCTGCTCACCTCTACGTGTGGCGCTTCGGACTCTGGCACGTCAATCGCGAGGCGCACCTTGTCCACCTTGGCGACGGTGAGGATTGGCTGGGCCGAATCGTTGGATGTCGCTGCTTGCAGCAGCGCACCCGGGTCGGCGAAGCGCTCCGTCACGACACCATCGAATGGCGCGCGGATCTCGGCGAACCCAAGCATCGTCTCGAGCCGCTGCACGGTGGCTTGCAACTGGTTGATTCTGCTGTCGATTTGGAGGATCCGGCCAACGATCTCGTTCACATTCGCGGCCGCGACTTCAGATTCGGTCATGGCCTCGTCGACCGCTTGCTGCGACAGCACATCCGGCTGGGCAGTTCTGACGGCCTTGAGGCGGTCATAGGTGAGTTCCTGCAGTTTGGATTGCGCGGCGGCACTGTCTAGTTCTGCTTTGGTCCGGCTGCGGTCGGCCTCGGCGACGGCCAGGCCAGCTTCGGCTTCGCTGTGCTGGTTGACGATTTCGGGCACATCGATCTTGGCCAGGAGCTGGCCATCGCGCACCCGATCTCCGATGTCCACCGAGATGCTTTCCAGATAGCCGCTGACCTTGCTGTAGAGCTTTGCTTGTTGGTCGGCCTCAACGCTGGTGGGCAACGAGATAGTGCGCACGATGTCGTCGCGCGTCGGCGACACGACCTCTACGTTGACGACTTCGGTCCCTTGCTGCGGGTCCTCGCTTGCGTCCGTTTGTCCGGGGCTACCGGCACAGCCAAGCCAGATCAAAGCCCCGGCTAGAGCGACGCAACAGAACAGACTGGTATTACCCAACCTCGAGATTGGGTTTTGAGTGACCGACACCCGCAACTCAGTCATGCCAGGCTCTCCTGCCGGCCATGGGTGGGTCGCTTGAGGATGACATAGAGACACGGGACGACCACCAGTGTCAGCGCCGCTGCACTGATCACGCCGCCGATGATGGCGCGCGCCAACGGCACGTTGGCTTCCGCTCCCGGTCCGCCCAGCGCCATCGGAGTCAACGCCAGCACCGTTGTGAGCGAGGTCATCAGGATGGGGCGGAGCCGCACCCGAGCCGCCTCGGTAATCGCGTCCCGCAGGGTCGCCCCGGCGGACAGGCGGCGGTCCGCGAAGTCCACCAGCAGGATACTGTAGGCTACCACCAGCCCGACCATCATGATGATGCCCATTGCGGACATCATGCTCAGCGGATTGCCGCCCAAGAACAGCAGCCAGCTAACTCCGATCAGGCCGAGCGGCACGGCCAGCATCACGATGAACGGGTCACGGAATGATCGGAATTGAAGGACCAGCACGAGGTACACCAGCACCACTGCCAGCAAGAAACCCTGTAGGAACTGGTCCAGTGCATCGCGCATGGTGGCGACCTCTCCGGTGAGCCGGTAGCTGTAGCCAGCCTCGGCGAACTCCGGCCCGGTGACATCGAAGTAGGGTCCCCGGTCGGATTGCCGCAGGACAGGTCCGAGTTCTGGCGACGCGCCCAGCAGGCGCTCCACCTCGGCCACGACCGAACCGATGTCGTGGCCGGGCAAGACCGTGGCGTAGACGTCGATCACCCGCGTGATATTGCGATGGCTGATGGCGGCCGGTCCTGTCTTGCGGCTCAGATTGACGACGGTGCGCAGGGAAACCGGCTCGACCGCTCGCGCTCCGCTGATCGGGATGTCGCGCAGAGTCTCCACCGAGACCAGGTCTTCCTCCCCGTACTGTGCGCCGATGAAATAGTGATTCCCGTTCCTTTCGTCGATCCAGAACGCCGGGTCGAAACCGATGCTGGAGTTGGTGGCGGTCACCAGGTTTTTCATCACGTCGTCGACGTCTACGCCGGCCATGGCCGCCTTGACCCGGTCGATCTCCACGTCGAGGATCGGGTAGTCCATCCTCTGCGCGATCCGGACATCGGTGATCCCTTCTACTTGGCGGGCTCGCTCGGCAATGATCGTGCCGATGCGGTGCGAGGTCTCCAGATTGCTGCCCGACACCTGAATATGGATCGGCGCCGGCTCGCCTTGATTCAGGGCGGCCGTGAGCAACCCGCCGGTGTCGAATGAGAACTCGACGCTGGGGAACTGCTGGTTCAGCTTGGAGCGAAGCCGTTCGACGTACTCGAAGGATCCGGGGTAGCCCGGCTTGTTCTTCAGCTGGACCAACATGAAGGCGTCCATCGGGCCGGTGTTTGGGGTGTAGGCTGCGGGCCAGTCCATCAGCACCCCGATGTTGCTGATCAGCATGCGCAGGTTCGACTCGGGGAAGCGCTCCTCGTCCGACGGGTCGGGCTGGCCGATCTCGTTGATCAGCACCTGTTCGATCTCGGCCAATTTCGCCTCTGTGTTTTCGATGCGTGTTCCAGACGGCAGCCGGACGGTGATCTGAAACTGACCTGCATCCACGGCCGGGAACAACTCCGTGCCCGTGGAGCGCAGCAGGTAGAGCGAAGCGACTAGCAGCAATGCGGAACCGCCGACGACCGTCCAACGCAGAGGTATCAGCTTCGCGACGAGTCCCTCGTATGCACTCGCTAGCGCAGAGCCTTGCAGGTTCCCGGGGTCGCCGGCGCCGCCTTTTAGGATCCTTGCGCAGAATGCGGGCACCAGCGTGATGGAGAAGAGGAACGAGGCACCCATGGCGAAGGTTGCCGCAAGGGCAACCGGGCTGAACAGATAGCTGGCCATCCCGGTCAGGAAGGCCACGGGAAAGAACACGATGCAAAACGTGACAGTCGAGACCAGCACCGGGACTGCCACTTCCGAGGTGCCCTTCAGAGCTGCCTCGAAGGGGGGCTGGCCCTGCTCGACGTGACGCACGATCGACTCGACCACCACAATGGCCTGGTCGATCAAGATGCCGATCACCAAGGCCAGGCCGCCGATGGTCATGGCGTTGAGCGTCGCTCCGCTGAAATAGAGGCCGGTCAGCGCCGCTAGGATTGCCAGCGGCAGGCTCAGCAAGATCAATACGGTCGAGCGCAGGCGCCGGAGGAACAGCAGCACGATAAGCGCGGCGAACCCGGCTCCTAACAGCCCTTCCCATTGCAGGGCGCGCAGTGCCCCGCGTACGTAGACCGACTGGTCCAGGACAACTTCGATCGAAAGGTCCCGAGCCGAAGCATCCATCTCTTTGAGGCGCTGTAGGATGCGTTCCAGGTTCTGGCGGATCGAACTGACGATTTCGATCGTGTTGGCGCCGGGCTGGCGGTAGATGGGGATGTAGACTTGTCGCCTGCCGTTGAGGCGGACCACATTGCTCTGGATCTGGCTGGAATCCCGCACGTCGGCGACATCGCCGATGAGGATGGGAGCGCCGTCCCGCACTTCGATCGGCATGTCGTTGAGGTCTTCGACCGCCGCCGGCATGGAATTGGCGAAGATCTGGTAGTCGAGATTGCCGGCCTTGAGGTTGCCGGCGGGAATGAACACGCTCTGCCGCTTGAGCGCGTCGACCACATCCATCGGAGCTAGCCCGCGCGCCTCCAGTCGCATGCGGTCGACATAGGCCAAAATCCGTCGGAGCTTGCCGCCATAGACTGCCGGCGCGATCACGCCTTGGATGGATTGCAAGCGGTTGCGCAGCTCGAAATAGGCGATGTCGTAGAGCTCCTTCTCGTCCATGCTCGGACTGGATACGCTGACCAGGCAGAGCGGAACCGAGGCCGTCGGGTCGAACGGCATGACCATCGGCGGGATGGTGCCCGGCGGCAGGTAAAACATGTCGCTGACGGCGTAGGAGGTCACCTGGCTCATGGCCGTCTCGAGACTGATCCCTTCGCGGAAGAAGTCCTTGACCACGCAGACCCCCAGCATGGCCTTGGCCTCTTGGTGCTCGATGCCGACCGACTGGCCGGTCCAGCGCTCGAGGCGGCTCATGATGTCGCGTTCCATCACCTCCGGCGGCATGCCGGGGTAGAAGGTCACGATTTGGACCGCGGGTGTCCTGAAGATCGGCAGCAGATCGGCTGGCAAGCGCTGGTACGAAGTGATGCCCAGCACGACGGTGGCCAAGGCTGCCACGCCCACCGCGTAGGGGTTGTTTACTGCAAACCGGATCATCGGGAACTCGGGCGAAGGCGCACTTGCGGGTCGCCCCATCGGCTGCGGTCTGTACTAGGAAGGTCGGTAGCTTCCGCTATCGGATAGGACTCTGACAGCACAGCTCCAGATTGCCGCCCGGATCGAAAGAAATGTCCGCTCGCCCCGGACCCTCGTCGAACCGATTGGCCTTGAATGTACCACGCCAGCGCTCCTGTCCTGAGACGACCGCTTGCGGTCCTCACCGTGCAGCGTCGAGTGCTACCAAATTGGAACTGGCCGGGTGGGATCCGTCTAAGTCGGGCTCTGGTCGGGCAATAGGGCCTGCGCCGGAGCCGGTCAGGCGAAGGTGTCGCGGTCAAGCGACCTATTCGAGCCAGCCTGAGGGCTGTGGGCGCGACTCAGCTGCGGAATCTATGTGACGGATTGGGGCGTTGCCGGCCCGTCGCGGGTCATGGCTCTGTCGTGACCTGCCCCTCCCGGCGTCCGCCGACATTACGCGCCACCATCCACCTTGTGTTCGGCCGCGTTGCCGATGGCGTGGTCGCCGAGACCAACGTCCACCATGGCACCGGCAGGGCTCCAAACGGACCCTCCGCCCAGCTTCAGCGCGTCCGCCGGAATGCCGACACCGTCCGCATCCCGGTCTCCCCATTGGACCTCGTACGTGAAGGCCAACGTGGATGCACTCTTTCCGTCGAGAACAGCGGGGCGCCTGTGGCCGCCGACGTTCAACTCCAGTTGCACGGTGGGCGACGCTTGGATCGGTCCGGTGAATTCCACCCGGACGCCAATCTCTTCTCCTCTTCCGTATGCCTCGCCGTCCTGCGGTTCGGTGTGGATTCGCAGTCTGCGGACGACCACGGTGGCTGGCGTGCTGCCATCCACGGCATGCCCTTCCGCGTTGGCAATGGCCCGCGGTCCGAGGTCAAGTTCCGCGTCGGCACCGGTGCGGCCTCGGACCGTGCCGCCATTCAGTGTTAGGGCGTCGGCGGCAACCCCGACGCCGTCGCTGTCCAAGTCATCGGACTGCACGGCATAGCGAAACCACAATATGGTCCTGCTGGTGGCATAGCGGTTGGCTTGCCTTGTCTGGTCACCGATGGTCATTCGCAGTTGCGGGGTGCCGGAGACTTCGATCTCTCTGTCGAAGCGCACCCAAGCCCGGATCCATTCGCCCGCGCCGTATGCCGTCCCGTTTTGCGGCTCGGTCGCAATCCTCACATCGGACACCCACGGCGGGAGCACCAAGCTGCCGTCGACGCTGTGGCCTCGCGCCGCGGTGATAGCATGATCGCCGAGATCGAGATTCGCGTCCGTTCCGGTTAGGCTCCGAATGGCACCTCCGTTGAGCGTTAGGGCATCGGCTGCGATCCCGATGCCGTCCGCGTCGATGTCCTCGGCCTGCACTTCGTAGCGGAACAGGACTCGTTCGTGCCCCCCGCATTGATTGGTACTCCTCCCGGCGCCATCCACTTGCCGAATCTCATCGCCCACTGCGATAGCCATGCGCGGTGTTCCGGTGACCCTGACGGGTTCCCCGAAGTCCACCTCGACCCCGATCTGGTCGGCCTCGACGTACGTGTTCCCTCTGCTTGGACGGCTGGCGAGTCGGACGCGGCTGATTCTCGGAGCGCTGGTGGTGCCGGACCTGTCGTCAATGATCCCCACCAAGACCGGAATCTCGATCCCCGTGGGAAGCGTTTCGTCGTCGCTGACGCGGACAACTGTCAGCGTCCCTTGGTGGGACCCCAATTCCTGACCGGCGCTGTTAACAGTTACGGCAATGTCGGTCATTTCTGAGTCCGTTTGAGTCCACTCCCGCGGGGAGGCCGATACCGATGCGAGGCTGGAATCGATCCGGTAGCGGACCGAGCCGGTCATTGCGTGGCTGAGTCGGATCGTCTGCGGAGCGGGATCGCTCGTATTGGTGCTGATGAACGTCAGCGCTGTCGGACTCGCTCCGGTGATCCCGCTCCGCTGGATCTCTACCGAGAGCGTGCCCTGGATTTGGGTCTGTGTCGGATGGACCGCCAGGCCGATGGAGTAGATCTCGTTCATCAACGGCGGAACTGAACTCCGGTTGATCGTAATGCTCTCGCTGGAGCCCGCCGTTTTCGACTCGAAGTCCGCAATGATCGTTGCAGTCTCTCCGTCGCCGCCTTGCCGTTCGGTGACTTCCCTGCCGAGAGACATGTACAGATCGACCTCGGCTCCGGGCGTGGTCGACTGGAAGGTGACGGTCAACGCATTCGCGTCGCTCGGTATAAGGACGTTGTAGCCGTCCGAACGGTTGTGGAGTTCGAGCTGATCGGTAGCCGCAAGCGTTACGTCGATCGATTCACCCGGGGCCACTGGCTGGCTTTGGGTAAAGACCGGCCAAAGGCCCTTCGGAGCGTCCGCCACGACGGTCTGGACCAACTCGGAACCGGATACGGCACCGACCCATCCGGCGAAATGCCGATCGGCCATCGGAACGGCCGTCATCGTCACCTGCGTTCCTTCCTCGTAGTAACCGTCTTCGGACTCCGGCGTGATCTGGAGCGCGGCATCCCTAGGGACGCTGCCGACCGGACGCCCGGTTATGAGGTACTCCCGGACGAGATCCAGTCGCAGGGATCCCCCCGTCGCCGGCACATCGACCATGTGGGCGCGCTCGCCTCCGTCGCTCCACCCCTTGAAGCGGTACCGGAATCCGGGGCTCACGGGAATCGTCCCGAGGGCATCGACGCTGATGCCTTCTTGATGGTCCGCGGCGTGGACCGCGTACGGCAAGTTCCGGGACCTGCCGTTGATTTCGATCCGCGCCTTGTCGACGTCAGTGTCGATCACGAAGAACGGACCGGCCTTGAATCGGGCTTGGTAGGTTGTCCAGCCGCTTAAGCGACTGACGCTCTCGACGGAGGCAGGATTCTTCGATTCCCCGTGCCGCGTCGTGGAATTGTTCATGTCCCAGTCCGCGAACTGGAGGCCGCTGTCAGGCTCCGAGACCGCTTCGAACTCGATCGGCGACCCCAGGGTATGGAAGCCGCCGCTCGATTCCGGGCTCACTGTCACATGACCCGCACCCGCTGGCGTGGCACAAGCGAGGAACTGCTTCTGTACGACGAAGCTGGCCTCGTACCAGGTGACATCCGGGTCGGACGTGATCGTCCTCTCGGAGCTGCCGCCGTCGTTCCAACGCCCGAAGACGTACCGCTGGGTTCCAAACGATTGGGGGGAAGGGGCCTGCAGTACGTGTTCGCTACCGGCGGCCCAGTCGAACGTGGCGGGGGTGACAACGCGGTCCCCGTCAACGACGATCTCCAGCCCCGGTGGATTCGTTGAGATCGTTGTCGAGGTTGGCGGCATTCCGTACATTCGGGCCACTCCGTCTATGTCCCCCGCCGACAACCACGTCGATGTCCTGATCGGCATGCCGGGAGGAATCGACTCGATTCCTCCGATGTAGTGCATCACCGAGGCGTAGTCGTACGGTCCGCCCACCGGGCGGTTGCTGGAATACGAATACCTGCTGGGCCCTGTGCGCAGCACGTCGGAAACCTGAATGTGTCGGTCCCGATCCTTGCGTTGGTGCTCATGCCGCAGACCTATCACGTGCCCGATTTCGTGGACTGTGGCCGTCATTCCACAGCCTTGGGGGCTCCGGAGCGACACTGCGCGGGCTCCGCTGGCCCGGTAGCCTACAACTGCGCTGCAGCCCGGACGCGACGGGGTTGACGATCTGGGCCGGAACTGGACGAACGACGACTCGGTTGTCCGTGCCACGAACGTGAGGACTGTTCTGGAATTCCATTCGTGGATTGCTGCTTCGATGTCTTGCAGTGCTCTGGCAGTGAAGCCCGGTTCGATCTCGTAGGGGATGATCCCATCCGGCCAGAGGTAATCCCCGCCCACGGCCGAGAGGTCCCTCCTTTCGGGCCAATGGCCCGGGGACGCCTTCCCGGACCGCCATCTGCGAGTGGTTTCGACGACCTCCTCGACCCTGCCCAGGACCATGTCCCCGTCGTGAATTGCGAGGCCGTCGATGACCTCGTAGTGCAGCGCCTCGCCGCCGTAAATGGCTACCCCCATCGAGCCATTCGGTGGTTGTTCCGATGCGACCGCGCGGGCGGCGGCAAGGAGCATGGACGGAGTGAGCAGTCCAGTAACGAATGCCGCTACGCCTAGGGTCCGGGCCAACTGCCGCAATCGATGCGCGGCCCACCGACGGAACCCCGCCGAACCGATTGTTTGTTGACCCTGGGATCGTCTCGGCACCGATGGACACTGAGCCCGAAGTCGGGTTCCGCAGCCGGCCCCTGCCGGATGGCTTGGGCTCGATAGCGGAAGCTGGCTCTCCGCATGCAGGTACGACAGCAGCACGTTGCTTTCTTCCTCGTTCGCCGTCATGTCCCTGGAAGTTGGCTTCCGTATTGGACCGGGCCGGGGTCGGCCGCGTTTCTCGAGTTGCCACGTTCGGCAGTCTGGAGGGCTCGTTATCGCCGCTGGCCAGCCGGGAGTCCGCTCTGTCATGCACTTGTCCCGCAGGACCCCCACTCGTCGGTTTGCTCCGCCAGCATCGCTTTCACCAGCCACCGGTTCACGGTGCGCTTTGCTGGCATTCCAGCCTGAGCGGACGCCGGCCGATGAGCTGCAACTTCTACCATTCGAGCCTTTTGCGAAATTAGCGAGATATCGGGTTTTTGGGATCGAGGGGGTCGGGGCGCTGGCCAGGTGGAAAGAATCTCGCCCTCTGTTGAGTGATGGAGTTCCCCAAACAATCCCCCTAGGCAACGGAAAGCGAACTTATTCCTCCGAGCAACGGTATCACAGTGTTCGCTGGCATTCCAGTACGGGCTGTGCCCGAGGCTGGCCGAGGAAGTGGGTCCGCTGGGCGAGCGCCACAAGAGCTTGGTGCAGGTACTGCAAATCGTGGGCGTGGAGGAGACGTTGCCCGACCGGTGTGCGGGCGGGCGGGGCGTTGTCGACGATACCTGAGTGGTCGTCCCGAACAAGCCGGCCAATCGTTCATGAGGCGCCGCCGACGCTCGAAGAGGTCTGACCGTCGGTAGGCGGCCTCGATCTTGCTTTGGATCATGTGGGCCAGCGCTGCTTCGATGACTTCACGTAGGACACGCCTAGGCCGATAGAACCGGATGTGCGAGTGGTTGAACTAGGCCCACATCGTCGTTGCAGCCTTAGACACATGAATCGCACGAGTCTTGTGCTTGATGAGGAACTGTAGGAGGAAGCGGTTCGAGTGTTTGGTGTCGAGACTTACTCCGCAACGGTTAATCTCGCGTTGAAGGAGGCCTTACGCATGAGGCGGATTCAAGGCCTTGCGGATTACGTCGGCAAAGTCGAATGGCATGGCGACCTGTCCGAGATGCGCCGGGATTCCAGCCAGTAGCTTGCGCTGACGCGGCGGGTGATCCTCGTCGCTCCCTCTGCGTGTATCAAGGAATGGAATCGACCGTCCTCGCACTCGGGGGGCTTGATGGTCCCGTTGTGAGCCGAGATCAGTTGGGTTTCTTGAAGGCACGGGATTGCGCTTCAGGTATGCCGTCCACTGAATGCAATGATACGGATTGCAAGAATATGAAATTGATGCTATAGGATTCCAAGATTATCTATAATTGACATGTGAAGACCACTGTTGATATTCCCGACCGAGAGCTCGAGGATGCAATCAAGTTCACCAAGGCCAAGACGAAACGCGAAGCCATAGTTGGTGCTATCGCCGACTTCAACCGTCGCATGCGCATGGCGGAACTCATCCGGTACTCCGGCAGCTGTCCCGACATGATCTCGCCAGAAGAACTTCAGGCCGTTCGTCGGCAAGGATGATAAGGATAATTCTGTGATCCTTATCGATACTTCGTCTTGGATACATATGCTTCGCCCAAGTGGCGATCCAACTATTCGCTCCCGTGTCGAAGCCGCGCTGACGTCCGGCCAGGCCCGCTGGTGCCCGCCTGTGCAGCTTGAACTCTGGAACGGCGCACGCGGGCAAAAGGAGCGGGCAGTCCTGCGCAAGCTCGCGGCTGCTATCCCAGAGCTCGCGATCGACGAAGATGTGTGGAGGACAGCATACGACCTTGCCCGGCGCGCGAGGGCGAGGGGCGTTACAGTGCCCGCAACGGACTTGATCATCGCGGCGTGCGCCATTCGCTTCGGTGCCGCTCTCGAAACCTCGGATTCGGATTTCGACCTCTTGGCAGCGGCGTCCGAGCCAATCAAGTAGCTTCCCTGTACGTTCGCAAATGTGGACGGGTTCAATCTTTATCCTGATCCCGTATCTGCTGCATCCTTAGTTGCGGCCCGCAAGAGCGATGGATTCGCCTTAGTCGGCTGGGGCAAGAGGCGATGGTCGTGCGGTCTTCAGATGCGGAAGGTGACCGCTGGTTGGGTTCAGCCGAATCGATCTGCTGAGGTCCGAACAGCCGTTCGCAGCTGAGCGTGGCGCGGCTCTGAACCGCTCTGCCCACCACGCAGGACTTCTACCGTAGGCTGGACTCGCCTTCCGGCGGAGGGCTATGGGCAGCGCGGTTGCGGAGTTGCTTCTCCAATACGCGCACTCTCTCCTCCGCTGCACTGGCGCGAACCTCTGCTGCCCGTCTGCGCTCCGCCTCGGCACTGGCGCGATCTTCTGCGGCCCGCCGCCGCTGCTCGACCGCTGCCAGCGAGCCGTCGAACTCCTCCCCCGTCTCCGGGTCGCGGAACACCACCACCGTTGCCCCCGCCTGCCTCTCGCTGCGCAATTCCAACCCCAGCACCTCGCTCCGCAGCCACGGTCCCGCGTCCGCCACCGGCTCCACCGCGTCGTAGCTGCCCGCGCACACGACATAGCCCTCCAGCGGGCTGCTCATCAAACTCCCCGTCGGATCGAGCCGCCAATATTCGCGAACCCCGATGCTGGCGTATTCCCGGGCCTTGTGCTCGGCGTCATTCTCCGCCGTCGAAGGTGATGCCACTTCCAGGACGAAGTCCGGCGCTTTGCCTTCCTCCCAGACCTTGAACGAACTGCGGTTCCCGCGCTTGACGCCGAACACGACCTGCACGTCCGGCTGCAACCAAACCTTGTCGTTGCCCCTCTCGTAGTACACCCTCACTTCCATGCCCACGAGTGTGTCTTGGCACTGCCGGAAGTGGTGGTTCAAAGCCGTTGCCGCCTGCTGCACGGCATCCCCGTGCCAGAGGCTCTGCGCGACCCACTGCCCTTCCGGGTATTCGACATCATCGGGTTCCGGCGCCGCCGTGGCCGCGGCTGGCGAAGTCAGTGCGGGGGCATCCGCTTCTGTGGTGGGAGTGAACGACATGGCGAACCCGCACGCGCACGAACAGGCTTGCTCGTAGCATACACTCTTGGCCGAGGCTGGCGCGGTGCGCTCTCTGGAGGGAGAACTTGCTGTCGCAGCACAGCGCGGGCAGGCCGGGCTTGGGGCTCAACGGCCGTGCCAGAGGGCCTGCGCACAGAGGTCTGAGCTGCCGTAGTCGGCGACGATGGAGGCGGCTGAGTCCTTCTTGGAACTACACCTTGTGCTTGGACAGCGACTGGGGATAGGTGTAGCAATCGCCGGGCCGTATCTTGAAGGGGCCCTCTTGGAAGTGGCTGGACCTAGTCGCTCTGTTCGAAACGGTTCTGCAACTGCATCACGACCTCCTCAAGGTCAGGTACTTCGCTGCGAGAGTCTCCGGTGCCCCGTCGGATCCGTCCAAGCCTCAGCGGCAGGATGTTAGTCTCCGCGCCCTGGAGCATTTCCGACCGGAAGCGGAAGTTCACTTTGGGCACTTTCTCCGGCACAAGGTGCCAGTGCCGCGTACGCGGCCGTTGGAGGGCCCACCACACGCGGTGGAGGCGATTAGGACGGAGGAGAAAGGATCGGACGTCAATCTCGCCGTACATCTGCCGAATGATGGCTGGCTCGATGCTCATGACTGCGCGGTGGTGGTGAGCAACGACTGCGACATTGCCGAAGCCTTGCGTCGTGTGCGTGAGCAACTCGAAGAGCGGATTGGGCTGATGACTTCGGGGTCCAGAAGACCTTCGCAGCAGCCAAAGAGGCACGCGGACTTCGAGCGCCATGTCCAGAACGACGGCTTGCGGCACGCACAACTTCCAGACCCGATTCCCGGCACCAAAATCCGAAAGCCTGAGAGATGGTAAGGACACTGGCTGGTCACGTCGGTGTCGCGGTCCGCGGTTGCAAGCAAGCCTCCTACGGAGAACAGGAGACCCGATCCACCGCAGTCAAGTGGATATCCCAGTACGGTGCTAGCGAGGCTGTGCCTCAGACCGACCAGAGTTCGCCAGCGTGGGGCGAGCTGACATCCGAGTTCTACTCGTCCGTCGGCCGTGCGTAGCGAGAGGCAATCTCGTGAGCGGCTGCCTGCCATCCCACAGACACGACTCCCGCTGCGAAGCGTCGGACAAAAAACCTCGCCGTCTGAATCGGAATTCGGCCCATGCCCCGTATCGGCAGGTCTTGCGCAATGCTGCCTTGCCCTTTGGACGGAGATCGCTCCGAAAGGTTAAGAACTAGCCAGACTTGCCGGACAACCGAAGCTGAGCCTCCAGTTCGCGGATCCGTTGATTCGCTTGGTCGAGCTCGCGCTCGGCTTGGTTGCGCTCTTGCTCCGATGCCTCCAGCGCCCGTTCCGATGCCTGCAACGCCCGGCGTGTCTCCGCGTGGGTCATCAAGTCTCGTCCCAGACGCGGGTCCCAGAAGCGCAGCAGCCTCCCCTCCGCCCGCAACGCCAGCCCCAGCGCCTCGCTCCGGTGCCAGCCATCGGCTCTCCCTGCACGCACCCGCTCGTAGCGGCCGCTCTTCAGCCGCCAACCCTGCAAGCCTTCCCGGATCAGCACCCCCAGCGGGTCGAACCGCCAGTATTCGCCCACTCCCATTTGCTCGTACGTGGCGCGCTTGCTGGTCGCGTCCCGGCGGTCGGTCGAGTCCGAGGCCACCTCCACCACGAAGGCCGGCACCACCCCGCCTTCCTCCCAGATCAGATACGACCTGCGCTCCTTCTTCTGCACGCCCAGCACGACGAACACGTCCGGGGCCACCACCGCCTTGCGGTCGCCCTGGCGATAGTACACGGCCATGCTGCCGGCCACGTAGGCGTCCGCCCGGGCCTCGAAATGGGCCTTGAGTTGGATGCGCATGTCGACGATGGAGTCGGCATGCGGGTCGGTCTCCATCAGGATCTTGCCGTCGGAGTAGGGGTACTTCTCCTCCGGCAGCTCAGCGGAGGGGCGGGCGACGGGCTCTAGGAGCGAGGCAGGAGCGGCCATGGCCGTAGGATAGCAGGCGGGATAGAGGCCGGAATCGGCCCGGCAAGGGGGGCTGGGCTGCTGGGCGAAGGCTGCCGGGACCGCGCGTCCGGCGGCGGAGAATGGGCCCCGCGATCGAGCTTGACTGAATCGTCGCGCTTGCGCCGAGACAAGGGGTCTAGCGACAGACCTCCCCACCGTCAGCCAAAGTTGAGGCTAGACCAGCACTTGCTGAACGATTCGCCCTTCGTTCGTCGGGCCGATCAGCCGCTCCTTGAGCCCTTGGTGCGGGTAGTGGAACTCGAATGGGTCGAGTCCCAACAGGTGCAGGATCGTGGCTTGCAAGTCGCGGGGCGTTACCGGGTCTTTGTCCACGTAGTAGCCGATGTCGTCGGTGGAGCCGAGATTGACGCCGGCCTTGGTGCCTCCGCCTGCCATCCACATCGTGAACGCGAACGGATGGTGGTCGCGCCCGTAGTACTCGGTCTTATCGCCCTGTCTGTTCTCGCGCATGGGAGTGCGGCCGAATTCGCCGCCCCAGATGATCAGGGTCTGATCGAGCAGGCCGCGCTGCTTGAGATCTGCGATGAGGGCTGCCGTGGGACGGTCGATGTCGCGAGCCCGGTCTGGCAGGTCGTAGCGGATGTCTGTCCGTCGAGCGTTGCCGTGATGATCCCAGCCCCAGTCGTACAGCTGTACAAAGCGCACACCGCTTTCGACCAAGCGCCGAGCCAGCAGGCAGTTGTTGGCAAACGAGAGCTTGCCCGGTTCGGTGCCGTAGAGCGTATGAATCGAGTCCGGTTCCTTGGAGATGTCCATCACTTCCGGTACGGAAGTCTGCATGCGGTAGGCGAGCTCGTACTGTTCGATCCGCGATAGCGTGTCGGGGTCCCCCGAGCGCTCTTGCTGCATTCGGTTGAGATCGCCGAGCGCATCCAGGGCCGACCGCCGCAGCGAGCGGCTCATGCCTTCGGGATTGCTCAGGAACAACACCGGGTCTCCCTGCGTGCGGCACTGGACTCCTTGGTAGACAGACGGGAGGAAGCCGCTGCCCCAAAGGCTCTTGCCCGCGCTGGGAGTCTTGTTGCCGCTCACCAGCACCACGAAGCCGGGCAGGTCTTGGTTTTCCGTCCCCAAGCCGTAGGTGGCCCAAGCCCCCATCGATGCTCCGCCGAGGCGGGCGCTGCCAGTCTGCAGCAGAAGTTGCGCCGGGGCGTGATTGAACTCCTCGGTGGTCATCGACCGGATGATGGCCGTTTCGTCGGCCACCTCTGTGAAGTGAGGCAGGAGTTCGCTCACCCAGGTGCCGGACTGTCCTACCCTCTGGAACTCGTATGGCGTGCCCAGCATCTGGGGGACGCCTTTGATGAAGGCGAAGCGCTTGCCCTCCAACAGGTGCTGCGGGCAGTCTGCACCGTTGTGCTTCTGGAGTTCGGGCTTGGGATCGAATAACTCCAGCTGCGAAGGGCCCCCAGCCATGTGCAGGTAGATGACAGACTTGGCCTTGGATGGGTAGTGCGGCTGCTTGCGCGCCAGCGAGTGGTCGGATGAGGCCGCACGCAGCGAGCCAAGGTACATCGATGCGAGGCCCAGTTGGCAGCCTTGCAAGAAGTGCCTGCGGGTCTGGTGCTGGGCGAATTCGTTGCGGATGGACATTGCGCTTACCGTTTCGTGAGGGCCTCGTCGAGGTTCAGGACCACGTTTGCGACAGCCACCCACGCGGCCTCGTCAGGCGTCGAGGTACTGTCAGGCAAGTCTGGGCGTTGCAGCATCGTTAACCCGAGGTCGATATGCCTCGGGGCGTCGCTGAGACCGGTGTGGACCGCATGCACCGCCAATACGTTGCGGCCCGGTCGCAGAGAGCGGAGTGCCTCGGGTGTCAGGCCGTATGGTGCGTAGGAGCCGGAACCGTCCAAATCCTGGGCGGCGAAGACTCCGTTGATGTAGGCGTGGAAGGCAGCGGAATTCCGTACTTCGAAGCGAAAGTCCTCGACCTCCGCATCGGTAAGCTCAAACTCGAGCCGGGTCCAAAGATCTGATGTATCCCAGTGCGTGCCGATGCTCGACGCATAGGGATCGCTGTCATCGGCACTGTCCTTCGACGTGAATCCGAACGCTGACGGACCGGTACGCCAGCTAGCGTCGTCGAACTCTGGGGCCGCCCACTGCTCGCTCGGCTGGTCAGTCGTATAGCGCCAGGTCGGAGCGTCTCCGCGCGTATCGCCCACGAGAGCTACGCGACGCTCTCCTGCATACAGGACATCGTCGTAGTGCGCCAATTTAAGTGCGCTATCGCGGTCTTGGCGCAGTTCTCCGGCAGCTGTGTCGCGCAATTCAAGCAAGCGCTTGCTTTCTTGGTCTGACGGTGGCCGGGCCAAGACATGTCGGAATATATGGTCCAAGCGCTCCGCGGCGTTGGATTCGCCCAGATTCGCCGAACGCTTGGCCAGGTGCTGCGCGGCCTCCATCAGGGTGGGGTCGTTGAGCGTGACCAGCGCCTGCAGGGGAGTGTTGGTCCGGATCCGTCGGATCGTGCAGGTCTCGCCCGAAGGTGCGTCAAAGGTCGTCATCGCCGGGTAGGGCGATGTGCGCCGCCAGAGCGTATATAGCGCCCGGCGGTAGCGGTCCTCGCCGGGGCTGGTTTCCCACTGCTTGCTGCTGTAGACCACCTGCCAGATGCCTTCCGGCTGCCACGGCATCACGGGCGGCCCGCCGATCTTGGCAGACAGCAAGCCGCTGGCGGCTAGAGCCTGGTCGCGGAGCATTTCGGCAGACAGGCGGAAACGCGGACCTCGGGAGAGCAGGGTATTGTCGGGGTCCGCTTCGAGCCGGTCGGGCGTGACGTTTGACGTTTGCCGGTAGGTAGACGAAGTGACCATGGTCGTGAGCATGGCTTTGACATCCCAGCCGCTGCGCACGAACTCGGTGGCGAGCCAGTCTAGGAGTTGCGGGTGGGTTGGCGGCTCGCCTTGGGTCCCGAAGTCCTCTTCCGTCGTGACGATGCCCTTGCCAAAGAGTCTGGCCCACAGGCGATTGACGGTGACGCGCGCCGTCAGGGGGTTCTCGTCAGAGGTGATCCAGCGTGCCAAGCCCAGTCGGTTGGCGGGCGCTCCTTCCGGCAAGGAGTGGAATGCGGCCGGTACTCCGGCTGTGACGCGCTGGCCTAGGTTTCTGAAGTTCCCGCTCTTGTGAAGAAAGGTCTCGCGCTGGTCCTCGGCAGGCAATTCTCGCAGGATCGGCGTGGTCACTCCCTCCGAGACTGTTAGTTTCGGGTTGTCGTCGTTCGTGTCAGCGTCCTCGGTCTGGTTGAAGAAGGCGTATAGCGAGTAGTACTCCTCGTGCGAGATCGGATCGTACTTGTGGGAGTGGCATTGGGCGCAGCCCACAGTCAGTCCCATCCACACTTGGCCGGTCGTAGCGATCCTGTCTTTGACGGCCTCATCGCGGAACTCCTCGTCGTCAGTGCCGCCCTCGGTGTTGTTCATCGTGTTGCGGTGAAAGCCGGTTGCGATGAACTGGTCGTCGGTGGGCTCGGGCAGCAGGTCGCCGGCCAGTTGCTGGACGGTGAACTCATCGAAGGGCATGTTTTCGTTGAGTGCGCGGACGACCCAGTCGCGGTATGGCCAGATCGTGCGTAGAGTGTCTTTCTCGTAGCCCATCGAATCGGCGTATCGAGCCAAATCCAGCCAGATGCTGGCCCAGCGCTCCCCGTATGCGCTCGAGTCCAGCAGCCCCGCCACGAATCTCTCGTATGCATCCGCGGATCGGTCCGAGACGAACTCCTCGACCGATTCTGGTTTGGGAGGCAGGCCTGTCAAGTCAAGGGACAGCCGCCTTGCCAGCGTGTAGCGATCTGCCTCGCCGGAGGGTGCCAGGTCGGCGGTCTCCAGCTTCGCTAGCACGAAGTAGTCAATGGGGTTGCTGGGCCAAGCTTCGTCGGTGACTCTCGGAAGTTGCGGGGTCACCGGGCGATCAAAGGCCCAGTGACGCTGGTACTCGGCTCCAGCGTCGATCCATTGCCTGAGGGTCTCGATTTCCGCTGAGGACAGGCGGTCTCCCGTGGGCGGCATGGGATTGGTTTCCGCCGTCACTCTGGCTAGCATTCGGCTGGCGCTGCTGTCGCCGGGGACCAAACCCGCGTGCCCGCCGTTTTGGCCAGTCGCGGCCTCATGCGAATCCAGCCGGAGATTCGCCATGCGGCTGTTCTGGTCCGGGCCGTGGCAGGGCAGGCACTTCTGCAGGATGGGGCGGACTTCCGTCTGGAAGTCCGGGGATGCGCCAGCCACGCCCGAGATCGTCAGTGCGAGTGCCGCTGCGATGGATGCACAGCGCAGTAGCTTTGAGTCGGGCGCTGAAGTGGAGAGACTCATCGTGCGACAGCCTGTGACATGTGTGCCGGCGACCTGCAGCGGTCGGCGTGATCCAGCCACGCACCACATGCGCACGCTCTTGGAGGAGCCAACCTCCCAATGAGCGCTAGCCAAGCTTGATCAATCGCACTGTACGACGGATCGCTCGTATTCGTCAATACAGTGCGGCGATTCGGCCGCAGAACCAGCTGTGCCCTCGGCGGGCAGCCTACATGGCGCTGATCCGGCCGTAGTACGCGCCCGCTAGGTCTCTTCCAGCCGCGTCGCTGAACCAGCCCTGGAGGGTGTTGCGGCCCTTTTCCAACGCCAGTTCGAAGCGTACTGATGACGCCCCTTCTTCGGACTGCACCGTGACGTGCCGGCTGCCGTTCAAGCTCAGGCTGGCCGAGGCGATCGGCAGCGCGACACCCCGCTCGATCAGCATGCCGCCGATGGTGGCGCCGGGGCCTACCACGGTCATGTCGCGATCTAGGTGGAACGGCCAGCGGCTGAGTTCGACAGAGTACTGGCCTGACTCTTCGGTTTCGATCTGCCACACTCCGCCACGCGGTGGTCCGCAGGCGTTGGCCGTGCGCTCGCGATTGTCGCAATCGACCTCGATCCAACTGTTGGAGGTCAGGTCGGTGAACGTGCCTTGCTCGGCTCGTATGAACAGCGGCTCGACTACTTCGACAGAAGCCTCGATCTCAGCCCAGTACTCGTCGTAGTGGGCCTGCATTTCTTGGACGATATCGGAGTGCTCGGCAGCGATGTCCGATTCCTGGCCCGGGTCAGAGCTGAGGTCGTACAACTCTTCGCCTTCCACGAGCCGCCACTGGTTCCAGACGATCGTGCTCTCGCCGTACTTCGTCGGTCGGTGTCGACCGCCATACTGCACGATGAACTTGCGGTCTGGCCCGCTATCCATTTCGCCGGTTATGAGCGGAGCAAGACTGTCACCGTCGAGGGAGCTTGACTCCGGCAAGTCGATGCCGGCCAAGTCGGCCAACGTGGGGAAGATGTCGGTTACCTGGGCCGGGTAGCCGACGGTGCGGGGCTCGCCGAGGCCGCCGTCTGGCCAGCGGACGAAGCAGATCGCGCGATGTCCGCCCTCGTATGGGCTGCCTTTCTTTCCGCGCATGCCGGCGTTGAATACCGTCTCTCCTTTTGCCGTGCCGTTGTCGTTCATGAAGACGATCAGGGTGTTGTCCCGGATGCCGGTTTCGGCAAGCCAGGTGTCGAGGCGGGCGAAGTTCTCATCGATGTTTTGGATCAGCCCGAAGAAGTGCGCCAGGAGAGGGTCGTCGACCTTGTCGCCGTACGGTGCGAAATCCTTGCCCAAGGCGTGGAACGGGTAGTGAGGCGTGTTCAGGGCGATGTAGGCGAAGAAGGGTTGCCCCATCCCGGCCTGCTCGCCCATCCACTCCATGGCTTGGTCGAACCACAGGTTGGTGCAGAAGCGGTCCGAATAGCGCTCCTCGGTTTGGTCGAGGTAGCGGGTGTAGTAGTAGTCGTTGTCGTACTCGATCTCCGACGCCAGCCCCCACCCCTTGTGCCAGACGGCGCGCTGGAAGCCGCGATCGAGCGGCCGGTGCGGGTAGGTGTCCCCGAGATGCCACTTGCCGAACAGGCCTGTCGTGTAGCCGTTGGCAGCGAACGCTTCGGGCATCGTTGAAACGTCGCGGCGCATGAGATTGCGGCCTGCAGGGACCATGCCAGCCTTGTTGCGCAACGAGTAGAGCCCGGTCATGAGTTCGCCCCGGGTCGGGGTGCAAACCGATGCCACATGGAAGTCGCCGAAGCGCACGCTCTCGTTATGGAGCTTGTCTAGATTCGGGGTCTTCAAGATGGGATTGCCGTGGGCCGAGAGATCTCCGTAGCCTTGGTCGTCGGTGAGGATGACGATGACGTTGGGACGGGCTTGAGATGGATCCCCCGAGCCGCCGCATCCCTCAAGGGCGCCTAGCGCGGCAGCTGCCAGCACAAGTGCGGGGATGCCGTAGCGATGGAGGCGAAGCGATGATCTGGATTGCATGCGAGTGTCTCCTGCTCCTATTCTCTGTTCGGCATTTTGCCAGTCGTTCCGAAGCCGCGCAGCCCTGCGGTGGGGGCGACGGAAGTCCTTTAGTTCGGTGCGTTCCTCGGAATCACAACGCTCCACGCGGCCAACGAGGATGCTCGTATCAGGACCCCTTCTGGTAGTAGCGCGATGAGGGCAGTGTAGAAAGAGTCTGCCGCGCCGAACGACTGTAGCCCATGGTACCGCAGCAAAGCCATCGCTCACGGGCTATCGCCTGATCGCTCCACTTAGGCGAAGTACGCAGCCCTGCGTTTGCCCAGTTGTTGGGCGAACAACTCCGGAATGGCGGCGCTTGTATTGATCTAGGCATCTGTCAAGCGAGAACCCGGTTGTGCCCGGCTTCAGCTGTTGCTCCGCTCTCCGCACGCCGCTTTGCAGCTAGGTCGCAGCCGCACTCAATTGCGGGCTGCCAGCTGATGTATGGCGGAGCGATGGCAAGAGCCTTCCGTTACGGATGGCTTGACGGGCTGCTATGATAAGCGCGTTACAGCAAATCGCGGAGAGGTGGCCGAGCGGCTGAAGGCAGCGGTTTGCTAAACCGTCGTAGGGTTCAAGAGCTCTACCGAGGGTTCGAATCCCTCCCTCTCCGCCACTACGCAAGTTAAGCGATGGTTAGTGCCGACACTGGACACGTAACTTGTACAGCAGCTAAGTGGCCCTACGTGGCCCCATAGCTTTCACCACGGATGGGCTGGGCAGGGAAACCACGCTGCGGTCCGACTGCCGTGAAAGCGGCGCTGGCAAAGGAGTGGTGCATGCATCCGCTTATCGAATGTCACCGTTCCGAAGTCCGTGCTCCGGCCGAGCGCCGCAGTTTCAATGAGGTGCGGGGTTCCATCGCGTGGCGACGCGGATGAACGAATCGACTCCGGGCTGCTTATGACCTTGCCATCCTGCAAGATCGCCTTGGCCTTTGGGGAATTGATCATGGACGCCCACTTCGTCCTTGACCGGCACTGGCTGCAACGCAATCAGACTACGGGTCTCGGTTGGAGCATTGAACGTCCGCCCGCAAGACCCTGTGCACATGGTGACGGAACCCGCGCCCTGTGCTTGGCAGTGTGGGCAGTGCCGCTGTAGATCCACGAGCAACTCAAGGGCGGCCAGCGAAGCGGTTGCTTCGTGGACCTACTGGGGCATCCAGCGCGTGTCTACACCGATCGTGGGTGAGTATGTGGGTTTGGACCGGCCAAGCTTGGAACTAGTCGCTTCACATAGGGCCTATCTTTCTAATACGAAACTATGTTAGGATATAGTGCATATAAATTGCGAACGGACCCAAAGACGATGGAGGTGCAAATGGACAAGGACGAACAATTACTGGCAGAAATCGAAGATCTGATACGGTCTACTCCCAAGTTTGAGGCTTCCCAATACAAACGGCTTGACGATATGAGCTGGCCAGGGAGAGTTTCAGCGGCAATAAGGGCTTGGAATTTGGCCGAGAAGATTACAGCTGATAGTTGCATCTCTGAACTATGCATGTCCAGATCCAACGATGCATTTAGTGGTTTTTCTCGACTTCGTATGCTGTTGTATGAAGCGAGAGATGATCTCAAGCGAAGAGTTGGGGTCCCAATGAGCGTAGTAGTAGAGAAGGGGATGAGATTCGACTACTTTGATCGGATTCGCAAGATTCTAGAAGAGGCCCATGCTGAGATACTGATCGTTGATCCATATCTCGACAGCAATTTTGTCTCTCGATACTTGACGCAGATTAAGAACAGTGTAGTCGTTCGCCTATTGACATCAAGTACCAAGGAAACCTCTCTCATGCCTGCGATTGAGTTGCTGACACAACAGACAGGTCTGCAAATAGATGTTCGATTCAACAATGATCTTCATGATCGCTATATATTCATTGATAGACGTGAATGCTATCAGTCGGGAGCGTCATTTAAGGACGGGGCGGTGAATGCAATGACAACTGTGACGCAGATTCGCGAAGTCTTCACGCAGGTATTCCAAGCCTATGAATATCTCTGGGAGGACTCGAAGGTCTAGACGCGATTAGCAGTGCGCATATGATTGCTTCGCTCTGAGTATGCGGTTGTCGATGGCTTAGTCAACACCAAGGCACATGTCTTTGACTACGGCTGGGGTCGTGCAAGGAACCTGCGACATCTAGCAAAGATGGGTCACGTAGTAAGTGGATGACCTCCCATCTCTTTATCAGAAGGATCCATCTTTTTGCTATACTATCTCTCCAATGGAAACTCGCTCTTCTTACTTGAATTGAGAAAGGCACGGGCTTCTACGAAGATGTTGGCCACATAGGATTTCAAGATAAATGGAATGACGCGCTCGCAAGGAGAGAGCTAGCCGACGCTCCCACAGCTTCACCCGAGCGCTGTCCCTGCCAATTCACACGACAACCTAAATCAAACGATGTGCCGAAGTCCGATCTCCGTTTCTCGCGCGCCTCGGCGACACTGGAATTCTGCCGCGACGCAAACCTCAGAGTTCCTAACCCTATCACCGCGTCGCTACTACAAAGTGATACAGTTGCCATAAGACGAATACCCCTAGATTGGCCACGCTCTCAGCGCAACTTCTGCAAGCCGCGATTGTCTTGAGGCAATCTCATCAGCGGTCCACTGTGCGATACTTGCAAGTTCCTTTGTGATCTCATATGGAGACTTCGCGTATACCAATTTTTTTGACTCGAACTCATCACTTTGAAGGTCTGAGTTATCACTTGCTCGCATCAAGGTCAAGTTTCCGATCCTATTCTTATATAATGTAACTTCATCGCCGTTGAACTGCGGCCACGAATCCTTGGGACGTTTTGGTAGTATATGCTCCAAATTAATCGAACTTGAATCATCGTTCAATGTATACCACGGCTGTGATCCTTCATTATGATGTGCCTCCAAATTGCGAAGATAATAACGAGCGATTTTTTGATTGCTGATAGAACTATATTGAAAGCTCTGTCTGAATCGAGCATTGCTAGGAGTAATTCCTACAAGAGTCCGCTTTAGCGTATCAAACGACGGAATGCGCCCAAGGTAGACATGATTAGCGGCGCTCGCGAGTCCCTCTTCGACGGCGCCAGTACGAGTAGTTCTTACGATCATCAACCGAACGCCCAGACTAACACAAAAGGCGTATGTCTTCTCAAGATCGACGAGATCAAACTTATGTGCGACTGCCAGCAACAGTGGACGCATTGGGTGTATATTCAATTGATCAAGAACGCCTAAATTGCGCCTCATTGATTCACTGCACCTATTCCACCGCTCATGTTCACGATCATGTATGGCCACAAATGTTTGCGCTAGACTTTCGAGTTTTGCCATGAATGTTACAACTGATTGCTCACTATGGGCGTGACTCTGAACGGCGTCATAAATCTCTGCCTTTCTCACCAACCCTCGAATGGCAGTGAGGGAATGTCGTAGAAAGTCAATAGTGATGTCATCGTCTTCCATTGACTCAAGCGTACCCCGCATATACACCCATTTTTGCTGCACTTCTCGCAGTCTATTGGTTGATTGACCAAAGAGATAATTCTTGACCAAATCAGATTGCGAGACTCGCTTCCCCCTATCGTTCAGCGTCTCAAACATTCTGTAGGCATTATTAGCACTCGGAACCCTAAGCAAAATCACAACCGCTCGATCTTCCAGAAAATCGACCCATCGATTTAGCTCATTTCCATGTTCAGATTCTTCGAGATCTGAGACAATATCACTTACTTTTTTCTTGGCTTCCGCAAAAGCGGATTCGAGGAGTTTGTGTGAAGGCTTGATGGCAGTTGGGGTATCGGCCGGCTGCTGAACCTTTTTCCGGAAATAGTCATCGTCGTCAAGATTCAATCTTAGTCGCGGTTTCCGAATTCGTTCATTACGGTCATAGACCGATAAAAACTCATTGTCAATCGATTCAGATAGATCGTGCTCGGACTGGCGCAGATGATCTCGAATCGCAGAGAGAAGAATAGCCGTTGTAGCGAGTCTCTGCTGGCCGTCGACAACCTCTAAGTGGCCTCCTAGACGTGGAATAGTGACAACAGTTCCGAGAAAATATGCGGAATGAGGTCCGTCAATTTCTCGAGAGAAATCCTGAAATAGAGTTTGAACCTCCTTGTCACCCCATGCATATTCCCGTTGGTTCTCTGGGACAGCAAGCTGATATTGCTTGAGAAGCTTGGCCAATCCGAGCTGTGCGAATCCAATTTCTGTCTCGGTCTCAGCAGACATCTTTGCGATTCTCAGTCAGAAAGGGCGCGAACATTTGTCTATGATACCCGAGTTGGAGTGTCCGTGTGTTTCTTGCAGTGACCTTCACTGTCGGCAATTGAATCGGCTTCGATGCTTTCCGAATTTGCGGAAGTGGGGCGGTCGGCGCGGGGTGACCATGTGACTGAAGAGGAATCGGCCGTCGGGGTGTCGAACATGTGGTGGGGCGTGTTTGCAGGCACCGGGATCATGGTCATGGCGCAATTCATGACGAAGACTTCGATCCCTAGGCGAGAGTGGCAGTCCCGCGAGACTCGATTACAAAAGGGGTTAGAGTCCGCCACTCCTCCCACCACACTTCAACCACGAGCTGCCCTCTTCGGTGCCACATGTAAGGCACGGTCGGGCACCGAGATGAGGAAGGCGGAGATGGTCCTTGCGCCATTTGAAGAAAACCCCTTACGGATGCTGCATTTCCGGGAATTTCCCCGGAAGCGGTCTATATTCGAAGGCACGGGCATCCCCATGATGGGCAGTCCGTCACGATCGTGGCGCGTCGCCGCCATGCGACGGGCGGATTGCATCTGCGCGTAGAGTTGCCGGACGGGGCGCGGTGCCAGATTCCGGCGAGTTGGACGACACTGGTGCCGGTGGATCCGGATTGGGTGCCCCTGCGTGGGCGGTTGGGTGATCTGTTCGCTCTGGCTGATCTGGTGGAATGGTGTAGAGAGTCACATTATTCCGGCAGTAGGGCGGGGTATTTTCTCACATTGCTCTGACGGCAGAATGCATGGAAATCGGTGCTAGTGCGCAAATCCGAGAGGCGCGTTGAGGGGCCGTGAGGCTGGTGCAGAAGCGGGGC
>JAJEHF010000068.1 GCA_022823865.1 Bryobacterales bacterium
CCAGCGGCAGCAGGCCCATGCTTCCGCCTCGGCAGCTTCCGCGCAAGTCGGCGCTGGGAAACTGGCCCTTGCTGACGAACCTGTCGAAGGGGGATAACGCGCTATCGATCAGCCACCGATACCGCGCAGCGGTTTAGTCCATGGCTTTTTATGTCGTGGCGGGGGTTATGTGGCGGCCGAGACGCAACTTACTGCAATAGAGAAGCGTCCCAGCCCGGGCCGCCACATAACCAAGTTGCTTCACAGGGAACTGAGGAATGCCATCAGTCCCTGATTGTCCTTCCATGCACCGCCACGATCACCATCGTCGCCTTTTCCCAAGTCGCACTTGTCGATCGCTCGGGCTTTCGTCGCAAGATCGATTTCGGCGTAGATGTTCGTGGTGCTGAGGCTGGCGTGTCCCAGCCAAGCGCGGATGGTGTTGATGTCCACCCCGGCCCGCAGCAGGTGCGTGGCAGTTGTGTGGCGCACGGTGTGCGGAGTGACCCTTTTCGAGACCATCGAGGGCACCTGGCGGGCTGCCACCTCGGCGCAGCGTGTGACCACGGCGTAAACGCCGTAGCGCGTGAGAGGCCTCCCGCAACGGTTCAGGAACACGTGCTCGTCCGACGGACGCTCGCGCACTGCCTCGGTGAGTTCCCGGGAGGTCGACTGCCACAGCGGGCACAGCCGCGTCTTGCGGCCCTTGCCCTCCAGCCGTGCGATCAAGCGGCCCCCGGACCCGGCCTCGGGCAGCAGGCCTCTGACTCGCAGCTGGGCCGCCTCCGTGGCGCGCGCCCCCGTGTTGTACAGGAATTTCAGCAGCAGGCGCTCGCGACGGCCGCGCGCGGTGCGCGGGTCCGGCGCGGCCAGCAGGGCGTCGATCTCGGTTTGCTCGAGATAGCACACCGGGCTTGTCGCGACCTTCTTCAGCGGCAGGCTGCGAACCTGCCCGCACCATGCGACATGCTCAGGACTGCGCGCCGCCACGAAGCCGGCGAACGCGCGGATGGCCGCCAGCCGCTGGTTGCGGGTCGCCGCGCTACAACCGCGATCCTGTTCAAGGTGCTGCAGGAACAGGCGCACGCGCTCGGCGGAAACGTCTGTGACGAGGAGCCGGTCGACGGCGCGACGCGCTACAGCGGACAGGAACGGCAGCAGCAAGGCCAGTGTGTCGCGGTAGCTGAGCTGGGTGTTGCTTGCCAGGTTACGTTCGGTGACCAGGTGCTCGGCGAGGTAGCGGCGCACCCACGGGCCCAGCAGGGTCTCGCTATGCATGGCAGCCTCCTTCCCGGGCGCACGCATGGCGCTCGAATTTCCGCCCCGCCTGCCCCAGCAGGGCCGGCGTGGTCGCCAGATAGGGTTCGGTTTCGGCCACGCTGGCATGGCCCAGATAGGTGGACAGCAGCGGCAAGAGCCGCTGCACGTCGCCTCCCCGCCGGTACCACTCGGTGAGTCGTTCGGTGGCGAAGCTGGCGCGCAGGTCGTGGAGGCGAGGCTGGTAGCGGGCCCCGTCCGTCCGCAGCACGCCGGCGGCTGCGCGCACTTGCCGGAAGGCGTGTCCGACATTGTCGTATCGCAAGGGCCTTCCCCGGCTGTCCGCTAGGAAGGCCGACTCGTCATCGTGAGGCGGGAAAGCCGCGCACCGTGCCGACCGGTAGGCTTCCAACTCCGGGACTAGGTCCGCCCCCATTGGCACCAGCCGCATTTTGTGGAACTTCGCCCGACGGACCGTGAGCAGGGCTTGCGGCAGGTCGACGTCCCGCAGGCGCAGAGCCAGCGCTTCACCGACCCGCAGGCCAGTGGCATACAGCAGCAGAACGAGGGTCCGCAGGGCCTCGGCAGGGACGGTCGAATGTTGCGGCCGGTAGCTGTCAGCAGCCCTCAGAAGGCGCCGGACCTCCTCCCGGGAGTAGATGTGCGGCCGCAAGGGCGGCACCAGCCGGGGCGCCTGCGATGGCAGCGGAACCCGGCTGGCCAGCCCGCGGCTCGTCGCGTAGGCGTAGAAGCCGGCCAGCGCCGAGCGCTTGCGCTCCCAATACCGGGTGGGCGTGCCTCGCCCGTCGAGGAAGGCGCGCACGCTGGCATCGGGAATCTCAGCGCAGGGCGTCTCCGGGCCGACGCTGTGGCAGAAGGTGCCGAGCACCGCCGCCCCGGAGTCGAACAACACGCCCGTCGCCCGTCGGTGCGCGACGTATTCGTCGACCGCTTCGCGGAGCGTCATGGCAGCACCCCCTGCAGGCTGAAGTCAGCGACTTGGCGGAGACCTGCCAGGTCCACCTTCGCGTAGACGGCCGTGGCGGCCGGGTCCCGATGGCCTAGGCAGTCACCGATCTCCTTCATGTTGAAGCCCTGCTGCAGGAGCCGCGTGGCGTGGGCGTGGCGCAACGCATGCGGCCCCCAGTGCCGTAACGGGCACTCCAATCTGCGCAGGTGCTGGCTGACGATGCAGTAGACAGCTCCGCGGGTGAGCGGCCTCACAGGCGCTCTCAGCGTCAGGAAGAGCTCCGGTCGGCGCGGCCGACGCGGCCGCCCCTGGCGGAGATAGCGGATGATCGCGTCACCCACCGAGCGCTGGAGGGGGAACAGGTGCTGTCCGGCCTGCTTGGAGCGACGGAACAGGATCGTCTCGCGCTGCCAGTCCAGATCGGCGAGGCGCAACCGACGGATCTCGCCCGAGCGCACGCCGTAGACGGCGCAGAGCAGCAGCACGGCCCGGGCGCGCGCATGGGCCGGACCCTCGCCGTCCATCTGGTGGAGCAATTGCTCCACATCCTGCCATCCCGGACCGGCTGGCAGGGACTCCTGCTGGTAGGCGGGTGCGGGACGGACGGCCTCGGCCACCTGCGGGTCGCACCAGCCTTGGGAGGCGCTGTAGCGCAGGAAGTGGCGCAGATCGTACTGGTACGCCCTCAGTGTGACCCGGCTGCAGCCGTCGGGCCCTGCCTTGCGCGCGACGGCCTCGTCCAAGTCCGCAGCCGAGAGAGTCCGCAGCGAGTCTTGCCGCTGGCAATGGCGGGTCAGGAACTCCTCGGCCCGGCGACACCGTCCGGCGATCGTTGTCTCGGCCAAGGCCCGTTCGTGCCGCATGTATGCGGCGTACTGCGCCACTCTGTCAGCGTGAGCATGGGACGGCACCAGCTCGCTGTCTATCAAGCCTGCGAACCCCAGCCACTGGGTGGCGACCCGCACGAGCGGCTTGCGGCTAGTGCGAGGGCCCTTCCGGGCGCTCAGCGAGGGTACATTGCCTGACGCCCAGCCGTCCGCTGCGGCCTCGATCTGCGCCAGGGTGACTGTGGACGCTTCTTGCAAGTCCAAGCTGCGGATGACCGCCATCTGCCAATAGGCGGTCATCCGCAACGTAGTCGGCGCGTAACCGCGTTCGGCGCAGTGCGTGAGGTACTCCAAGCGTGAACGCGCGAGCGGGGCTTCACGGTAGCTCCGAATCGTGCGTTCCTCCTGAAACAATTGAGAAAACATGGTTGGACCTCCTTTCTTGGGGGATGAGTCCAACCGTTTTCGCAATTTAGTTATGTTGTGTCGAGCGGCTCGTGACTTCCGCACTCTGAACGACTACCGAGCTTGCCGCCACATAACCCCCGCCACGACATAAAAAGCCAATCAGCCCACGGTTCTGGAGCAGGTGCGCGAGGGCTTCCACTGGGAGTGCATGCCGCTGCATACGAGCACGGGCTGCGAGCACGGGCGGGTCGAGCAGCGCTCGATCCGGGTCAGCGACGAACTCGATCCGAGCGTGCCGTACATCAGCTTTCCCGGGGTGCGCTTTGTAGCGCAGCTGCAGCGTGCGGCCGCATACAAGAAGGACGGTTACCGGCGCAAGCCGGAGACCGTCTACCTGCTCACCAGCCTGCCGCCGGAAGTGGTCACACCGGCGCGGCTGTTGCAGCTCAACCGGGGCTACTGGGGCATCGAGAACCGCGTGCACTGGGTGCGCGACGTGGCCTTGCGCGAGGACGCCAGCCGTCTGCGCAAGGGTGCGCTGCCGCGCGTGTGGGCGGCCTTCGCCAACTTGGCGATCTCGATCCTGCGGCTGCTGCGGACCGTCGGCATCAAGCGTCGCATGAGCCAGTTGGGCTTCCGGCCGGACTCGGCCGTCCAACTCCTGCTTGGCTGAACACCCGCCACTGCGCTGTGGTCTTGGCGCTCGCTCGGCGATGGTGTGTCGGCTCGCCCGCCGGACCATCAAGCTGGGCTTGCAGCGGCTTGAGAGCATCGCCGTAGTACTCCCGCACAGCCTCTCAACTTGGCTAATCGCCGTCCCGCACGGGTTCCCCGCGTCCGAATCTGCCTCCTAATGCTGTTCGTCCCCAACATTGAATTATGCCTGCAACGGCCACAACCCGCAATTCCCATGCCCTTCCCAGGGGCCGAGCGCGTAGTTTTTCTCGCGCCCGCGCCGCCCGTTACGGTTGCGGTCCGCAGTGTGCTTGCCGGGCATGCCGTGCATTGGACGTAGGACAGCGTCGTTTGGATTCACCCGGCAGGGATTTTCTTGCCCTGACGTTGCGGTTCGGCCAAATTACGGTGAGATGGAGGGCGCAATCGGGTTCGTTCGGGCCGGGCCGGCGCTATAGTAACTGAGAGGTGTTGTTGCAATCTGAAACGCCTGCTGGTTCCGCGATGGGCCTTGCACGACGAGCAGCGCTCTCCGCCGCCGCGCCATTGGCTGTGGCGGGCATTGCGCTGTCATTCTGCGCCAGCCTTGGTGCCCAGCCCCGTGCCCGAGTGCCGCTCGTGGATCAGCGCAGCGTCGCGCCGTACGTGCCCATGCCTTGGCACGTCGTGGACCGCATCATGGAAGTGGTCGAAGTCTCCGAGGACGATGTGGTCTACGACCTTGGATCCGGCGACGGGAGGATCCTGCTGCGTGCCGCCAAGGGCCGCGGCGCCCGCGGCGTTGGCTACGAGATCGATCCTGCCTTGGTCGAAGAGGCGCGCTCGGCGATCAGCGCGGCCGGTGTCCAAGACAGGGTCGAGGTGCTTGAGGGTGACTTCTTCGATGCCGACTTGAGTCCGGCGACCGTCGTGACGCTGTTCCTGATCACCTCTGCCCAGCGGCAGCTGCGTCCCAAGCTCCTCGAGGAGTTGCGTCCCGGCACGCGGGTCGCGTGCTATATGTGGGAGATTCCCGGCTGGAACCCTTCCAAGACCGTTACCGTGCCGGTGAGCGGCGCAGCCCATCCGATCTATGTCTACCGAGTGGGCAGCCACCAGTGATCGGTAGGTAGCCCGCTCCGCTCGCAACCCGTCGCGTTCCGATCAATCCCCGCATTGGTGCTATAGAGAATAGGAGCACTATGGCCGTTCCTTCCAAGACGGGCGAATCGCGCGTCCTCGTGATCGTCGAGTCGCCCACTAAGGCCCGCACGATCGCGAAGTTCCTGCCTAAGGGCTTCGAAGTGAAGGCGTCGGTCGGGCACGTCCGTGACTTGCCGAACAGCGCCACCGAGGTTCCGGCCAAGTATAAGAAGAAGCCATGGGGCCGACTCGGCGTCAACGTCGAGGGAGAGTTCGAGCCGGTCTACGTTGTTCCGAAAGGCAAGAAGGACGTGGTCAAGGAGATGAAGGCGGCCGTCAAGAAGGCCGACCTCATCTATTTCGCCACTGACGAAGATCGCGAGGGAGAGTCCATCAGCTGGCATCTGCATGACGTGCTCGGGCCTGCGGTGCCGTACAAGCGGCTGGTATTTCACGAGATCACCAAGACCGCCATACGCAAGGCGCTAGCTTCGCCGAGGGAAATCAACCAAGATTTGGTGCGAGCCCAGGAAACGCGCCGCATCGTGGACCGGCTGTTCGGCTACGGCGTCAGCCCGCTGCTGTGGAAGAAGATGATCCCGAAGCTCAGTGCCGGGCGAGTGCAGAGCGTAGCCGTGCGGCTCATGGTGGAGCGCGAACGCGCCCGCCAGAGCTTCACCAAGGCCAGTTTTTGGGGACTGAAGGCCCGCTTCGCCAAGGACGGCCGGGCGTTCGATGCCGAGCTCGTGGAGTTGGCGGGCGAGCGCGTGGCGACCGGCAAGGATTTTGATCCGGACACGGGTTCGCTCAAGGCGAGCGCCCAAGGGACTTCCCGACGGCTGCTGCAACTTGGTCGCGAGCGCGCCCGAGAGGCCGAAGACGACCTGCGGGCTTCATCTCCCACGGTCGTGTCGGTCGAGGAGAAAGCGTTCTCGGCTTCGCCCCAGCCGCCTTACGTCACCAGCACGCTCCAACAGGAGGCCAACAGCAGGCTTCGCTTCCAAGCGCGGCACACGATGCGGCTCGCGCAGCAGCTGTACGAGAACGGTTTCATCACCTACATGCGCACGGATTCGACCGTGCTCTCCGACGAGGCCAAGACGGCCGCCCGCAACTTGATCGTGGAGCGGTTCGGCCGGGAGTTCCTTTCGGAAAACGTGCGCTACTACCGCAACAAGGTCAAGAATGTCCAAGAGGCCCACGAGGCGATTCGACCGGCCGGCGGCCAGTTTCGGGCCATCGACGAAGTCCGCAAGCGGCTGGGCGCCGATGCCGCGAAGCTCTACGAAATGATCTGGCGCCGCACGTTAGCGAGCCAGATGCCCGACGCTCGCGGCACGAACTCGACAGTGCTGCTGGATGCGGGCGAAGCTCGGTTTCGAGCGGGGGGCAAGACGATCGAGTTTGCCGGGTTCCTCAAGGCCTATTCGGCCGAGGCCGTGCCCGGAGACTCTCCTGTCGATGCGAAGGAGCGCCTGCTGCCGAAGCTTTCTCAGGGCGACGGCGTGACGCTCGAGTCCTTCGAGGCATCCGAACGCCACACGCAGCCGCCGCAGCGCTTCACGGAAGGGAGCCTGATCCGCGAGTTGGAACGGCTGGGAATCGGGCGTCCGAGCACTTGGGCGACGATCGTGGACTTGGTGCAATCGCGCGCTTACGCGTCTAGGCGCGGCACCGCCTTGGTGCCGACGTTCACCGCCATGGCGGTGGTGGACTTGCTCGAGAAACACTTCACGCGCCTCACCGACTACGAGTTCACGGCTGAGCTCGAAGACCAGCTCGACGCGATCGCGAGGGGCGAGCTGGGACGCTTGGAGTACCTCAAGATCTTCTACTTCGGCAACGGCTTCAAGGGCCTCAGGACGCTGATCGACGACGGCGAGGCCGAAATCGATCCCCGCACGGTGTGCACTTTGCAGGTCGGCAAGCGCGAAGACGGGACGTCCGTGGAAGTTCGGATCGGCCGCTACGGCCCTTTCCTCTCCGACGGAACCGCCCGCTGCAGCGTGCCCGAGGAGCTCTCGCCGGACGAGTTGGATCTTTCCAAGGCCACCGAATTGCTCGAACTCGCCGGCAAGGGGCCAGCAGCGCTCGGCGTCGATCCGCAGTCAAACCTGCCCGTCTACCTCAAGCAGGGTCGCTACGGCCCATTCGTGCAACTCGGCGAAGGGGAGGGTGAGAACGGTTCCAAGCGGGCTTCGCTGCTGCGCGGGATGGCGCCGGAGTCCGTGGACATCGAAGTGGCCCTGAAGCTGCTCTCTTTGCCGCGAGAGCTCGGCGCCCACCCAGTGAACGGCCACGCGGTCTTGGCTGCGAATGGGCGCTACGGTCCTTTCGTGCGCTGCGATCAGGAGGTCCGCTCGATACCAGCGGACATCAGCCCGCTAGAAATTAGCTTGGAGCAAGCCCTCGACCTGCTCAGCAAGCAGAAGCCCGCGGGTCGGCGCCCCGCTCGGGCCGAGCTTCTGATGGCGGTAGGAAAGCACCCCGAGACGGATGCAGAGCTGAAGGTGATGGCGGGGCGTTACGGGCCCTACGTGACCGATGGCGAGGTCAACGCTTCACTGCCGAAAGGCGACGACCCCGAAAGCGTGACGGTCGATCAGGCCGTCGAACTACTGCGGGCGCGGGCGGCCCGCATCGCGGAAGGCGGAGGGTCTCGGCGGCGCGCTCGCGCCAAGCGGTCGTGACCGCCGCATGAACCTGCTCGCGATCGACACGGCTCGGCATGAGGGCAGCATCGCGCTGCTGTGCGATGGCGCTGTCGTCTGCGAGGCCCCTCTGGGCCAGGGTCCCGGGTTCGGCGAAACGCTGTTCCAAGCCATCGAGCGCCTGCTGGCCGAGCGGTCTCTGGCGCTGCGGGACATAGACTTCTACGCCGCCGCGACCGGTCCGGGATCCTTCACTGGCATCCGCGTCGGCCTGGTGGCGGCCAAGGCGCTGGCTGAGACGAATCGCAAGTCCCTGGTCGGCGTTTCCAACTTGCGGGCGCTGGCATCCTTGGCGCGTGGCGCCGCCGTTCGAGTGCCCGTGCTGGACGCCCGCCGGGGAGGGCTGTTCGCGGGATTCTACGCGGCAGACTGCGAGGCGCTCCGGCCCGATGCGTACTGCCAGTGGACTGAGCTGGAGCCCGAGCTGGAATCCCTGGGGGCCACGCTGGTCAGCAACGAGCAGGATCTGTTCGAGGCCGACGGCGCGCTGGCGACGGCGAGCGGGGCGGCGTGTCAGACCGCTCCGGCCGCGCTCGCCGCCGCGGTGGCTCGCGTGGCTGCGGGGGATGTCGCCGCTGGCCGGGCCTGCAGGCCCGAGCAGGTCGAGGCGAACTATATCCGGCGACCCAACGCGCGGCTGCCGCGCCAGCCTCAGGCCGCCAGGCGCTGAAGGGTGTTCTCGAGGAACCCCTTGATCAGCGGGGTCTGTCCGCCGGCCTCCAGCAGGAAGGCGTCATGCCCGTAGTTGGACTGCAGCTCGACGTACGCCACGTCGCGGTTGCGGGAGCGTAGCGCCCGGGTGATCTCCTGCGATTGGTAGCTCGGATAGAGCCAGTCGGAGGTGAAGCTCAGCACTAGGAAGCGCGTCTCTCCTCGCGCGAAGCAGTCTTCCAGCGAGTCGCGCTCTGCGGTCAGGTCAAAGGTGTCCATCGCCCTCGTAATGACGATGTACGAGTTGGCGTCGAATCGGCTGACGAATTGTCCGCCCCGGTAGCGCAGGTAGCTTTCTACCTCGAACAGATCGGTTTCGTCCGCCGCCGCCCTCCGCCGCCGCCCGAATTTCTCGCGCATGGAGTCATCGCTCATGTAGGTGATGTGCCCGACCATGCGCGCCACGGCCAGGCCCCGTTCCGGATAGGTGCCTCCGTAGTAGTCGCCGTGGCAGAAATCGGGATCGGCCAGGATGGCTTGGCGGCCCACCTCGTTGAAGGCGATTTGCTGGGCCGAGTGGCGGTGTGTGCTGGCGATCGGGATCACCGATGCAACCGCGTCAGGGTAGGAGGCGGCCCACTGCAGGGCCTGCATGCCCCCCATCGAGCCGCCCGAGACGCACAGGAGCTTGCGAATGCCCAGCGAGTCCGTCAGCTGCTTCTGCAGACGCACCATGTCCGCGATGGACACGTGGGGGAACTGCGAGCCATAAGGCTCGCCGGTGGCGGGGTTGGTCGAACTCGGCCCCGTCGTGCCCGCGCATCCGCCCAGCACGTTCGAGGACACGACGAAGTATCGATTCGTGTCGAAGGCCTTGTCGGGTCCGATCATGTTGTCCCACCAGCCGCTCTGCTTGCCATCGCAGCCGCTGCCTGCGGCGTGGGCGTCCCCGGAGAAGGCATGCAGGATCAGGATCGCGTTCGAGCGGCGCTCGTTCAGCTCGCCGTACGTCTCGTAGGCGACGGAAACAGGCGCTAGGGTCTGGCCACAATCGAGTTCGATGGAGCCGAACTCCGCTATCTGGCTGGAAACTCTCATCCCGTTTCGCCTATCCACTATTTTGCGCCAAGCGATCCGGCCGCTTGTCTGGCACGCCGGCTGGCCCGTATCGCGGGCGGCGCGCACGCCCTGCAAGTTATCATGGAAGCACGGTCGCCGGGGCCGCTCGGTCGCGGTTCGGCCGTGCCAGTTTTCGACCGGCCGGGCGTGTTCCGCCCCGCAGTGCGGGCGGTTGCCGGCCGGCGCTGCCCGTCCCTTTCGAGAGGTTTCAGCCAATCCCATGTCCATCGCACTTGCAGCCAACGCGCTCGACGGCCTGAAAGACAAGGCCACGAGGATGAGGATCCACTCGGTGCGGTCGACCACGGAGGCCGGCAGCGGGCATCCGACCACCTGTGCTTCGGCGGCCGAGATCATGACCGCCCTGTTCTTCGACGCGATGCGCTATGACCCGCGCGATCCGGCCAGCGAGGAGAACGACGTTTTCATCCTCTCCAAGGGCCACGCCGCTCCCGTGCTCTACGCGGCCTGGTCAGAGGTCGGCTACATCGCGGAGGACGAGCTGCTCAATCTGCGACGCATCGATTCCGACCTCGAGGGCCATCCGCCGACAACACTGCCGTTCGTCGACGTGGCCACCGGGTCCCTCGGCCAGGGCCTCAGCGTGGGGGTGGGCATGGCCCACGCCTGCCGCTTGGATGGCAACGACCGGCGCATCTGGGTTCTGCTCGGAGACGGCGAAGTTGCCGAAGGGTCGGTCTGGGAGGCGGCGTCGATGGCTGCCAATGACGGACTCGGCAATCTGATCGCCACCGTGGACGTGAACCGGCTGGGGCAGAGCGCGCCGACCATGCTGCAGCACGACATGGAAGCCTACCGGACCCGCTGGGAAGCGTTCGGCTGGGAAACTCTGGTCGTGGACGGCCACGACATCCACGCGCTGATCGAGGCCTATGCCAGGGCGTGCGAGTCTTTCAGCCAGCCGACCGTCATCTTGGCCAAGACCTATAAGGGACGGGGCATCCCCTGCGCCGAGGACAAGGACGGCTGGCATGGCAAGCCGATCCCCAAGGGCGCGCTTGCCGACGAAACGCTGGAGTCGCTTCGGGCCCAGCTCACCGGTGCGCGTTTCGACTGGACGCCGAACCTGCCGCCGCGGCGCAACGGGCAGCGTGCGGAGCCGGCCCGAGTCGAGCCGCCGCCGTATGAGGTCGGCGGCCCGGTAGTTGCGACGCGCCAGGCCTACGGAGCGGCCTTGGAGGCGCTGGCTCGCGCCGATTCGCGCGTTGTCGGCGTCGACGGGGATGTCGGCAACTCTACCTTCACCACGGACATAGGTAAGGTGGATCCGGGGCGGCTGCTGCAGTGCTACATCGCCGAGCAGAACTTGGTCGGCGTGGCGATGGGACTGGCCTGTCGCGGCAAGATCCCGTTCGCCTCGAGCTTCGCCTGCTTCCTGGCGCGAGGGTACGACTTCATGCGTCTGGCGGCCATCAGCTCGACCAACATCAAGCTGGTGGGGACGCACGCCGGGGTCTCGATCGGCGAGGACGGCGCCTCGCAGATGGGATTGGAAGACTTGGCGATGGCCTGCGCCGAGCCGAATTACACGGTTTTCTATCCCAGCGACGCAACCAGCGCCTGGCGGGCGATCGAGCTGGCCGCCCGAATCGACGGACCGGTGTACGTCCGCACGAGCCGCCCCAAGACCGAGATCCTGTATGGACCGGGCGAGACGTTCGAGGTTGGCGGGTCCAAGGTGATCAGGTCGAGCGCTCACGACAGCGTCGCAATCATCGGGGCAGGAGTGACCCTATACGAGGCGTTGAAGGCGGCGGATGAGCTGGCGGCGGAGGGAATCCAGGCGCGCGTGATCGACCTGTTCAGCGTGCAGCCGATTGACCGCGAGACCTTGGCGAAGGCAGCGCTTGAGTGCGGCGGCAAGATCATCACGGTGGAGGACCACTATGCCCATGGCGGGATCGGTTCGGCAGTCTTGGCGGCGCTTGCTGAGCAGGATGCGCGGGTGCGTCAGCTCGCTGTCAGGGGCATCGCGCGTAGCGGCAAGCCTGGCGAGTTGCTAGACCGGTTCGGGATCTCGGCGCGCCACATCTCCGCTGCGGCGCGGGAGATTCTTGCCTAGTCTGATCTCCTAACGCATTCGGCTAAGTCACACCGATCCCAAAGTCGGGACGTACACCTACGCCGAGCTCGCTAGCTCGCTTCGCCGCCTCGCGTTCGGTCAAGTTATACTCTCTTATCGTGAAACTATTGCAAAATTATCTGGTCCATATATTACGTTTCCAAAAGGCATTGTTGCAGATCCTGAACTCTTCACCGCGGCCAAAGGAACTTTGCAAAAGCCTCGATTTTCAGACTATCTTCTTGCGTCTTGGGCGGTCGGATCTCTGGCGCGATTAGCCACCTACCTTGTCGGGTCTGACTCAGGGGATGCCTGAAATAGCAAGCCGAGATATATGTCGACGACTTCACCTGCATCGATTTGTGCGATGGTCTGGCGGACCTCCGCGTCGCTCCAACGATCCATGAAGCGCACGGCCGACAGGGCGGCGTACTCATGGCTGAGGTCCATGCTGAGCCAACGGCGACCGAGTTCCTCGGCCGCTTGGCCTGTGGTGTTTGAACCAGAGAAGATGTCTACCACTAAATCTTCTGGGTCGGTAAGGAACTTGATGAAGAACTGTGGCAGTGCGCTTGGGAACCTCGCGGGGTGGCTCTTTCGGTCCAGCATGTTGCAGAGCCGCAGATAGCTTGAATTGCTTTCCGTGTTTGGGATTTGCAGTAGGTTCGATGGGATCGCGCCTCCGTTGTCCTTGGCGAAGGCCTTTGCGATATCGTGTCCTGACGGTCTCTCCTTCGGTTGGTAGAACCTGTCTGGATCCTCAAGCAACGCCTTCATCCGCTCGGAATACGGCACCAACACCCGCGTGACGTCCGCCTTTGGCGCGGCCGATCGGGCGAACCACCAGACCGTGTTCACCGCGTCCTTGGCTCGGATCTTTCGCTTGTTGACCCATTCGATCGGTGACGGCAGCTTTGCCGGATTGAACCAGAAAAACTCTTCTGCTAGCTCATAGCCGAGGCGCTCGCAGAAATCCAGCAGAACGTGGTAGTTGTAGAGCGATCGCACGGGTTTCCCGCGCTTGTAGGCTCCGCCGAGGTCGAGTACGAAACTACCGCTATCCTTTAGCACTCGGTACGCGGCCTCTCCAAACCTCCCGAGCCACTCGACATACTGATTCTGCTCTTTGTTGCCGTACGCCTTCTGTCGTAGTAGCGCGAAGGGAGGGCTGGTCATGACTAGGTCGACCGACCGATCCGGGAGGTGCGCTAGCAACTCCAAGCTGTCACCGCACAGCTGAGTGCCACGGGGCGTGCGATACACCTGTTTGTCGAGCGGGAAGTCAAGATTCATCGGGCATCTCCCGCATCAGGGATGTTCGCGTCCGGTTGCAGCTCCCAGCGCTGCGCTATCCAGCTTTCGGCGAACGACCACAACACTGTAATCGCGTAATGAAGCTCGGGTGCCGTTTGCTGTAGATTCGCTACCGCGCCCGCGAGGCGCTCTCTGGGCAAGTGGCCAGCTAGCCAAACGGCCCAAGCGGAGGGGTTCCCACTGGTAAGCTGCGCACGAAGCGTATCTATGGCGTCGGCTGATAATCGCCTGTGCTGCCGCAGTGCCTCGGCACAGCCGGCTGCGGTCGCAGGATCCATTTCCTGCAATCCGGAGAGAAGTATGGGGACTGCGTCTGAGCGCAGGCTGACGATGCCCTCGAGGGCCTCTTCGCGGAGGTTCTGATCCACATCCCCAAATGCTTGTACAAGGCGCCGACACGCCTCTGAGCCACCGACGCGACTCAAGGACCAAGCTGCGGCGCTACGTGCGAAGTACGGGCGTTCCGTGTCATCCAAGATAGTGCTCAGCATCCTCACACACTCATGGGTGCCGGCTTCTCCCAACGAAATCACTGCCTCGAGCTGAATCTGCGGGTCGGGGCTTCGCAGATACGGCGCGAATAGGTCTTGCGCTCTCATCCCTTGGATTGCAACGAGGTACGCCGCGGCCTCCAGCCGGATGTACATGTCTTCCTCCTGATCGCCCTCAAGACTCCCAATGGCTCGGGGTAGAGAGTCGCTGCGCCTATGTCGGAGCCTCGCCAACTTTACTCCAGTGAACCGTTGAGTCCGCTCGCGGGAGTTCAAGAGCTGTATAAGGTGATCGTCAGTTAACACCCCGGAACAACGCAGGTCATAATCGACTTCCGGCCTGACTCTCGACGCGATAATCTGGTTGAGCGCGACTTTGTCTCCGCTCTCCACTACTATCTTCATCGGTGAGGGAACCGTCTGCGTGTGACGGTGCCCATCGCTAGCTCTGGCAATCGTGATTTTCTGACCGCTAACGGCCTCGACGACGCCGTCCCGCTTGGAAAACCGCGACTTCCACGAGATACTGGTTTCCGATCCTTCGGTCACGCCCTTGGTTGATGCGTTGTCCTGTGGCTCGGCCCGGAACCGGCCGACCCGCACGTAGTTTACCTTCCCTTGGGCGCGCCACTGGATCCAGTTGCGCTCATGCCAGTATGAGATCGGCTCCTCAAGCCGACCGATGCTCCACTGCTTCTCTTCGTCCTCTTTGCAGACCGGGAAAGCAACCACGTCGGTATCCACCATACCGAAGTCCCACGCACGTTCATGGGCGGAGAGGCTATGGGACATCGACAGTTCGGTCTTCGTCTTGGCGCGACTCTCAACGCGAAGTCCGCAGAGCTCGCAAACAAGATCCGGAATACGGACTCGCTTGCGCTTGACGTCCTTCCAAAGTTTCGTGTCCATTGCGCCTCGTTCGAGCTCAACGATCCGATGGCCCAAGCGCTCCAGATCTTGCGCCACGTGTCGGCTACCCACGGCTCCAAGGGCTATCTTCCGGAAAAAGCTGGAGTCGGGCTTGAGGGCTAGACGTGGCATGATGACAATCTAACTCAATGGCTTCCGGCGATAGGCCGGACGGAAGTCCAACGGGCCACCCCAGCACGGTACGCCGGAACGGGATTACGCCCATAGGCAACTGCTCGGCCACGCTACGATGGAGTGGATCGCGGCACGGAGCATGCCCATCGTTCAAGCCCGAACGTTTGGTGGCTTGATGAATCGGCAGTTTGATGGATTCGGCTGCGTCTCCTCCGGGCGAAGAGGATCCCGCGCAGGAAAAGAAATCCCTGACCGAGCGGCGGCCGACGCCTCGAAGATGGGATTGGAAGACTTGCCGATGGCCTGCGCCGAGCCGAATTACACGGTTCTCTATCCCAGCGACGCGACCAGCGCTTGGCTGGCGATCAAGCTGGCGGCGGCAGGAATCTAGACGTGCGTGATCCACTCGTTCAGCGTGCAGCCGTTTGACCGCGAGACGTTGCCGAAGGCGGCGATTGAGTGCGGCGGCAAGATCATCACGGTGGAAGACCACTATGCCCACGGCGGGATCGGCTCGGCGGTCTTGGCGGCGCGTGCCGAGCAAGATGCGCAGGTGCGTCAGCTGGCTGTGAGGCGCATCGCACGGAGCGGCAAGCCTGACGAGCTGCTAGACCGGTTCGGGATCTCGGCACGCCACATCGCCGCTGCGGCGCGCGAGATGCTTGCGTAGCCACGAGCATCTCGCGCATTAACCCCGTGCCAGCTGCATCCCGATCTTCAAGAGGCGGGGTGTACTAGGCCACAGCGGTCAACTTGCCGGGATTGATTCAGGCAATGTCCCGGCGCTTCTTCTGGCAGTCGCCACGAAATTCCTGCTTGACGCTAAGCGTCATACAGAGCGGCCTGCAGAGCGATCGGTAGCGGAGCAACGATCAGGGGCCGTCCCTTGCTCGTACGAGAAGCCTCGGGCAGGTCCATGCCCTCCCGCATCGTCGCGGCGATCAATTCCCGAAGCAAGTCCGCGGCTTCGGCCAGTGCCTCCTGGCGGGTTGCGCCGTCCGTCGCGCCCCAACCGAAATCGGGGAATGTGACGACATAGCGGCCGTCGCAATCTCGTTCGATGTAGGCGGGGTAGGTGTAGGTGCCAGGCATGGGTTTGATCCTCGTGGGCTTGCCCGCGTAGAGTGTACGGTGTGAGCCCGGGCCTTTCGGTGAGCTGCCGACCGCTTGTGCCACCAAGGTAGCAGTCCGCGCGAGTGACGGTGAAGAAGAAGCGCGTGCATGGAGTCGTGGCACCCTCAGAGCATGCCGCCCTTCGGGTCACCCCGTCCCATCCGGGACCGTCGATCCGACGCAGCTGCATCGGCAGCGAGGCGGCCGGCTGCGGGGGCGCACTGACCGTCAAAGACGCGGCGGAGCGGCTGGGCGTGTCGCGCGTCGCGCTCTCGCGCCTGCTCAACGCACGAGCAGGCATCTCGCCGGAGCTGGCCCTGAGGCTGGAGGCGGCCGGCTGGGGCGACGCGATGTCGTGGACTTGGCGGCAGGCCAGCTACGACCTAGCCCAAGCGCGCAAGAGGCGCGCCGCCGCCTGAATCCCCGAGGCGGCCCTTGGACCCTGCCCGTCCCTCGCGTAGGCCGTGAGCGGCATCTCAGGGCCTGTTCTTGTGGCGGTTACCAGAATCGCCGTTTTTCGCGTTCTGGAGCCCTCCGGGAGAAAGTCCCACGTCCGACGGTCCGGGAAAGGCCGCCAGCGGCCCTTGCAGTGCCGTTATGGCCGTTTCTGGCGCGGGGCCTGGCTCACGAGGACCTGCCGCAAGTCCGGTTGCGCCGGGCAGGCGCGCTTGAAGTGCGGGCAATGTATGCAGCGCTCGTCCTCTCGGAGCGGATACGCTTGCGACCGCTGGGCTGCGAAGAACTCTTCGACCAGACGTTTGGCACCTTCGAGCGCGCCGTCGCTGACATCGATGTCAATCGGGGCTCCGTGGCGAAGGTAGAACACGACGGCCCGATCCACGGCTGTTTGTGCCTTGGCCAGCCCGGCAGCGTACAGCTGGAGTTGGGCAGCGTACTGTTCTGCCGAAACCTCCAGTTCTGAGGCGGGTCGATTGTCCGTCTTGTAATCGACCAGGATGCGCTCTCCCCCCTCTTCAAACAGGAGGTCGACCGTGCCTCGCAGCAGGTAGTCGCCGACTGTGAACACGAATGCCATCTCGCGGTCGATCCGACCGGCCCGCTGGCTGCGCAACCCCAGATCGTGGTCCGCGAATCTCTCGGCCAGGGCTCGAACCGCCGGGCTCGGGTCTTGAAGCTGCCCGGCGAGGTGCTCATGAACCTGTTGTCCGAACAAGGAGGGGTCGATATCGTCGCGACCTCGCCGCTGGCCGCGGTCATCGCGACGATCGTCGAGCTGCCCCGATCCCAGATCGTCGCTCTCAAGGCCGAGATAGCGCGAGAGGAAGTACTTTCGGGGACACTCCGCAAACAGCGACACCGACGTGACAGCAGCTGAGTAGTCGGCCTGGGCTGCAGGGGCCAACGGCTCGAGCACCTCCGGGGCGGCCCACGCTTCAGCGGCCCGCGCCTGGCTGTCAGGCGCTTCCCCGACTGTCTTGCTGTAGAGAAACTCGACGTCTCCGATCATTCGTTCCTCGAGGCCGTCGGTCGGAGCCTCCTTTGGGTTGATGCCCAGCCTGTCGAAGACCGTCTTGGCCCAGCCGCTCCTTTGTGTGGCACCTGCATACGATGTGCTGAGGATCAAGTGCTCTTCGGCACGTGTCATGGCCACGTACAGCAGCCGCTCCGCTTCCGTGCGCTCGCGCTCGGCGATGTCGGCGCTGGTCCTCGCAAACGCGGTGTCGGGCACAGGGTCGCCTTCGAACGGCTGGCGCCAGCGGGCTCCGATGCCATGGTCCTCCGAGAACAACAGCCCGGCTTGGCGCGCTGTAGGGCGGCTCTGCAGCGCGGCCAGCACCACTACGGGAAACTCCAAGCCCTTGGCCGCGTGCATGGTCAGCACTTGGACCGACGCCGCGCTCTCGGCGCCCTCGGGAGCGGCTTCTTCGGGGCGCTGTGCCTCCAGCGCCCGATCTAGGGCGGCGGAGATCGCATCCAGCGAAACGAGGCCTTGCCGCTCCTTTCTGGCGATCCATTCGAGCAGTTGGTCGACCCGAGCCAGCGCCAGATCGCTGTCGTCCTGCCGGGCGAGAAATGACCGATATCCGCACCCCGAGATAGAGCGCGCCAGCAGGAAGCGCGGCGGGACAGCGGCCCGATCGGCACGGCAGCGAGCGAGAAGTTGGCGGAAGCGTTCCAACCGCCTCGCTCCATCGGGGTCCAGGCCGGCCGCGTTCGGAGAGTCTGCCGCCAGGGCTTCGGAGAGGTTCTCGAAGAGGAGTCTGATTCGCAGCAGGGCCGCATCCGTGATGCCGCAAAACGGTGACTTCAGCACGGCTGCGAGACTGACCTCGTCCCTCGGGTTGCGCACCACCCGGAGGAAGGCTGCGAGTTCTGCCGTCTCGGGGGCATGGAACAATCCGCGGTCGGTACTGGTCAGGCAAGGAATGCCGTGCCGCCGGAGCGCTCCCGCGATGACGGCGCCGCCGGCGTGCGTGCGCACGAGGATGGCGACATCTCCCCACCGCAGGCCGCGCGTGCCGCCGCCGGCCTCGCGGTCGACAACGCGCAGCTCCGACTTCAATGCCCGCAGCCGGTGCGCCAGCCGAAGCGCTTCCTGCGTTCGCGCCTCCGATCCGGCGTCGCACACGACTTGCACTTCAAGGCAGGCCGATTCCTTGGGGGGAAACTGGTACGCCGCATTGAGGCGGTGGCGCTCCACCCCGCTGGAATCGCCTCCGGGCAGCAGGCGATGCACGGCGGCCAGCACCTCTGGGCGGCTGCGAAAGTTGTCCAGCAGGCGGATGACGTCGCCGCCGCGCTGCTCCACGCGCTCCCGGTACCGGCGGAACACGTTCTGATCTGCATGTCGAAAGCCGTAGATCGATTGGTTGATGTCTCCGACGACGAACCGAACGGGCCGCCGGTCCCCGTGCGCGTCCAGCAACCGGTCGACCAATCGGACCTGGAGAGGATTCGTGTCTTGAAACTCATCGATCAAGATGTGCTCGAACGCCAAGGCCGGACAATCGGGAGACGCCAGCAGGTCCGCTGCCAGGGCCAGGGCATCGTCAAAGTCGAGCCGTCCCGACGTGCGCTTGGCTGCGCCGAAGCTGGCCAGCGTGCGTCGTGCCAACCCGCGCAGCCACTTGCGGGCCGACTCGTTTGCCGCACAAACGGCAGCCGAGCGACAGGCCGGCAACAAAACGTCCTTGATCTCGCCCACCAGTTCCTTCGCTGCGCCGCGCCTCTGCACGGGCTGCAGCAGGGCCGCGATCGTCTCCAGCGCGGCGGGGCTGGCATCAGCCTCGGCGCAGGCCAGTCTGGCCTCGTCGGCCGCGCGTGCGACCCCCTCTGACTGCTGGACCCCGGAGAGGCAGCGTAAAGCGTCTGCCAGCGCGCCGAGGGGCGGCCGGGGGCTCGTTGTAAACGGCCTGCAGCCGTAGCTGCGGATCCGGTAGATCAAGTCCGCCAGGTCTCTATGGATCGACGAGGTGTCCTCGCCCGCTGATCGTGCCGCGCTGGGACCGTAGTTCGCGAGAAACGCCTCCAGCCCCGGACCGCTCTTGCCGAAGGCTTCGTCGAGAGCCTGCTCGATGGCCTCGGACAGCAGTTCGTTCGCTTCGCCCGCATCCAGCATCTCGAACCCCGGATCGACTCCGGCCTCGAGCGCGCGCTCGCGCAGCAGGCGGCTGCAAAAGGCGTCGATGGTCGAGATCTGGGCGGACTCGAAGAGGCTTCGGTGCTCGCTGGCCGGGCGGCTCTCTCCGACCAGGCGCGAGTGCATCTCAAGCGCTGCCTTCTCGGTGAAGGTGATGGCCAGAATGCGCTCGGGCCGTACGTGCCGCTCGACAATCAGCCAGCGCAGCCGCTCGACCAAGACGCGGGTCTTGCCCGAGCCCGGCCCCGCGACAACGCAAATGTCTCCTCGCTGCCAGCTCTGCACGGCGCGCAGCTGTTCCGGCGTCAGTTCCATCAGCTCGTGCCGTCCATGGACTCTTCGAGGTCGCTTGGCGGCAGCCATTCGACGCGGCAGACGCTGCCGAATTCGCAGAAGCTGTCGCAGAACTCGCGGTCTCGCGGGCGAACCGCGATGCCTCCGTCGAGCACTTCTTCGACCGCCTCGGCCGCCTCGGAGCGGGCCGTGTCCAGCAGCGCGCGCATGGCGTCCTGCGTGATCGGCTGGAGTCCGCACTCGCCGTCGATCGCAGCGCCTGCGAAGCTGGTCTCCCCGCGCAGGCCGCACAGCACCATGCCGGTCGGCTCGAAGCTGAGCTGCTGCTCGAGCGCGGCCAGATAGAGCAGCATCTGGAGTTCTTCGCCCTCCAGGTGCCGCTTGAGAAGTTCCTTGACACGACTCGGCCGAGCGTACTTGTAGTCGGTAACCAGACAGCGTTGGTCCGGATCGACGTCGTAGCGGTCGATGCGGCATTTCACGACGGGCTGGGAGCCGAGGCTGCTGATACGGAATTCCGCGGCTTCCTCGAACCGCGACTGCATGCCCTCCGGCAGCGCCATCTGGATGGTCTGGTCGCTGTCGGCGAAGCGCTGCAGGTCGGCACGGAGAGCCAAGCGATAGCGCTCGGTGCGAAACGTCTCTTCGAGACGAAGCTCGCTCAGCTTTGCGTCGAAGGCTCGATCCAGGATCTTGCCGATCTGCCCGCCCTCGCGATTCCAGCAGTCGACCGCGGCGTGGACGATCGTGCCGAGCGCCTGCGCGTCAAGCCTCTGGCCGGGGAGCGGCGGCCTGCCCTGCAGCCGAAGGGTGGTGGCCGAGAAGAAGCGGTAGGGGCATTGTCGGAAGTCGCCGATGCCTGAGACGCTGAATTGCGGGTTCCGTTCTGCCACGGCCCCGAGCAGGGCGCGCGGCAGGCTGGCAGCGGGCTCGGACGGCGATTCCGCAGCGGGGGATCCCATGCGCAGCCGCGGGCTGCGGCGAACTTCGGCCGCGCCGTCCTCGATCAGGCTCGACCTCGCCTGAGGCTGGCCGTCGCTGGCGCGCAGGGGGTAGCTCAGGACCAATTGCTGCGTTGCCCTTGAGGAGGCGACCTCGAAGAGCCGGCGCTCGGCTTGCGCCCGGTCGGCCGAAGTGCGCAGGTCGATTCCTCGGCCGCGCAGCTGGATGCGATCCTCGTCATCGAAGAAGATGTCTTGCGTAAACCTGCGCGGGAACCAGCCTTCTGCCAACCCGCAGACGAACGCAACCGGAATCGACCATTGCCGGGACTCTGCGATCGGCAGAACATGCACGACGTCGAAGCGCTGGTCCGGCACGGCCAGGGTCGTGTTGCGAAGGACGTCTTCGAACGCGTCGGCGAATGTCTGCAGCGCCGGTCGCTTCCTGCCCGCGAATTCGGGCAGGTCGCCCGTTTCCTCGAGCGCGCGCGCCAAGGCTTGCCGCGCCCGGATGGCGACTCGCCAGTCGCATGTCCGCAGGAACGACTCCGTCCCGACCGGAGGCCGCAAGTGCTGGACCCAGTTGAGCAGTTCTAGGCAGTCGGCCTGCCAGCGCTTCGCGCCGACGTGCCGCCGGTGCCAGTCCTGGCACGGTGCGAGCCCCCGCAAGAACCGCCTGACCGCCGGAAACTCTCCCGCCGAATTCACTAGGAATTCCAGTCCCTCGCCGGGCAGCGCATCCCGCACCGCGAAATCAAACTTGTCGATCCCGGGATCGGCACCGACCGGAGTGAGCGGGGAGCATATCGCTTCGATCGCCCTCTCTGCGGAGAAGCGCGACTCGATGACGCGCAGCCACTCTAGGAAGTGGCGGGTCACGCCGTGGTCGGCCAGGGAGTCCCTGCTCCAGAACCTGTGAGGAATGCCCAAGGCCTCGAACACCTCGCGGATGAGCCCGGCGTAGTGCTCGAGCGAGCGCACGATGATTGCGTGCTGGTGTAGCGGCCGGTTGCTGGCGAGAATCCGCCTGGCGATTTCCATGACCTCCGCGCGGGGAGAGGGCGCTTCTACCAATTCCGGCTTCAAGGCTGCATCGCGGGGGGGCGGCGGCAGCGGTTCGGGCTTGCCCGGCGGGTAATGCGGCAGGCCCTCCGGCATCGCCACGACGAACTCCTCGGACTGCTCGTCCAAGGCACCCAGGAGTTCTTCCTGCTGCTTGGTGAAGATGTCGAAGCCATCGACGTAGACTGTCCGGACCGCGCTCAAGCCCTGCTCGCGGATCCGCGCGGCCGCCAGCGCTATCCGCTGGTTGGTGTGGGCGAAACCCTCCTGCGCCAGGCTGCTCTCGAATTCACGGAAGACTCCCGCGAAGGCGCGCTGCTGGCGTGTCCGCGCGGCGGGCTCGACTTGGTAGCTGTCTGCCCCGGCCGCCCAGAACTCGCGCATCAGGCCGTCGATGCGGCTGCGCAGCCGGGCCGAGCCGGAACGGGACTCCAGGCCCGGTTGACCCGAAGCTTCCACGGCTTGGCTCAGAAGGCGATCCTCGACGACTCCGCCGGCCTCGCGAACGTCCGGGGTCAAGCTCCGGACATACTCCGGCATCGTCGAAACCACCCTTGCGGGCACCATCAGGCCCCTCCGGGCCAGCTGGTTGAGCAGGTGATTCCGCATGCTGGCGGTCGGAACCAGCAGCAGGACTTCGTCGCTGCGGCCGGCACGGATCGCAGTCTCGAGGGCCCGTAGGATGTGCGCTGTCTTGCCGCTGCCGGGAGGTCCGATCAGTAGCACGGGCTGTCTGTTCCTTCGTGCGGCAGGGCCGTGAACGCTGCCAGCTGCCGTGGTCTGATGCCTAGCGGCCCGGATGGTCGCTCGGCCTGCCCGGCGCTACGCCGGTCGCAAGATTCTACCACCACTTGCCCTTTGTGGAACAATGGGATTGGAGGCGCGCGATCGCTCCGGCGATCCTCAGGCAATGCCCCCCGATCTCTCTGTTCGCTCCTTGCGCAAGGTGTATCCGCATCCGGCGGGCGCGCTGCAGGTGTTGAACGATCTTTCCTTGGAGATGTCGCTGGGTGAGGCCTTGGCCATCATGGGCCCTTCCGGCTCCGGAAAGAGCACCCTGCTCTACATCCTGGGGTCGCTGGAAACGCCCAGCGGCGGCACGGTCGAGGTGTGTGGCCAGAATCCGTTCGCGCTGGACCGGGCTGGCGTTGCCGCGTTCCGAAACAAGACCGTCGGGTTTGTCCTGCAGGACCACCACCTGCTGCCGCAGTGCACCAGCCTCGAAAACGTATTGCTGCCGACGCTGCCGGCCGGCGGCGCCACGCCTGCACTCGTGGCCCGCGGCAAGCAGCTGCTCGAGCGCGTGGGGCTGGCCGAGCGCATGGACCGACTGCCCTCCGAACTGTCGGGCGGAGAACGGCAGCGCGTCGCCATCGCCCGCGCCTTGATCAACGCGCCGCCCGTCGTGCTGGCGGACGAGCCCACAGGGAACCTCGACCGTGTCAGCGCGGAAACAGTCGGCAGCCTGCTGCTGGAATTGCAGCGCGAGCAGAACATCTTGCTCATCGCAGTCACGCACAGCGCGGGCCTGGCCGCCCGCTTTCCCGCCCGCGCCGAATTACTGGATGGCCGCTTGCAGCGGCAATGATCTGACCGTTAGGGCGGCCGGCCGTCTCAGGAGGCCCAATCGCATGGAAAACGTAAAGGTTCTAGGACTCATCCTGGCTGGCGGCAAGGGTACACGCCTCTTTCCCCTGACCAAGGAGCGGAGCAAGCCGGCCGTGCCGTTCGGGGGCAAGTACCGCATCATCGACTTCGTCCTGAGCAACTTCGTCAACTCCGGGATCTACTCGATCTACGTCCTGACGCAGTTCAAGAGCCAGTCCCTGCTGCAGCACATGCGCAACGCCTGGCAGTTTTCGGATTTGCTCACCAGCCAGTACATCCTGCCGGTGCCCGCGCAGATGCGCAAGGGCCCGCAGTGGTATCGCGGCACGTCGGATGCGATCCACCAGAACATCCACCTGATCGAACTGTCACAGCCCGAAATGGTGGCCGTCTTCGGCGCGGACCACATTTACTTCATGGACATCCGCCAGATGATCGACTACCACCGCGACCGGGGCGCGGTGGGCACCGTTGCGGCCCTTCCGATTCCGGTCTCGCAGTCGGAGCGCTTCGGCACGATGGAGGTTGACGAGGACTGGCGCATCTTGCGCTTTTATGAGAAGGTGGCCAAGCCGCCCGAGATTCCCGGCCGGCCAGGCTGGTGCCTGGCCTCGATGGGAAACTACCTGTTCGACCCCACGACGCTGGTGAGCGCGTTGCGGCGGGACGCCGCTCGCCCGGACAGCTCTCATGACTTCGGCCACAACATCCTGCCGGAGATGGTCGACGCCGTGCCGATCTACGCATACGACTTCCTCAGCAACGAGGTGCCCGGCGAGAAGCCCGAGAATCACGGCTACTGGCGTGACGTGGGCACGATCGAGTCGTTCTACGACGCCAACATGGACCTGCGATCCATCAGCCCTAAATTGAGCCTGTACAACCCGGAATGGCCGCTCCGCACGGCCGAATACCCAACCGGGCCATCGCGTTATTGCACGGACGCCGAGGGGCGGCGCTGCGATGTCGTAGACTCCGTGATCTCCGAGGGCTGCGTGCTGTACGGCTCCTCAGTGCGCCAGTCGATCTTGGGGCGCAATGTCCACATGGAGTCGGGCGCGTGCGTCGAAGACTCCATCGTGATGGCGCGCTGCCACATTGGCGAGGGTGCGCAGATCCGCCGGGCCATCATCGACAAGAACGCCAGAATCCCGGCTGGCGCCAGGATCGGCTTCGACCGGGAGGCCGACATCCACAACTACGGCATCTCGGAGAGCGGCATCGTGCTGGTGGAAGGATCCCGCACCGCGATTCCGGTCAGTCCGGCCGCGATCTGACCGAACCGGGGGCCGTTCCCTATCGCAGGGACGCCAGCAGGCCGGGCAGGCTGGCGGCTAGCGCTCCCCGCGTGTAGACTTCGTCGTAGCCGGCATCGCGGGCCTCTTGCAGGACGGTCTCGCGGACGTGGCTGGCGAACGCGATCAAGCGCGGAGCGCCGGACGGTGCGAGCGAGCGCAGCTCGCCAACTACGCCGAGCGGATCAACCGAGGTTGCATCCAGGTCGACAATGATCAAGTCCGGCCGGGAATTCGCCGCCTCGACGAGCGCTTGGCGAGAGCCCGCGAACCGGACGGAAACGCCGAGCTGCCTGGCCGTCCCGGAGACCTTCGAGCCGAAGAACAGGTCTGGAATCGCGGCCAAAACTCGTTTGTCAGCCGTGTCTTTTGCCGGAATCGAACCTGAGGCCATCTGGTAACCTGAGTCTAGCAACCCACATGCCCGACAAACGCGAATTTACGATCGCGCATAGCCCCGACGCCGACGACGCGTTCATGTTCTACGCCCTGGCCACGCACAAGATCGAGTCCGACCTGCTCGAATTCAAACACGTCCTGAAGGACATCCAATCGCTCAACCAAGACGCGCACGCGGGACGCTATGACATGACAGCGATCTCCTACCATGCGTATCCGTACGTGGCCGACCGCTACGTGCTGACCGCGGCCGGGTCCAGCGTGGGCGATGGCTACGGTCCGATCGTCGTCGCTTCGGAAGAGTTGGAGCCGCGCGATCTGGCGGGCAAGCGGGTCGCCGTTCCGGGCCTGTTGACGACGGCGTACCTCGCACTGAAGCTCTACGAGCCGGCCGTCGAGCCAGTTGTCTGCGAGTTCGACAAGATCATCGGCGAGGTGGAGAGCGGGGCTGTTGACGCGGGAGTGGTGATCCACGAGGGACAGCTGACGTTTGCCGACTCGGGCTTGCACGACGTGGTCGATCTTGGCGAGTGGTGGAAGCGCTCCGAGGGCTTGCCGCTGCCCCTGGGCTGCAACTGCATCTTGCGCGAGCTGCCTTCGGAGATCCAGCAGGAGGCCCGCCGCAAGCTGGCGGCCACGATCCAGTACTCGCTCGACCATCGGTCGGAAGCGCTGGAATACGCGCTGCAATTCTCGCGCGGCTTGGACAAGGACCTGGCGGACAGCTTCGTTGGCATGTACGTCAACGGCCATACCACAGACATGGATCCAGAAGTGCTCAAGTCGGGGCAACTGCTGCTTGACAGGGGGTTCTCGGCCGGCTTGATTCCGCACCAGGTTCGTTTAGAGTATGTGTAGTTCGGCGAGCCGACCGAGGGTGATATGCGGGCCATAGCTTCCAGCTGGAGGATCCTCCTGTGGGGAACGCTCGCGGTATTCGCTCTGTCCGCGCAGGATTGGGTCGCGGGATTGGAGTCAGCCGAAGAGGATGAGCGGGTCAAGGCGGTTCGGGCGATGTCCAAGTCGCCTGACGGCTTCCGGCACTTGGATAAGCTCGCTCCCTTGCTGAGCGACGATTCCGAGGAAGTCCGGGCCGCGGCGGTGATCGCGCTGATGAAGATGCGGTCCCTCGAGGCGCAGCCGCTGCTGATCGACGCTGCCGCGGATGCCTCGCCGGACGTGCAGGCGTTGGCGGTGGACGGCTTGGTGTCGCTGTACGTGCCCGACTATGTGAGGCTCGGTCGGCTGTCGGCGCTGAAGTCGTTCGCGTCTGCGCTCAAGGCGCGGTTCTCGAAGCCGAGCCCGCTTGTGGTCTCGGCTTACGTCGAGGTCAATCCTGCGGCGCTCGAGGCCATTGCGAATGTTCTCGTGCGCGGCGGCAGCAACGAGGCCACGGCGAACGCGGCCCGAGCGCTGGGCGTACTGCGCGGTAACGAGCACGCGGACGCGCTGCTGGAGGGCGCGCGGTCGCGCGACTCAGCCACGATTATCGAGAGCGTGCTCGCGATCAAGAAGATTCAGGCCATCAGCGCGGGCCCCGACATCGTCTTCCTGTTGCGCGATCCGGCGCTGCAAGTCCAGGAGGCCGCGATCTTGACAGCGGGCCAGCTCCGCACTCCCGAGGCGGTACCGCAACTGGTGCAGATCTGCCAGGCGAGCAAGAAGGGCCGCATTCGGGCGCACGCGTTGACCGCCCTGGCCAAGATTCCGGACAACGGCCAGCGCCGCCTGTTCACGAGCTTTCTCAGCCACAAGGACAAGCTCCTGCGGGCTGCGGCGGCCGAGGGCCTAGGCCGCATCGGGGATCCCGCCGACAAGCGGGTGGTCGATCATCAGTTCTCGATCGAGAAGGCAGAGGGCGTGAGGCTGTCCCTGGCCTTCGCCGGGGTGCTGCTCGGCAACCCCCTGCGCCTTGCCTACCTGATCGAAGGCCTCAACTCCACGGCGCGGCGGCTTGAGGCTCGTCCCTTCTTGGTTGAGCTGGCACGCGATCCCGAAGTCCTGTCGAAGCTGTACATCCCGCTCACCACCGGCTCCGTGCCGCAGCGGCGCCACCTGGCCTTCGTGCTGTCTCAGAGCGGCACGCGCGAGAGCGTCCCGCACTTGGAGAACCTGACGCGGGATGCCGTTCCCGAAGTCTCCTCCGCTGCTGTGGAGGCTCTGCGCGTGCTGCGCGCCCGACTGTGAGGGTCGGCTACTGCTGCTCTTGCGCTTGCTTGCGGTAGCGGTTGGATGTCGAGAGCGTGTAGTTTCGCACCGGGCCGTTGAAGGTGCGCTCGCCTACGATTGCCAGCGCGTCCGCCATCATCAGCTTGGCGGCGCTGTCCTCCGGGCGGAGGCGGATGGCGTGACGCAGCAGTTGCGCCGCGCCGAGGGGGTCGTCGGAATCCATCAACTCGCGAGCCTTGGCGACGAGCGCGTCCACTCCGCCGGCTAGGTCGGCGAGGCGCTCGGATTGCTTGCGCGGGCTCTCGCGGTGCAGGGACAGAGCGTCCCCGTCGAACCACCCGAGATCCTGGGCGTAGAGGTCTCGAATCGTGCCCTCGACCGTGCCGTAGTAGTCCCCGAGGTAGTCCAGCTCGGCGAAGCGCTCGGGAAGCCGGGCGTATTCGACCAACTCGTCCGGGGTCATCTGCTTCGAAAGCCCGTCGAGGGTGCGGTCCAGCACCCACTGCATCGCGTCGCGATAGTTGGCGAGGACGGTCTTGGCGTCGTTGAGCATCGGTGTCGTGTGGCCGCCCACGACATGCAGCGGGTCTTGCTGGACCATCTTGTCGATGCTGGCGATCCAGTCGCGCAACGACCTGCGGGCCGTGCCGCGCAGTGGATAGACATTGGGCCAGGACTGGTAGAAGTTGTCTCCGGCGAAGACCACTCGCTGGTCCGGCAGCCAGACGTAGAGCTGGTCTTGGGTTTCGCCCGGAGCCGCCACCAACTCAAGCCGGACGCCGGCGATTTCCAGCGACTTGCGCTGTTCCGAGAACTTGTGCGTGGGGCGCACCTGAGCTGGCCGCGGGCTGGCGGCGGGCGCGCCGGGCCGGCGCAGCCCGTCCTGCATCATGTTGCCCTGCGGTCGGCGGTCCGGCGGGATTGCAATGCCGATGCCCATCCGCTGCTCCAGCGGCAGATCGAAGCCTTGGCTGTTCGAGGCCCGCAGGCCGGGGCCGAGGCCCTTGCTGCGCACGAGGGCCTGCTCGGAGCCGTAGTTGTCCCGCGCCCAGACTTCGATCCCCTTGCCGGGCTCGAAGAAGGCCGGCGCTCCGTTCGTGTGGTCCCCGTGGCCGTGGGTGTAAACGATGGCGCGCACCGGAAGCGAGCTGATCTCTTCGAACGCCGCCCGCACTTCTCGGGCAGCCGAGGGCATTTGCCCTGGATCGACGATGATCACGCCATCGTCGCCGACGATCATCGAATTCGCGGAGACCTGGTAGCCGATCGCGGTGTAGACATTCTCGGCGACCTGGATCACTGCCGGCTCGAACATCTTGTTGCGCTCTTGCAGGCGCTTGGTCGCCTCGCTGGGCTGCGCCCAGAGCGCCAGCGCGGTCGCCACTAGGCACGCTGAGAGCCGGGTGAGGTGATGTATGGAACGGAACGCCATACTTGCAAAGGCGTCTGGGAGGCGGGCGGGGTTGCAGGGGTGCCGCTGGCGCCCGGAGCCGGGCTAGCGCTTCCGCTGCTTCTGCTGACCGACGCGAACTTTGCTGAGGGAGGCTCTCTGTTCCTCCCACGCCTTCCAGTCGAAGCGCTTGGCGGCGTCTTCGAGATAGGCCTTGACATCAGCGCCCTTGGGCAGCACCGCGACGACGGTCGCCCGCTCCCCGGAATCAGGCTTGTAGATCGAGTATTTTCTCGCGTTCGGAATGCCCATGATTGCCCTGCCCTGATGATAGCAATGTCGGTCCGGCCCGGACCCTCGGCAGTTTCGCTGCCGTCACTCCTCAGCGTCGTCGCTGCTCTCGACGGGCTCTCCGTCGGGCATTGCCGTGGGTCCGTGAAAATAGCCCACGCGGTGCCGCAGACGCAGCTTCTCGTAGGGAACGGTGACCTCGATGCGGTGATAGATGCCGCGCTCGTTGAGGTTGTTGGGCCGGTAGCTCAGCCGGTACTGGCTGCGGATGTCCTCGCCGATCTTGATGATGGATTCTTGGACGCCGCTGGTGGTGCGCGGGCTGTAGGCGCGGCCGCCGGTCCCCTTTGACAGCACCTCCAGCGGATTGTCGAAAATCAGGTTCTTCACGCCCCGGACCAGATCGATGATGATCGGGATCATGTTCGGGGTGACCGAGTAAGTGGCCTGTTGCTGCGCGGTCGGCGTGTTCGGCGTGCCGGGCATGGTGGGCCGCACGACTATTCCGGCGGGTATAGTCGGCGCCCGGACTTCGGGCTTGCGGCGCAGCCGCGCCGACAGCGTCGACAAGCGCACGGGGTATATCGCGATGTTGTACAGCTGCGCGGTGCGGAGGCTTTCGCCCAAGCCGATCCGGCTGCCGTTGTTCTGGGACTCCGAGATCACCACGATGATCTTGTGATGGCTTTCCGGGCGCTTGAGGAGCATGCGGATTGCGCTGTACATGGCGTCAGCGAGGGCAACTGCAGACGTACCGATGCGCATCCCCTTCAGTCCTGCGTCGAGCTTCTTGGTGTCGTTGGTGAAGTCCACCAGCAGCTTGATGCGACTGTCGAACGTCATCAGCGCCGCTTCGCCGTGTTCGCCGAGCACGAGTTCGGTGAACAGATAGGCGGTCTTGCGGATATCGCCCAGGATGCCCTCGACACGGTCGCTCGTCTGCACGCAGATCACCATCGAGATCGGCAGGAAGCTCACGTCGAAGCCCACCACTTCTTGCTCGACGTCGTTGTCGAAGACGTTGAAGTCCTCCTTGATCATGTCGTGGATGTACTCGCCCTTCGGGCTGCGGACGGTGACGGGAACGGTCACCTCGTCGATTTCCTCCAGGAAGATGGCGGGCTGGTCCGACTCGAACAGGGTCTCGGGATCGAACAGGTCTGCGCCGTCTTGGGCGGCGAGCGCGCCGGCGGCTAGCGCGGCGGCCGTGGCGAGAATGCATGGTCTGGACAGGGCGCGGTGCATGGTTCGCTGCGACAGAGTCTCCATTGTTAAGCTTCGCCCATCAAAGGTCAGCGCTGTCGGGCCCCGAGGTGCTGTCGCGGCGGTAGGTGCCGCTCTTGCCGCCGGTTTTCTCGAGCAATCGGATTTCGCGAATCTCGATGCCTTTGTCGAGCGCCTTGCACATGTCATAGACGGTCAAGGCGGCCACCGTCGCCGCCGACATCGCTTCCATCTCGACTCCGGTGCGAGCGAAGGTTGCCGCGGTGGCGGTGATCGCGACGCCGCCCTCCTGGACCTCGACCGCGACATCGGCATGTGTCAATGGCAGGGGGTGGCACAGCGGGATCAGGTCGGCGGTCTTCTTTGCCGCTTGGATCCCGGCAATGCGGGCGATCTCCAAGGGATCGCCCTTGGGGTTTCGGGGCAGCTGCTCCAGCACCTCCGGCGCCAGGCGGACGAACGCGCGAGCCTTGGCGGAGCGCTGCGTCGCCGACTTGGAGCCCACGTCGACCATCGAGGCGGAACCCGCGTCATCGAAGTGAGACAGTCTGCTCATAGGGGCATCACGCTGATCAGATCGCCTGCCGCCCATTCCGCGCGATGGTCCGAGGCGACCATCAGGCAGTCCGCCCGGGCGAATGCTGTGACGTCGCCGGATCCTTGGCCGCGGTCGGCGCGCACGCGAGTGTCTCCGAACTCCCCCTCGAGTCGCGCTCCCAGGAAGCGGGTCAGGACAGGCTTGTGCCGGAAGGCCTCCGCTAGCGGCACTTGCTGAAACCGCAGGGGCGAGCTCGGGGCTCCGCTGGCCAGATCGACCGCAATGGAAGCGAACACCTCGAAGGTGACCATGGTCGAGAGCGGGTTTCCGGGCAGGCCGAACACGAGGGTGTCCCTGCAGCGCCCAAACACGAGAGGCTTACCCGGCTGGATCCTAACCGAGGTAAAGAACAGTTCTGTGCCGAGGTCGGCCAGGACTTCCTCCACCAAGTCGTGCTTGCCCATCGACACGCCGCCTGACAGCAACAGGACGTCGCTGGCCAAGCCCTCCTCGATGCGGTGGCGGGTGTCCTCGAGAGTGTCGTTCGCGATGGGCAGGATGCGCGGCAGGCCTCCCCTGCGACGCACTTGGGCAGCCAGCGAATGGGCATTGGAGTTGCGGATCTGGTAGCTCTGCGGGCGAGAGCCGATCGGCAGCACTTCATCGCCCGTCGACAGGATTGCCACGTTTGGCTGGCGGTACACCGGCACGTCCGTGCAACCGACCGTCCCGAGCTGCGCCACGCCGGGGTACCCGATCTTGGTGCCTGCCCGAAGCACGCACTGGCCTCGCTTGGTCTCCGAGCCGGATGGGATCAGATTGCGCCCCGCCGGGACCGAGTCGGCGAGTGTCACCGACGATCCATCCCGCTGTGAGTACTCGACCATGACCACTGCGTCGGCGTTCTCCGGCCCGGGGGCTCCGGTCATGATCTCGACGGTCTGGCCCGGCTCCAGCGCGAAGTGCGAGGGCTCGCCGGCACGGGTCTCGCCGATCAGTTCAAGCGTTGTCGGCACCCTGGAGACATCGGACGCGATGACCGCGTACCCGTCCCTTGCCGAGCGGTTGAACGGCGGATAATCGCGGTCAGCGCAGATATCGCGGGCCAATATCCTGCCCGTTGCGGCATCCAGCGGCACGGCCTCGGCCGTGAGTTGGCCAACGGTTTCCCGCGTGCGCTCGGAGACGATCGCACGGGCTTCCTCGAAGCGAAGCGGGTCCATTGAGAAGCGGTACGTCACTCCCATGGATGCGACGCACATTGAGAGTTTCGCACAAATCCCCTTGCAGGGTTTCGCGCCCAGCGTCTCAACCCGCGGGTCTCCAGGCGCACCGCGGGCTGAGTCGAGGGTCCGGGCAACCGCAGGCATTAGCGAGACTGCCGGAGCCCTTGGGAGGGGTCTGGCGACATCGCTTACACTTGATGTGTTTCTGAACCGGAAGCAGTCGCAACGTGCTGAAACGAACCTAGCCGAAGACGATCCGATGACGACTCGCCTGTTCAGGCCGGAGGGCCTGCCAGACTTTCGAGATCCACCCTTGGTGGAAACAGTCCTGTCGCTTCAGTTCCAACCGTTAAGAGAGTTCAGCCCGGCCCATGTCGGCCTGCTGTGGCATAAGTACCGCCACACGTTCCCACTGGTCGAAGAGCGCACGCCGCTAGACGCTGTGCGGGAGAGCTTCGAAGTGCCGTCGCCGCGGCACGAGGAGGCGATGATCGACGCAAAGCCGCCGTTGCCGCGGGTATGCTTCTTGAACGAATCGAAGACGGAACTCATCCAGATTCAGGCGGGGAGACTCATTCACAATTGGCGCAAGACAGGGAAGATCTCGACACCCTATCCCCGCTATGAGCGCATCCGCACGAACTTTCGGCATGAGGTCTGGGAGTTCCAAGAGTTTCTGACCGACGAGAAGCTTGGCAAGCTTGCGATCGACCAATGCGAAATCACCTACATCAACCACATCGAGACCTGTGAGGCATGGCAGGGACACGGACAAATCGAAGGGGTCCTTCGAACCTGGACCCCGCAACCACGCTCTTTCTTGCCCGAATCAGAAGATGCGAGCATCCAGCAGAGATTCGTGATTCGGAATGAATCCAATAGCCCGTTGGGAAGGCTCCACGTTTCGCTGACGCCAGCGTGGAAGGAGGAAGATCGATCGCCGATCCTCGTCCTGACCCTAACCGCTCGCGGGTCCCCCATCGACAAGGGGATCAATGGGGCCTTCGACTTCTTCGACTTGGGGAGAGAGTGGATCGTGAAGGGGTTCTTGGATCTGACGACAACGGAAATGCATCGAGCCTGGGGAAGCACGGATGTCGGAAGTCTTGCTGTCGATTGACCGCTAGTTCGGTCCTCCCGAATCGGCGATTCTCTCAACAAGATCGTCGGCGTCGCGCCCTGCCGCGACCCCTGATCGTCGTTCGGTCGGGAGTGTCGAACTCTCGCGTACTGGACACCCGCCGAACTTGATCCCGTAGTCGCCGCGGGTTGTTGGCTCAGTCCGCAGCCACTGTCGCAGCGGCGTGGCCATCGCCCCGGTAGTGCGCGGCTAGCACGTCGTATCCAAAGTCCCCTTCGAATTCGCGCCAGACCGCGTGGCTGTGATTGCTCTGGTTCTGGGTGTTGGCGAATTCAATCAGGAAGGTTGGCGACTGGATGCGGTAGTAGTTGCCGGCCAGGTGCCGGTTCTCGGTGGTCTTGCTGCCGATCTCGATCGGCTCGGCGGCCGGTCGGTCGATGTCCCCCGCCCAGCCGAAAAGGAGATCACCCTTGGGCGTCTGCGCGGCTGCCTTCATGCGCCGCGCAGCGACCTCCGGCGGCATCGTGGCGGCGTACTCCCCGATCAGTGCGAGCAGGTCTTGATACTGGCCGTCGGTTAGTTCCGACGCGGCAACGCCCTGCGGCTCGCCGTCCAGCTTGGCACGCTTGTCGGCCATCGTCACGATGTCGTACGGAGCCTGCTTGTCGAAGATCGCGCGCTTGCGTTGAGCGGCATCCAGAGATACGAGCAGCGCCCGTGCCATGTCCTCTTCGCGCTCGAGGGCTCGCATGCCCTTGTGCAGCCCCTGCGGAACCTCGTGAGGATTGGCACCCAGGAAGGTGGGGCTGGACGCCACCAGCTTGCCGTCGCGGATGAAGTAGTGAAGCGAGACGTGGTGGCCTTCCACTCGCCAGCCCCAGTCGCCCGTCATGCCCGGCTCGCCGAAGAACGTGAAATGGAAGCGCTCGGTGTCACGGTAGCCGGTTCGGTCGTCCTCGATCACGCGGACGATCTCCTCCAGCGCCATCACATTCATGGTCTTGACGAATCCCGCGCGGCCCAGCCCCGTGCTCAGCAGGCCGTAGGCGAGATGGCGCTGCTTCGGGTCCATGTCCTTGAACGTGATCCCGTTGCGCACGTAGCCGTACTCGTCCGCGAAGCCGGTTTCGGGGAAGTAGTGCCAGTTGGTGCGCTCCTCGGCGTCCATGGCAAACAGCGTCCCCATGCGCTGCATGCGGTCGAGGGACTCAAGGAAGCGATTGGCCGCGTCGGCCATCAGCGCCTCGGTCTTCGCCGACTCGTAGCCGGTCAAGGCACACAGCGCGAACAGCGCCACGAACACGGCGCGCACGACACCTTGTCGGATCATTGCTTTTCTCCAGGGCCCGGTCTGGCCACGCCTGGGATTATACGACGCGCCCGGCGCGGAGGCGAGCTACGCGTTCATCATCTGGTCCCACGTGACCTCGGCCCGGTGCGCGATCGCCATCTCCCCCAAAAGGGCTGTCAGCGTGCTCTCCGCGCCCCTCACGCCGGTGTTCGCGGGCTTGTCTTCGAGGATGCGCCCGAAGAACTCCTCCAAGGCGTCGATGGTGATGTCGTGCGGGGACTTCTCCTCGACCACGTCGTTGCGCCCCCTGTGAAACCGCCAGTAGCCGCGGGCGGTTTCTACCACGCCATCCTGGCAGAAGTAGCGCTCGTAGACCTCCCGGTAGAACGGGGGGCACATGTACGCGCCGGCCAGGTTGGCTTGGACGCTGCCGGGATAGTCGAACGTGACGTTGAGGTGGTCGAGCAGGTCGCCATACTTCATCACGGCGCGTCCGCCCGTGCCGATGGCCTTGACGGGGTGTGCGCCGACGAACCAGTTCATCGCGTCGATGTTGTGGCAGAACGTCTCGGTGATGATCTCGCCGAAGGTGTCGCGCCAGCGCTTCCACTGGGCCAGCCTGTCCGCCGGGTCGGTCGGCTTGGGGCGGACCGGCTCCTTCCCGGTCATGCCGCTCTTGAGGAAATGCGAGTGGACTAGGTTGATCTTGCCGATCTCGCCGGAATCGATCAGCTTCTTCGCCGCGTGGTACACGTCGCCGTGGCGCTGTTGGAAGCCGAACGTGATGTTGAGGCGGCGCGGGGCCGCGTCGGCCAAGCGCATCACCCGCTTGGCCCCTTCGACGTCCTCCGCGGCGGGCTTCTCGATGTAGATGTGCTTGCCCGCTTGGATCGCGGCCTCGAAGTGGTCCGGATGCATGTACACCGGGGTGGCGATGATGACGGCGTCGACATCGCTGGCGAGCACCTCGTTGAGATCCTTGTGCAGGCGCACGCCGTCTAGGGAGACCCGTTCCTTCGCCCGCTCGATGGAGGCGTCGGAGATCTCGGCGACCGAGACCAGCCGGGCCTGTGGCAGGCCCGCGATGTGGCGGGCATGGCTGCTGCCCCTGCCTCCGAGGCCGATGATCCCGACCGAGACCGCGGAGTTCGCCGCGCTGGTGGAGGCCGCAGACAGTGGCACGACCGCGGCAGTGCGGATCAGGCCGCGCCGCGTGAGCGAGTTTTCTGGCATGAGTCGGTAGCACCCAGTGTATAGTCCCGCTCCGTGTCGCGCGTCGCGCTGGCATGACCTCCGCAGAGCGTTGCAAGGGCGGGTGGTGATGCCCCGCGGCGCGATGCCCCGGCGGGGCCTGCGGGCTGCCGGTTCGGGTTTGTTATTCTGGGAACCGTTGCGTCCCCACGGGACGGCTTGGGAGAGGGCTTTGGACGAGGGCAAGCTCAGCATTACGGACTCTCGCACAGGAAGCGAGTACGAGCTCCCTATCTCCAGCGCGTCCGTTCGGGCGATCGAGCTGCGCCAGATCCGCCAGGATCCTGGCGAGTTCGGCATGCTGAGCTACGATCCCGGTTTCACCAACACCGCCGCTTGCACCAGTCGGATCGCCTACATTGACGGCGCCAAGGGAATTCTGCGGTATCGCGGCTACCCGATCGAAAAGCTGGCCGAGAACTGCACCTACACCGAGGTGGCCTACCTCCTGCTCAACGGAGAGCTGCCCACGCGCCACGAATTGGAAGTGTGGGACACGGAGCTGATGGAGCATACCCGCGTCCATGAGAACCTCAAGAAGTTCATGGACGGATTCCTGTATGACGCCCATCCCATGGGTGTGTTGGTCAGCACCGTGGCAGCGCTGTCAACGTTCTATCCGGACGCTAAGCAGATCGACAGTCGCAGCAACCGATACCGCCAGCAGCTGCGCTTGGTGGCCAAGATGCCAACGGTGGCCGCTTACGTCTACCGCAAGAGCCAGGGCTACGCCTATCCGGATCCTGACTTGGGACTGAGCTACACCGAGAACTTTATCCACATGCTGTGGAGCGGCACCCCCCGCCAGACCAATGAGGGCAACCTCAAGGTCTTGGCACGGGCTCTCGATACCTTGTTCATCTTGCACGCCGAGCACGAACAGAACTGCTCCACTTCGACGATGCGCCAGGTCGCCAGCGCCGACGCGGATCCCTTCGTGGGCGTGGCAGCGGCCGCTTCGGCGCTCTACGGGCCGCTGCACGGCGGTGCCAACGAGGCGGTGCTGGCGATGCTCGACGAGATCGGCAGCGCCTCCGCGATCCCGGAATTCATGCGCCAGGTCAAGGCCGGCGAGCGGCGCCTGATGGGATTCGGCCACCGCGTCTACAAGAACTATGATCCGCGCGCCCGCATCTTGCAAAGGATTGCCGCGGAGGTTTTCGAGATTACCGGCAAGAATCCCAAGATCGATCTTGCGACAGAGCTCGAGCGGATCGCTCTTGAGGACGACTACTTCGTCAAGCGGCGGCTCTACCCGAACGTCGACTTTTACTCGGGCATCATCTATCAGGCGATGGGCTTCCCGATCGAGATGTTCACGGTGCTGTTCGCGCTTGGGCGGGTGGCCGGATGGCTGGCTCATTGGGAAGAACTGATGTCGGACCCCGAAAAGCGCATCGCCCGCCCGCGCCAGATCTATGCCGGGCCTGACGAGCAGGAATTTCTGCCGCTCGACGAGCGCCTGAGCAAGGCGCGCGCCGAAGTCACCTAGTCTGACGTGCGTTCCTGCGCGCCGGCGGGCGGAGGCTCCCACGGCAGCCGTCCGTCGCAACGGTCGCGGTAGTAGGGCGCGATGTCAGCCACCTCGCCCGCCCGCGCCGCCGGCAGGCGCTGCAAGTCTGCGTCGTCGTAGATGTCCGCCCAGTACGCATCGACTGGCCCCATCCGGTTCCACGGGTTGACCGCGTCGTTGTCCGCCGGGGCCGAGAACGACGCATACAGGCTCTGGCGGTTGAGCGGCTTGCGCAACCCCTGGTAGTACCACGGCTGCAGCAGCAGCTCTCCGCGTCGCGGCTCTGAGTCGGCACCGATCTTTGGACGCAGCGTCACTACCAGCATTTCGTTCAGCGATGTGCCCGTCGAGAATCCGCCGTAGGATCCGTCGGCCCGGTAAAGGCTCTGGTCGCGGCGCATCACCGACGACGTGAAGCGATTCGCCCCGAGCAGTGCGTGGGCCGCGCCATCCTGGGTCGGGTAGCCCCACGCCTCTCGGCCGAATTCGCTGCCTGCCAAGGAGGTCTTCAAGTGAGAGATCGCGTACCAGGCCCGCTGCCCGTCGATGCCGCAGCGGGCAAGCAGCCAAGCCTCGTCGAGGGCCGGGTCATTCAGGCCGCGGATTGTCATCACCCGTACCAAGGCATTGGGGTCGGCAATGCACGGCGCTGGGACTAGGCGTTCGACAACGTGCGGATTTGCCACGCAGTCCACGGATACGATGAGCAAGCCTGCCAGCCGGACGCGGCTTTGGCTGCGGTACCCCTCCAAGTCGGCCGCGCCGGAGAATTGCGTGTCGATTTCCGGCAGGCCCAGCGTGCCCTTGGGGTAGTTTCGCAACGCGAACGGCTCGAAGTCCGCTGCGGCGACATGCCGCACGAACTCCTGTCCTCGCTCGGAACGGCCCGGCACGTCGTGCGAGGAGATCGGGCCGGATGCCCCCAGTCTGGCTAGCCAGCCGCCGAGCTTGCCGGACGTCTCGGCCGGCTCAGTTTGCGTCGCGGCTGCCGCGCCCGTCGCAGGCAAGCGCCACAGTTCGACGGGCTGGTCGCCGAGCGGACCTTCCGCCCAATCGGGCGACAGCTGGTGCCGGTACGACAGCCAAGGACGGTCCTCTGCGGATGCATCCGCTTCGGCGGCCACCGGCACGGCTCTGACCGAGAACTCGTCTTGTCCAGAGACGGCAAGTGTCCAGGCGTCCTCTGCCCTGCGGACCACCCCTCGCAAGGCCGGAAGGTGGAGCGCTTCGCGCATGCGCCAATACGCCCGTGGATCCTCCGTCCAGATCGCCTGCGGCAGCAAGTGTGGCTTGCCGTCCAGCAGGACTTGCAAGCCCAGACTGCATCGGGCGGCGCCGCCGCTGTCCTGGAATTCGATTTCGAGTCTTGCTTCCGGCCCGAGTTCCAGCGGCGGCGGCAGTTGCGGAGGAGACGCGACCTTGTATGTGAGTCGAAGTCCCTGCGGAGGGGCTTCGGCGCGCGCAATGCTGCGGGCGGCAAAGGGAAGCGCCGCAGATGCTGCGAGAAAGCGCCGCCGGCCGATCACGAAACCATTGTGCAGCATCAAGGTGTTGGACGGGACGATCGCGAGGTTTCCCAGCGTGCAGGCTGACGTAGAGATCCCCGCCGCCGAGGATCTGATGGCCATCGCGGCGCGCTCGGACCGGGCAAGGCGAACCGAGGGATCGTGTATTCTGGAGGCACGGGGAACGGCCTGCCCGCGACCACGCAGCGGCGACTGCGGGGCCACGCCGATGCCGACGTAGCTCAGTTGGTTAGAGCGCCTGATTGTGGATCAGGAGGTCGATGGTTCGAATCCATCCGTCGGTACCACCCCTGGCAGGGTCGCGTGCCGTCGGGCGGAATGGAATGCGCCGTAGCGCGCCTGCGCCATCATTGGCTTTCGGCGCCCTTGCGAGACTCTTCGTACTCTCGCAAGGTCTTCTCGTCTGGCGGGTAGACGCCGTAGATCGAGCGCCCTTCTAGCAGCAGCTTGCGCTGAAAGCTCTCGAGGCCTTGCTTGGACAGCGCAGCATCCACGACTTCCTCCGCCAGCAGTGCCGGAATGACCAAGACCCCGTGCCGCTCGCCGAGCAGCAGATCTCCCGGACGGACGGTGACGTTGCCGATGCGCACAGGCACCTGGTAGTCCACGCTCATCAGATTGGGCCGCACGGACGAGGCTTGGCCGCGCCTCTGGTACACCTGCAGCGGCATGCCCGCGATCTCGGGCACGTCCCGCAATGCCCCGTCCACGATCAGCCCCGTGCCGCCTTGGGCGAGGAACCGGACGGTGGTAATCTCCCCCGAGACCGCCGAGCGGGTGTCGCCGCCCGCGTCGAACACCAGCACGTCTCCCGCCTGCGCTTCCTCGGCGGAAACGTAGTTGAGCTGCTTGCGCTTGGCGTAGATCTCCTCGCGCAGGTCGGGGCGGGTCGGCAAGTACCGCATCGTGCGCGCCCTTCCGACAAGCCGACGATCGGGGTGCAAGGCGTCTAGTTCATGGATGAAGCAATGCTCGAAGCCCCTGCTTTCCAGCTGGGACCAGACGGCTTCCAGCGGAGCCCGCGCGAGCTTGTCGAACAGAACTCGGTCAGCTGCCGTGAGCCGTTCCAGCACATAGGGGCTGATCTTGCGATCGATCGATTCGATCTCCAGGCCGGACTGAGCCGACAAGCCGGCACAGGCGATCAGGGCGATGGATAGTCGGCACGTCATAGAAGAGTCTCCAGTCTCGGTCGCTCGCCCGCAGTGTAGCGCGGGCGTCGGCCGCGCGGACGATCTAACTTCGAGAGCAGCGCGTCGGTTGGCAGTGCCCGCGCTCCGCACGCAGGCGGAATTCCGCCGGAACTACAGCGTCGGCACTTCCAGCAGGGTCATCGCGGCCTTGAAGATCCCGAACAGTCCCTCGCCCGCCACCAGGCCTGACGCGACCGCGAAGCTGAGCTTCTTGGCCTGTGTCGGGTTGACGCGTTGCCAGATCACTAGGACGAGCGAGCCGAAGAAGATCACCAGCGAGAAGAATGCCTGCACGATGAATGCGATGCCGACCGCTAGCCCGCTGGGCAGGTACGCTGCCAGCTTCGGCACCTTCCGCAGGCAGGCCAGCAATGCGCCGAAGACTGCTCCGATCGCCACTGCCGGCACGGCGTTGGGAGGCAGGGCGTCCAGCCCCTGAGTCAGGAGTTCGGCCATCGCCTTCCAGGAGAAGGCTGCGGGGGCGGGCAGCTGATCCCCTCCGAGGGGGTAGGCGCTGGTAACCAGCAGGTAGGCCGGAATGCAGAACAGCACGCCCGCGGCCAAGCCCCACAACTGAGCGACAAACTGGCGGCGCGGGGAGGCGCCCAGCAGCTTGCCGGTCTTGAGGTCTTGCATCATGTCCGCCGCTTGCGACGCGCCGGCTCCTGTGATGGCGGCTGCCATCAGGTTGGTCGACGTGCTGCCTGGAGCGATCCCCCCGTAGACCAGTTGGGTGACCTTGCCCATGCCTCCAACCGGGTTGATGTCTGTCTCGCCGGTGGAGCGAACCGCTACTGCCGCCAATGCGAACGACAGGACTAGGGCCACCAGCGTGAGGTGCGGCGGAATCTCGAACAAGTACCAGGCGGCGATGACGGTGCCGACCGCCGCGACGGCCAGGCCGTTGCGCCACCATGCGGTCGGAATCCGGTCCTCCCCGACCTCGCTCGATCCGATCAAGGGCCCGCTCCGGAAAGTTCGCAGGAAGGTGCGCCAGCTCAGCGCAAGCGACATCAGGGCTTCTGAGACCATGATGGAAACTCCCGGCCACAGTAGCCAGCCTCTCGGGCCGTCCGTGTAGCTCATCACGCTGCCCGGCGCCCAGCCATTGGCTTGGACCCAAGGCCCCAGAATCCCCCAAGCCACGATCGCGCCAAGGGCCAGGCTGGCGCCAACCCGAGGTCCGATCAGGATGCCTGCCCCGAACAGCATGGGTCCGAAGTAGAGCCGAAATCCCCATGCTGCCGCGACCGCCAGGGCGCCGATCCCGAAAAGATCCGCTGGCGGCATTTCCAGGGCCGGCACGAAGTAGGTCGCAAGCGTGAAGGCACCGGCTGCGGCGCCTGCCCAAAGCAGCGCGCGAGCCTTGTCCACCGCTGCTTGGGCCTTGGCGAACATCGCCAGGATCGTCTCGGCCGTCGCGGTTCCGGTGGGGAAGCGCAGCTTGTCGACATCGATCATCTGCCGGCGCAGGGGAACGGCGAAGAACACTCCCAGATAGGCGATTGACAGGCCCCACAGGAACAGGCCCGGTATGGGGATGTCGTAGCCCAGCAGGCCCATCGCTGGAATCGCCGACAGCAGCCCCGCCGCCGAGGCCATCGTGCCCGCGGCAGAACCAGATGTCTGCGTGATGTTGCACTCCAGCACGGACAGGGACCGCCCCATGACCATGAACAGCGCGAACCCGAGAATCGCGGCGATGAGCGACCCTCCGAACGACCAGCCGATCTTCAAGCCCATGTAGATGTTCATGCAGGAGATGAAGCCTCCCAGCAGGCAGCCCGCGACAACGGCCCGCGCAGTCATCTGCCGCTCTCCCGGCTGGGGCGTGTAGACTTGCTCGCCTAAGGTTGGAGGCGCCTCTTCGACGGTCGGATGCTCGGTCATCTCGATAGACAATACTACTTTCTGGCCTGCGCCCATCGCCTTGCGTTGCATCCATGGCGTGCGAACCGAGCGTTGGATTTGCCTTCAAGCGTCGCCGGGCTGCTACAGTTCAGCCCCGGGGCGCTTGGCGTCGTCGCCGCGACCGCCAGCCGCGCCCAGTTCAGGGCCGGAGCGACGGCCGCTAGATCGGCAAACCCTCTGATAACATCAAGGGAACGTGTCGAACGCACAGGCCTTAACCCCCGCTGGGCTTGACGACGCACGAGGGATTCCCACCAAGGAGTTCGTCGCCAGCTGCCGCGAGGTTCTGATTCCCGTAAACGAACATGTTTCGTACTTTTCTGTAGAGCCGCTCGACGAAAAGGAGCGCCAGCGCTTGGTCTTCGATCCGATCGGCGCGCTGCCGCCGAAGGTCTTGGGCTTGGTTCCCAACCTGCGCTTGGTGCTGGTACCGTTCCTAGCCACCGAAGCAACCTCGGAGAAAAGTGGTGCGACTGTTCGGATCAGCTTTAGCGAACCCCCGGGAAACAAGCGCTGGTTTTCTGATTACCAGAAGACCGAGACGGAGCACTTCATCTTCGTGGCCATTCGCAGCGACGATTACTTCGACTCCCATGTCCTGTTCTATCAAGCACTTGCCTCGCGAATTATCGAGTATGCTGACGGCCAGCTTGCCGAGATGTTCAACCTGTTGCTGGACACGGAGCTGAAGAAGAACGCGCGCGGCGAGGTCAACGAATTCGCATGGCTCTGCAAGAAGGACCTGCTCGCACTGGCGGCGGACGCGGAGGAGAGGCAGCGCTGCCTGGCAGCCTATCGCGACGCGGCGCTAGCCGACACGCTGGCACTGTACCTGCACGGCCTGTGCTGCGACATCGACCTTGACAACGGCCCGAAACAGCTCGCCAGCAGGTACATTCGGTTGAGGCTCCACCTGCTGAAGGACTTCCTGCCCCCGCCCAGGGGCGTGGCCCTGTTCCCCGACGAACTGGCGGCAACCGGCTAAGTGGCTGTCAGCGCGGCGGATCCCGACCGATTAGACGCCGATCTGTCTCTTCCGAGCGAATCCGACACGGCGCTGATGCGCCGTCTCGACGGCGACATCTTGGTGCTGGGAGTCGGCGGCAAGATGGGCCCGACGCTGGCCCGTCTGGCCCGAAGGGCCGCCGACAGCGCGGCGAGGCCGCGGCGCGTCATCGGGGTGGCTCGTTTCAGCGATGCGTGCGTGCGCCCGCGCCTCGAGCGCTGGGGCGTCGAGACCATCCGGGCCGACCTGCTATCACGCCGGGACGTCGCGGCATTGCCGCGCGCGCCCAACGTGATCTTTATGGCGGGCCACAAGTTTGGCACCGCCGGCAACCCGGCCCGGACCTGGGCGGCCAATGCGTATCTTCCGACCTTGGTGGCCGAGACCTTTCCCGCAGCGAGGACCGTCGTATTCTCCAGCGGAAACGTCTATCCTTTCACCGCTGCTCCGGGACGCGGCCCCTCCGAGCGACATCCGACCGAGCCCGTGGGGGAGTACGCCCAGTCCGTGCTCGGCCGCGAGCGCTTGTTTCAGTACTTCAGCGAACTGCACGGCACGCCAGCTGCAATCCTGCGCCTCAACTATGCCGTCGAGCCGCGCTACGGCGTGCTGCGAGACATCGCGGATCGGGTACGGAACGGCAGCCCGATCGATCTGGCGATGGGCTATGTCAATGTCATCTGGCAGCGGGACGCCAATTCGATCGCCCTACGCCTGCTGGAGCAGTGCTCAGTGCCGCCGCTGACGGTGAACGTGACCGGGACGGAGGCGCTGAGCGTGCGCGCGATTGCCGAGCGCTTCGGTCGCGTCTTGGGGGTGGAGCCGGTCTTTTCCGGATCCGAGGACCCTACAGCCTTGCTCAGCGACGCTCGCCAGTGCGCGGCGCTGTTCGGCCCGCCGCCGACTGGATTGGACGAGATGGTTGATCGCATCGCTGGATGGATTCTCGCGGGCGGCCACGGCTTGGGCAAGCCTACGCACTTCGAGGAGCGGGGCGGCTCGTTCTGATCGTTCTGAGAACCGCGTTCGTGGCGAGCCGGGCTAGGCCCCGCAAGACTGCGCTTGCGAGCTTACGGGTTGCGGCGCGGCCGGCCGCCTACTGCCCGGCCGGCGGTTGGGAGACGATTGCCTCCCGGCAGCGCTGGGCCTCTCGGTGCGCCACGCTCATCGAACTCTCTAGGTGCTCGGCCAGCTGGCGCAGGTACTGCTTGACGGTAGCGATGCCATCCGCGTTGCGGTTGCGGGCGGAATCCAGCAGCTCGGCCACGGCAGCGTTGTAGTACTGGCGAGCGCCGGCCGCGATCGAGCCCATGAGCGAGTCTGTGCGGTCCAGCCAGAGGAACGTGTCCATCGCATAGGTAAGGCGCTCGGGATTGCGGCCCAATGCCTGCGCCGCAAGGCTTACCTGCTCCATTTCCTGCAGCAGGGCTTCGTGCTGGTCGATGTAGGCCCCCGGCGCTCCGTCTTGGACCCATTCCTGCGGCCGCAGCTGTGCCACGACCTTTCTCGCGGTCTCCATGTTCTGCACAACGCCCTGCGACAGCTCTTCGACCTGCCAGCGGGGGATCATGCCCTCCTGCTGCGCGAGCGCCGCTCCTGCCAGAGCGATCGCGAGGGAGGGGACATGGTACAGCTGCACTGAACCACTATAGAGCCTCGGCGGACTGATCTCACTGGCCGGAGCCAGTTCCGGCTCTTGCGCGCAAGCGACTTCCGCCACACGCGCGAGCCAGTCCGACGTTGCCGCATGATAGGCGGGTCGGCTGGCAAGGACGTATGATTTACTTGAAGCTCCAGATGTTGAGACAGCTAATCCCATTCTCGGGAGCGCTGCTGCTGCTCCCAGCCCTGTCCGCCCAAGAATCGGCCGGCCTCGAGCATTTCGAGCGCCACGTCCGGCCGCTGCTGGCCGAGAAGTGCTACGCCTGCCACAGCGGCGACACCATGGCCATGGGGCAGCTGAGGCTCGACTCCAAGGAATCGCTCCTGCAAGGCGGCAGCCGAGGCCCTGCGATCGCGCCGGGGGATCCTTCTTCCAGCCTGCTGCTGAAAGTGGTCTCGTACGCCTCGATCGACTTGAAAATGCCTCCGTCGGGCAGGCTGTCGGACGAGGAAGTGGCCAACCTCGAGGCTTGGATTCGGATGGGCGCGCCGGATCCTCGCTCCGCGACGGTGCCCGAGGTCGAACAAGCCGGCGTCGATCTAGAGGAGGGCCGGCAGTTCTGGAGTTTTCGCCCGGTAGGCCGGCCGGCGTGGCCTGACGTAAGCAACACGGACTGGGCGCGCGCCGACATGGATCGGTTCATCCTCGCTCGGCTGGAAGCCGAGGGATTGGAAGCGCCCGACGGAGCCGACCGGCGGACGCTGCTGCGACGGGTCACGTTCGATCTGACCGGCTTACCGCCGACCCCAGCCGAGCTGGAGGAGTTTCTGTCCGACCGGGCCCCGGGGGCGTACTCGCGCGTCGTAGAAAGGCTGCTCGGCTCGCCGCATTACGGGGAGCGTTGGGGGCGACACTGGCTGGACTTGGTGCGCTGGGCCGAGACCAACGGTCACGAATTCGACAACAACAAGCTCGATGCTTGGCGGTTCCGCGACTACGTCATCGAGTCGTTCAACGCCGACCTGCCCTACAACCGCTTCCTGCAGGAGCAGATCGCGGGCGACCTCATGCCGCCGAGGCTGTCGGCGGACGGCACGCACTACGTCAACCCGATCGCTTCCGGCATGTACTGGCTGTGGGAGGTCCTCAATTCCCCGACCGACTCGGTCAAGGCGCGGGCCGACCAGATCGACAACCAGATCGACGTGTTGACCAAGGCCACCCAAGGCTTGACGGTCGCCTGCGCCCGCTGTCATGACCACAAGTTCGATCCGATCCCCACGGCCGACTACTACTCGCTGTTCGGAATCCTAGCGTCCACGCATATGGACGAGACCTGCATCGACTCCCCGGAAAGGGCGAGCGCGATTCGGGCGGCGGACAGGGAGATTGGCGAGATCAACGGACAGATCGCCGGCCTGCTGCAGGGTGCCCGGAGTCGCGCCGCCGAGGGATTGGCTGATCGGCTCGTTGCCGCGTCGAAGGAAGCGGGCCCGGAAGATCCGGACGGTCTGGCGGAGGAACTGGCTTATGCGGTCGAGGAACCCTCGCACCCTCTCTATCCGTTCGCCAAGATAGCGGAATCGCAGGCTGCGGAAGGCGCTGCTGACTTCGGGGAACTGCTCGCCGGCATGCGGCAAGAAATGGCCGAATGGGCGTCTAAGGCGGATCGCAGCCACCAGCTGTGGAGCGAGCGAGGGGACGAGATCTTCGAAGACTTCGAGGGCGGCTTTGGCAAGTGGACCGTGAACGGCGCCGGTTTCGGATCCGGCCCGGTTCGGAGCGTCCCGCCTGCTCAGCGGCTGGGCGGCCATCGGGGCCAGGCGCTGGCAGCATCTTCCGGAAACGGCGCTGACGCACTGGTGGGAACCCTCACCACGGAGAAGTTCCGCATGCCCGCCAGATATGTCCACGTGCGCCTGGCGGGTCCGCAATACGAACGCCGTCTCAAGGAAGACGCCCCGGCGCGCTTCACCGTGATCGCGGACGAGCACAAGTCCGGGCACGCCATGCCTGATGGCAGCGGCCGCCTGCGCTGGCACACCATCGCGATGACCAAGGAGCGCGGGCGCATTTGCTCGATCGAGATCGTGGACCGAGACCGGGCGGGCTCGATCACGGTGGACCAAGTCGTATTCTCGTCCGCGCCCGAGCCCCCGCCGATTGCCGGACCCGTCAATGCCCGGATCTTGGACCTGCTCGCTGCCGAGACAATCCGTTCCTTGCCCGATCTCGCGCTGGCCTACGAGGCTCTCGCCCGAACACTGTCCGCGGCGGCAAGCGATCCGGTGGACGACGCGCTGCTTTCGGGAATTCTCGGCCACGTCCGGCGCGAGCAAGCGGCCGAATTCCTCGCCGAGGACGAACTTCGGCGCTATTCCGGGCTCGCGTCCCGCCGCGACGGGCTCGACCAGGCCCTGCCCGCTTCGACGTTCGCGATGTCGAGCCGGGACTGGCAGCCCGCCGACTCGCCGATCCACATCCGCGGCAACCACAAGAATGCGGGCGAGATCGCTCCGCGCCAGTTCTTGCAGGCGATCGCCGGCAGCGAGCAAGAGCCGTACCGCAACGGCTCGGGGCGCTTCGAACTGGCGCAGTGGGTGGCCAGCGAGAAGAACCCGCTCACCGCCCGCGTGATGGCCAATCGGGTGTGGCACCATCACTTCGGCCGCGGCATCGTGGCAAGCCCGGACAATTTCGGCCGCATGGGCGAGCAGCCCACGCACCCCGCCCTGCTGGACTTCCTGGCGCGAAAGTTCATGGACTCGGGCTGGTCGGTCAAGGACCTGCACCGCGAGATCGTTCTCTCGAGCACGTACCGGGCGTCCAGCGCGCCGTCGGAGAGGGCCAGGGCGATGGACCCGTCGAACCGCCTGCTGTCGCACTTCCCGGTCCGGCGCCTTGAGGCCGAGGCCATCCGCGATTCTCTGCTGGCGGTCTCCGGGGCGTTGGACCCGTCCGTGGGCGGGCCCGGAGTGCCGCCGCACATCAGCGAGTACCAGGACGGCCGTGGCAAGCCCGCGTCGGGGCCGCTGGACGGCCTCGGCCGGCGCAGCGTCTACCTGCAGGTGCGGCGCAACTTCCTGCCGCCGCTCTTCCTGGCCTTCGACTACCCGTTGCCGATCTCGACCGAGGGCCGCAGGGGTGTCTCGGCCGTGGCTTCCCAAGCGCTGCTGATGCTCAACAACGAGTTCGTCAACGGGCAGGCCCGGCTTTGGGCCGAGCGCACGCTGCGGGCGCACGAGGGCACGCAGGAGCGCATCGCAGAAATGTACCTGCGGGCCTACGGCAGACCGCCGGAGGAGTCAGAATTCTCAGAGATCGAAGGTTTTCTGGCCAGCCAGGTGCGCTTGCGGGACTCGCCGGGACTCGACGACCCGGCTATCTGGGCCGATCTTGCTCACGCCGTCTTCAACGCGGCGGAATTCTTGTTCGTGCGCTGAGCCCGCGAGCGCTTGATCGGCTATGCTTGAACCTCGGGATCAACCATGCTGCGCACCATCCTGCTAGCGACCCTCGCTGCCAGCGTCGGACTCGCCGAACCATCGCACAACAGCCTGACCGATGCGGAGAAGCTCCAAGGCTGGCAACTGCTCTTTGACGGCTCGACCTCCACGGGCTGGGAGGGCTTTCAGGACACCCCGTTCCCGGCCAGTTCGTGGGCGATCGAGGACGGCACGATCCGGACCTTGTCCGACAACAGCGGCGGCGACATCGTCACCGTGAGCCAGTTCGAGAATTTCGAGCTGACCTTCGATTGGAAGCTCGTCAAGGGCGGAAACAGCGGTGTCAAGTACCTGGTTCAGAAGGCTTGGGCCGGACCCGGCTACCGGCCCCACCTGAGCCCGGACGCCAAGCGGCGCTCGATGCTGAGGGCTACCGGCCCGGAGTATCAACTTTTGGACGATGACAATCTGAACCGTCGCAGGCGCGGCTGGGAGTACTCCAGCTGCGGCTCGCTGTACCTGCTCTACAAGCCTGTCGCTGACAAGCCGGTCCGCCCTGCGGGCGAATGGAACACCTCGCGCATCGTGGTCCGCGGCACCCACGGCGAACACTGGCTGAACGGCGCGAAGATCCTAGAGTACGAGTTCAATTCCCCGGAAATGTTCGCGCGCGTCGAGCAAACCAAGTTCAAGCGCGTGCCGGGGTTCGGGTTCAAGGGTCCCGGTCACATTGCGCTGACGCACCACAACCACCCGGTGTGGTACCGCAACATCAAGGTGCGCGCCCTGCAGGGCCCGCGTGTCTCGGACTTCCTGCCCGGAAGGCTGTTTGACCCCGAAGGGCTTATCCCGCCTCCCCCGCAGCTGCCCCAGCCGGGCGATCCGACCACCTCGGACGCGCGCCCCAGCCACTAGACCTCGACTGTAACAGGCGCGTCCGCTCGCGCTGCCTCCGGGGCTTTAGAGTGAGAGAACGGGCTTGCTGTCCGCCACTAGGGCTGCGGGTGCTTTGCCTCTCTTCCCATGTATTCCTTTCGAACCTTACTCGGCCTTCTCCTTGCGCTTGCGAGCCCGGGGGTCTTGTCGGCAGATATCGTCACGCTGACCAACGGGGATCGACTGACCGGCACTGTGCGCCGGGTCTCGGAAGGCATGCTGACGCTGCAATCGAACCTTGCCGGCACGGTGCAGATAGCGTGGAGCGACGTTCGGGAGATCCAGAGCGACGCGGACTTTTCGGTGTTGACGGCGCGCGGACAGCGTCTCGACGGTCGGCTGACCTTCGAAGGCGCCCGTGTTGTGATCGCGCAGCAGTCCCGCGAGCCGGTAACCCTCCCGTCGGCGGAGGTCACTCGGGTCGTGCGCGGGGAGCGCCAACGCGGCGCGCGAAGGGTGATCTCGGCACTGGACGGTTCGGCGGACATCGGCTTCAGCGTTGCCAGAGGCAACCAGAACCAGATGCAGTCCTCAACCGGAGTCAGGGCGGGCTATACCTCCGCGCAATACCGGTTCTCGGGGCGGATCAACTCGCTGTTTGCGAGGCAGGACGGGGCCCGTTCCCAGAGCCGGCATGCTCTCAACGCGCGCCTTGACCGCTTCCTCAACGACCGGAGCTTCGCCTATGCGCTGACCGGCCTTGAACGCAACGAGCGCCGCCTGCTGGACCTGCGCAGCCGGCTCGGCGGCGGCATGGGCTGGCGCGTGCGGAGCACCGGCAACACGAAGCTGTCGCTGCTTGGCGGCATCGCCTACGTTCACGAGCGGCTGCGCGAGCAAGCCAACCAATCGACCCTGGAGTCCTTCGGCGGACTGGAGTGGTCCACCCTGCTGCTGGGTGTGGTCAGCGTGGATACCCAGCTGACGATCCATCCCAGCCTGCTGGATGGCTCCGACGTCCGCGTCGAGTACGACGGGACGTTCCGCGTGCCAATCGCGGGACGGTTCACTTACTCGCTGCGCCTGTTTGACCGCTACGACACGCGGCCGGCGGCGATGGTCGCGCGCAACGACTACGGCGTCGTCACAGGCCTTGGGGTCGTCTTCTAGCCCGCAGGCCCTACGAATCTGCGCCCTCGTCGCCGGACTGGACCGTCAGCTTGACCCGGACCGCGTGCCCGCCCTGTTCCTCTATGACCTCGGCGGCGGCGCCTTCCAGCTCCACCGTGTCGCCAGCCTCCAGCAGGCGTCCGATGCGGCTGACCAGAAGGCCCGAGAGCGTGTCCACGTCAGTCGACTCGAGGCTGAGCTTCACCTCGCGGTTGAGGCGCTCCAAGGGCACCGAGCCGTTCACCAAGTACACGCCCGGGCTCTCTTGCTCCACTTCCGGCGCTTCCGCATCGAATTCGTCCTGTACCGCGCCGACAATCTGCTCGACCACGTTTTCCATGGTGACGATGCCAACTATCGAGCCGTACTCGTCGTCGACGAGCGCCATGTGCTGGTGGGTGTTCTGCATCTCGCGCATCAGCTGGCTGATCGGCATGGTCTGGGGGACATGGCAGAGTTCCCGGGAGACCGACCTCAGGTCCAAACGCTCGTCGGCCGCCAAGCCGAGCAGATCCTTGATGTGAACCAGCCCGACGACTTCGTCCAAGGACCCCTCGCAAAGTGGAAAGCGAGTGTGGCGAGATTCGCGAGCGAGATCGAAGCACTCCGAAGCCGGCTTTTGGAGGTCCAAGAACACCACGTCGCGACGGGGCACCATGACCTGTCGGGTCAGCATGTCGTCAAAGCGGAACACGGCGCTGATGAGCTGGATCTCGGAGGGCGTTAGCTCTCCGGACTGCCCGCCTAGCTCGATGCTCGCCTGGATCTCGTCTTCGGTAATCCTGGGAGTGCCGCGCGCCCCCGAGAAGAGGTCTGCGAATTTCTGAGTGATCGTGACGACAGGGGAGAGGGCCTCTTGCAGCACGACCAGCGGCCAGACGATCCTGTGCCAGATCGCTTTCCAGTGCGTCGCGCCATAGGTCTTTGGCAGGATCTCGCCGATAAACAGGATGGCCAAGACGAGCCCGATTGAGAAGGCGGGAACCCACTTCGCCCCCAGCAGCCTAGCGGCCAGCATGCCGCAGATCGTTGCGCCAGCGGTGTTGGCGATGGTGTTCAGTACCAAGATGGCAGAGGTGGGCTTGGCGATGTCGGCCTTCATCGCTATGAAGTGTTCTGCCTTGTCCGCGCGCTCGCCGCCGGCCTTTTCCGCTTCCAGAGCGCTCATGCGCGTGGAGTAGAGCGTGGCTTCAAGCAGCGAGCAGATGGCCGAGATCAGGACCGTCAGGCCGCCGCAGATGAGTAGGTAGGTCATCGCGGCCTAGCTCGCGCGGCTTCCGCCGGGTCCCGAGCATTTCTTGCGGACGCTCACTATCGGACTGGTTTGGGGATCGCAGTACGGAGGCCGGCCGCTATGCCGGCCGGGCCCGGGACGAATGGGCTCGCTTCGTGGAGGCTGATGATCGGGGTCCGATTCGGGCTGCATGTGTCGCGCGGATGTCTCCGCTAGGCTCCTTTGGGGGTGCTCCAGTGCGTGCGGTAGGCACGCTTCACGTACAGGTTTGCGTGGGGATCGCCCACGATCGTCTCGGTCTCTTGGTCGAAAGCCAGAGTGCGGCCTGTGCGGGACACGATGTTCGCTAGATGGCAGTGGATCGCGGAGAGGTGGCCTGTCGCAATGTCGGCCGCAGGCAGCTCGCGAGTGCGGACGCACTCGATGAAGTTGCGCATGTGGTCGTCCGACTCGTCATCCGCGTCGTTGTGCTCAACCAGCTTGCCTTTATTGTCGTACAGCTTGAAGCCCCAGTCTCTTCCAATGAGAGATGAGCATGAACGGAGGGCTTGTTTCCAACGTGAAATGAGCATGAAGGGGGCCCTAGAAGGGGTGTGGGGATCATCGGAGGGTGATCTTGCAGCTCGATTTGGAAACTCACAAGAGCTTGGACGATGTGCGCCAGTTCCTCGCCAGCACCCCGCCGGGGGCCACCCTGGCACTGCAGCGCAAGCAGGCCTACGAGCATCTCTCACGGGTGCTGCGGCGCTTCGCGTACTGGAAGCTGGGCAAGGCGGACAGGGGCCTGCTACGCAACTATCTGGAGCGCACCACGGGGCTGTCGCAGTCGCAGCTGACGCGCCTGATCCAGCGCTACCTGGCCGAGGGCCAACTGGCGGACCGGCGCCGAGGCGCGGCCAAGCCGTTCCGCCGCAAGTACACGGGGGCGGACATCGAGCTGCTGGCCGAGACCGACGAGTTGCACGGGAGGCTGTCCGGACCCGCCACGCTGGCGCTGTTCCAGCGTGCTTGGGAGCTGTTTGGCGACGCGCGCTTCGAGCGCTTGGCGGGGCTGTCGAACGGGCACCTGTACAACCTGCGGCACAGCCGCAGGTATGTGCAAAGGCTGGGTGCGCAGCAGGCCACGCGGCCCACGCAGGTGGCCATCGGCGAGCGCCGGCGGCCGCGGCCGGAGGGGCGGCCGGGCTACCTGCGGATTGATTCGGTGCACCAAGGCGACCTGGACAAAGTCAAGGGGGTCTATCACATCAATGCGGTGGACGAAGTGACGCAGTTCGAAGGCGTGGGCAGCACCGAGCGGATCGCGGAGAGCTACTTGCTGCCGCTGCTGGAGAGCATGCTGGAGGCCTTCCCGTTCGAGATTCTGGGCGTGCATGCCGATAACGGCTCCGAGTACATCAACCACCAAGTGGCGCGCCTGCTGGAGAAGCTGCGCGTGGAGGAGTTCACCAAGTCGCGCCCGCGGCACTGCAACGACAACGCGCTGGCGGAGTCGAAGAACGGCACCGTGATCCGCAAGCAACTCGGCTACGGGCACATCGCCGGGCGGTACGCCGAGCGGCTCAACGCGTTCAACCGGGACGTGCTCACGCCGTACCTGAACTACCACCGCCCGTGCTACTTCCCCTGCGAGCAGGTGGATGCCAAGGGCAAGCTGCGCAAGCGCTACCGCCGCCAGGACATCATGACGCCGTACGAGAAACTGAAATCGCTGCCGGGCGCGGAGCGCTTCCTGCGCGACGGGATCGACTTCGCCCAGTTGGACAAGCAGGCCTACCAGTACAGCGACAACGAGGCGGCCCGGCGGCTCAACGAGGCCCGCGACGAGCTCTTCCGAGTGATCCGGGGGGAGGCCGCTAGCGCGGCCTGAGGGCCGGGCCGTTCATGCTCATTTCGGATTGGAAACCGGAAATTCCAGGGGGCTAACTGTATGGGCACAGAAACTGGCCGGTGGGCTAGCCCACCGGCCCCCCTCCGCCACCCGCGGCCCTGCCAACCCTGTGCCCCTAGCGCGGGGGAAGGGGGTCCCCTTCCCCCGCGACCCCTTCCCCCCTGCCGCTATAATCGCCTTCTCCCCAGCTCCTCTCCTCCACCCTCTTCAGGCTCATCTGTGGATTGGAAAGGACTCCGTGAACCGCGTATTCATCTGGTGCCCGTGAAAAAACATGCCTGATTGGTCACTATTCGCGCCTCCGTTAGTGTCGAGGCGTGAGTTGGTGTCGGGCCAAAGTGTTGTTCGAGCATGGCGACAGCGTTGCCGGCGAGCGCGATTTGAATGGCGGCGAGAGGATTGAAGCCGAGCGCGTCCATGGACTGCAGGTAGCTGGAGATGCGGGCATAGGCCCGTTCGAAAGCAGCCCGACATCCACTGGTGCGGCGGCATGAGCGAGCTGGTCAAGATCGCGCACATGGCCGCCGCGCACGACATTCCGGTGATTCCGCACGGCGGCGGCCAGCGCGATGCTGTGCACTTCATCTACGCTACGCCCAACGCCCCTTGGGCGGCGATGCTCATGGCCGCACCGGGCGGGCCGGATGTCGTGTACGAAAGATACGAAGAATGCAATAGCCTGAACCGGTCGTAACTCCTTCCAGCGCGGGAGGTGCCGCACTTGGGCGCCGGGTCTCTTCGCTTCCGTCAGGGTCTGTCGCTGGCGGCGGTCTCGCTCCCTGTCTCGAGGAGCCGCCGGATAGCATCGGTGGTGTCCGTTGGGCGGACGACCTTGGCCAAGCGCTCCGGATCGCCGTCCGTGTTCTGGCGGCTGAGCGCTTCTTGGAATCGCTCCTGGTGATCCGCCAGGTCGAGCGGCGTCTCGCCCTGATCGTTCTCCCAGTCGATCGGCGCGCCCTTTGCATGCAGGAACTCGATGACTCCGGGTGAGCGGTTGCCGGCGGCAATGTGGACGGCCGTCTGGCCCTGCCGCGACAGGCTGATCGCCCTGACGGGGTCCGGATACCTGTCGTCCGGATCGTACGTCGCTGTCAGGTCGGCCCCGTGCACAATCAGCTCTTCCAGTACCGGCAGGTCTCGCGCGACCACAGCGACAGAGAACGGGGTGTGGCCGTCCTGCCGCACCAGGTTCGGGTCTGCTCCGGCATCGACCAGCACCTGGACCAGTTCGAGGCTCCCGGAACTCGCGGCGATATGCAGCGCCGAGGATCCGGGCGGTGCGGGATTGATTCTCACGTCGCCGTCGGGACCCGGCGTCGGGTACTTGGTCTGCTGGTCCGGGACGGCCCCGCCCTCCAGCAGCCGCCTCACCAATTCGAGTGCGTCCTCGGGGCCAAAAGGCAGGGGCTGGGGTGGCGGGCCCAGAGTCACCAGCGCGGGCAGTGTGCGATACACCCCGTCCGATCTGCCGTGCCGGGGGCGCGCGACCCAGGCGACGGCCAGGGCCGCGGCGTGTAGCGGGGTGTACCCAGCCGTGTCGGCGGCGGTCGCTGACGCTCCCCGATCGAGAAGGATGTGCGCTGCGTCAATGTCCGGCGCGAAGTTCTGCGAACTCCCCGCACGGGCCGGCGCGCCCTGGCCCGGCTTGAAGTCCTCGGCGAGAGGCACCCAGTTGTACAACGCGGCAAGCAGCGGGGTGGTCCCGTCGGCCGCCGCCTGGTTGACATCGAGCCCGCCGTCTAGCAGCATCCGGGCCGATACTAGGTCGCGCTTTCTCAATGCGAAGAAGAGGGCACTCTGGCCTCCTCGCTTGCTCATGTAGTGCCCGTCCGAATTCCACGGGATCCCGGTCTTGCCGAGCGTGAAACTCGTCGGGATGTAGACCGTGTATTTCACGTCCCACGTCTTCGTCACCGCGTGGATGTCCGCACCGCTCTCAAGTAACAGGCGAACCGCTCCCGGATTCCCTGCCGACCACATCAGCGCGGTCTGTCCGAATCTCCTCTCGCGGGCATCGGGATCGGCGCCGCTCGCGACCAATCGCCGCATGATCCCCACCTGGCCGAGGCGGGCGGCGGTCATCAGGGGGGTTTCCCCGTTCTCCCGGGCAATGTTGGCATCGGCGCCGTGGTCCAGCAGCAGCCTTGCCACGTCCGGCGCTCCGTTCTCGATCGCGAGGTGAAGGGGGCCGAGACCGAGCGCGTTGGTGCGGTCCGGATCGGCACCGTGCTCCAGTAGCTGCCGCGCGATCTCCGCATTGCCGCGGATCGCGGACCAGGCCAGCGCGGTCGAGCTGTCGCCCGCGACGGCGTCCGCATCCGCCCCCTGTGCCAGCAGAGCGGCCACTGCCGAACGGTCGTCATCGTGTGCGGCCTCGACAAGTGCCTGACCGCTGCCTGCGGCGGCCGGGCCCCCGATGGCCAGGCCGCCGGCCAGTGCCAACCGTGCGACCGGCCCGGACCTAGTCATTCGCCTACACCTCCACGCGGTTGAGCCTGCCCGTGCTGTCGCCCAGCTTCTCGGTCGGCACGCCCACCTTGTCGAGCATCGTCAAGTACAGGTTCGTGAGCGGGGTCGTGTCACCAGGGAACGCGACATGCCGCCCGCCCGCGACACGCCCCGCGGCCCCCCCCGCGAGCAGGATGGGGAGATCCCGCTGGCTGTGGCTCGTCGGCACGCTGAGGCTGCTTCCGTACATGATCAGCGAATGGTCCAGCAAGGTGGAACTCCCTTCGCGGACAGCGTCCAGCTTGCCCAAGAAGTAGGCGAGCAGCTCGCACTGGTTCACGTTGATCTTCGCGAGCGCGTCCAGCTTGTCCTTCTCGAAGTTGTGATGCGAAATCTCGTGGTGCCCCATCGAGATGTCTAGGTGCGGGAAGTTCATCGAGGTCGCCTCGCGACCGTACATGAATGTCCAGACCCGGGTCAGGTCTGCCTGAATCGCCAGCATCTGCAGGTCGAACATGAGCTTGACGTGCTCGGGCCACGAGTCCGGTATGCCCGGAGGGCGGTCCGTGGGGGGGAGGTCAACCGGGGGTCTCTGCATCGCCACTGCGATCCTCCGCTCTACGTCGCGAATCGACTCGAAGTACTGGTCCAGCTTGCGCCGGTCGTCCGCTCCCAGCTCCGCCTCGAGTTCGGCGATCCTGCCGGCGACGGCATCCAGCGCGCTCTTGTCGGCCGCGTCCCTGCGCCGGGCTGCCTGCGGGTCGACGCGGCCGCCCTCGCCGAACAGCCGTTCGAACACGAAACGCGGGTTCTTCTCGAACGGCAACGGGTTGGTCGCGGTCTTGAATACGGGCCCGGGCAGATTCCCTATCTCTTCGGTGGTGAGTTCCAGCGAGGAGAACTGGGTCTGCTTGCCGAGCGCCCGGGCCGCCACCTGATCCACCGAAATCCCCACCTCGATCTTGCCCTTGGTCGGCTCACAGCCGGTCATGAACGAGGCCATGGCCCGGTCGTGGAATCCGGCCTTCGAGCGGTCCGGATCGGACGAGAGGCCGGTCAGCACGACGAGCTTCTGCCGATGCGCGGCGAGCGGCGCCAGCGCCTCGCTCGCTTCGTAGCCGGGGCCGTCCCCCGTTGGCCGCCAGCGATCCCGGTCCACGCCGAGGGGAAAGTAGATAAATCCGAGGCGGCGCACGGGAGCCGCGGCGGTCCGGCCCTCAGCAGTCAGGGCGGGAACCATGGCATCCAGCAAGGGAAGCGCCAGGGCTGTTCCGGTGCCACGCAGGAATGTCCGGCGGGGAAGATGCTTTCTGGTCACGAACACGGTTGGCTCCTCCTAGTCTTCGGGCGATTGCCGCATTTGGAACGGCACGCTTGCGATCGCGCCGAGCACCAAGTCGGCGAAACGGTACCCGTTCGATTCGGTCTCGCGCAGGATGCTCCGGACGGTCGGCTGATCCCGAGCGTTCAGCTCGCGCCCGAGGGCGTACGTCAGCAGGCGCTCGACCGTGGCGTGCGCGAAGCGTTCCGGCCGGCCTAGAAGCAGTGCTTTCAGGCCCTCCGGCCCTTCGATGGTCTCTCCGGAAGCCAGGGAGCCGGATGCATCGATCGGTTCGCCGCGATCCTCGCTCCGCCACCGGCCGAGAACGTCGAAATTCTCGAGTGCGAATCCCAATGGGTCGATCCGGGCATGGCAAGAGGCGCACGCCGTGTCGGCCATGTGCCTTGCCAGCTGTTCCTTGGCTGTCAGCTCCCGGCCGCCCTCGCCGCTTTCCTGAAGCGGCGGGATATTAGCCGGAGGGGGCGGGGGCGGCGAATTCAGCAGGTTGCCGAGAATCCAGGTGCCCCGCAGGACGGGCGAGGTACGCGCGGCGTGGGAGGTCGCCATCAGGACGCTGCCGTGGCCGAGCAGCCCGCCCCTGCCGGACTCGCGCGGCAGCCGAACCCGGCGGAATCCCGGGCCGATCACTCCAGCGATCCCGTAGTGGCGCGCCAGCCTCTCGTTCAGATAGGTGTAGTCGGCGCCGAGCAAGTCCAGAACGCTCCGGTTCTCCCGGAACAGGCCGCGCAGGAAGAGGCGGGTTTCCTTTTGGAAGGCCGCCTTTAGCGCGGAGTCGAATCGGGGGTACGCATCGCGATCCGGCTGGAATCCCGCGACCTTCCGTAACCCGAGCCACTGCCCAGCGAAATTCTCGACCAAGGCCGAGGATCGCCCGTCCGCCAGCATGCGCCGGACCTGGCGCTCCAGTTCTGCCGGATCCCTCAGATCCCCCCTTGAGGCCGCGTCGAGCAACTCGTCGTCCGGGATGCTGCTCCACAGGAAGAACGAGATGCGGGACGCGAGTTCGAAATCCGACACCGGACGAGCGGAGTCTCCCCGCGCGGCGGGTCCGTCGAACTCGAGCCGGAACAAGAAGTCCGGCGCCAGCAGGATGTCGCGCAGGGCAGCGGCTATGGACTCATCGAACCCTTGCTCTCGGCGAGCGGCCGAGAACGTGGCCAGCAGGGGGCGCAAGTCCGCTTCGGAGACATCCCGCCGAAATGCGCGGCGCGCGACCGAGGAGAGGATTCTGGACGCGCACCCTGGCTCGTCGCGCGCGTCGGTCGGCATGCAGACGAAGAGGCGCCTGCGGCTCGGCGTGTCGACCGCTCGGACGGGATCGAAGGGGCCAGAGATTTCGATCCTGCCCAGGGGGGGCGGTCCGGGAAGGCCGTCGAATGCAGATTCTCCCGAGGTCATGCCCGCGATTTCGAATAGCGCGACCCGCCGGCCGTCCACGCGGAATTCGATGGGTGGCCTGACCGCCGTTCCGAGCAGGTCCAGAGGACCGCCGAGGGCCTTTCCCCCGCGGCCGCTGACATCCGAGACCGGCCCCTCCCGGACGGCGAACTCATCGGGGAAGGCGACGATGACGACGTGCGGGCCGGCATCCAGCCGGACTCTCGTGCGGAAGAATCGCACGCCCTCGGTCGGCGTCAGGCTCTGCTTCTCGAGAAACGCCCGCAACTCGTACTCGCCCCCGTACGGGAAGTGGTGGGCCACGCGGATTCCGCCGCGCGTACCGTACGGCAGGCCCTGTCCCTGCCACTGGGCCTGCGTGCCGGTGGCCCGGAAGATCTCGACCACCGGGGAAGGATCGCTGACGCCCGCAGCCAGGCGGCTCGCCCGGCGGGCGGCCTTGAGGTACCCCTCGAGGAGCAGCGGAGACATCGAGAGGGCGTCGCCGATGTTGTCGAAGCCAGACGCCTCCCCGTCTGGCGGCAGTCGGCTCGCAATCGGAACGCTCAGCGCCAGCAGGTCGCGGACCGCATTGGAATACTCCGTCCGGTTCAGGCGTCGGACGACGGTCCGTCCTGCGTACGGCGACCGTCTGGCGGCCTCGTCTAGGCTCTTGATCAGCCCGTGCTGAAACGCGTTCATCGCCGCCGCATCCGGTCGCGGCGCGCCGGCCGGTGGCATCTCCCCGGCCGCGAGCCTGCGGACGACCCGTTCCCATACGTCGGGCCGGGCCGGCGGGTTTCCGGGATCAGCCTCGCCGAGTGCCAAGCCTCCGGCTGCAGAGTCGCCGGAGTGGCATGTCAGGCAATACTGCCGCAGGAAGGTGCCACCGTCCGGCTCCACCGCCGCCAGCAAGGCCGGCACCACAAGCAACGGGGCGGCCGTCAGGGCGCGGGGGATCCTGCGGCCGTTCAATGGCGGCGGCATCTGGCGCCACGGTCGGAGGCGACCGCAACCGTGCGTGTTTCTTCGCGAACGCATGGCCGCAAGCGGGCTGGCGTTTCTATGGTACAGGAGCGCGGTCTCTTCCAATGAGAAATGAGGCTGACGAGGGCTCTGAAGCGGATATGTCGATCATCGGAGGGTGGTCTTGAGTCTCGATTTGGAGACTGATCCGAATTCGGGCGATCCGCCCCGCTTCCTCGCGGGCAAGGCGGGAGGACAGTCCTTCGTTCCGCTCAGCGCGCCGCAGGCCCCGAGCCCGCTTGTGCAGGGCAGGCACGTTTTTGATTGCGGGCACTGTCGGCAGCGGGTGCCCTCGCGCAGCGGATGCGCTGGCGCGCGCTGGGTCGCGAGGAATTCTCCGACGAGGCGCTTCGCATCGTCGAGCGCCCGTTCCCTGACGTGAGTGGCAATTGGCGCGCTTTTGCGGAGATAGGACACGATGGCGCAATCGACACGCCTGCGCGCCTTGGCGAGCACGGCATCTGCGTCAACACACTGGCGCCCGGCTTGATCCTGAGCGACAGCATCTTGAAAAACGATGCCCATCTTGAGGGTGCGAGCGAATCGGTGCTCGCCAGCCGCGCGATCCGACGCCACGGGCATCCGAGCGACCTGATCGGAGCGCTGATTTTTCTCGCGTCGTCGGACAGCGACTTCGTGACAGGACAGACAATCGCCGTGGACGGCGGCTCGATCAATACCTGATCGATGGAAAGGCGGTCCCAGCCAAGCTTCGTCGAATGGATGTCTTGGGGCTGTAGCACAGAGCCAACAAAGCGTTCGCGCGTCACTCCGATGTCGTGTTTGGCCATGGGCCGGACCGCTATAGTCGTCGGCGGACGAGACGCCGCGGCACGGGCTCGGGCGTGATCGCCGGCAAGCTGGAGCCCGAAATTCGGCGACCAGCAGTGCCAGTCCGGGACCGGCGAGGGCGCGGGCTCGCCTGTAGCGCTTGGCGTCGTCCAGATCCCCGCCCCACAGGATTGCCCTGCCCTCGCCCTTGTGCACGTCCGCGGGCAGCCCTAGGTAGAACAGCAGGACGACGCCGAGGATAATGAGCGGGAGCCGAGGCAGCCGGAAGGAGAGAGAAGCTGTTCCATAATGGGATCTGGGTCAAGGAGGGGCGGTGCTGCGGAACGTCGTCCAAGCCCCTCAAGTCGGCGGCTGTAAGCTTTGCGTAGTGGCGCGGGGAGTGCCGAGCAGGAGGAGAGAACCGATGAGCGCTGTCAAGGAAGTGGGAAGCGGGCCGTCGGCGCAATGGCAAGACCTACCGAAGGAAGGCGTGTTCGCTACGCCGCTGGTGCAGACCGAGGACACGCGCTGGGGACGCGTGCGGTTCGAGGGCACGCGCGTGCCGGTCGCCACACTGTTCGACTATCTTGCGGACGGGCAGTCCTTGGCGGACTTCCTAGAGGCGATTCCGGCAGTCCGGCGCGAACAAGCCGTCGCCGCGCTACGCCTCGCCAGCCGCGTCCTGGCGGGAGAGCGCGGATGAAGGTGCTGCTCGACGAGGATCTGGACTACAGGCTGGCACAGTCGTTCCCCACCAACTTCGATGTCTACTCAACGCAATGGATGGGGTGGTCGGGAATGTCCAATGGCGACCTGCTGCGCGCTGCCGCGGCAGACGGTTTCGATGTTCTGGTCACGGCGGACAGAAACATGAGATACCAGCAGTCGCAACCTTCCATGCCGGTTCTGGTGCTGGAGGTCGGGAGTACGGCCCTACGGGATCTGCAGGAGTGTGTTCCACAGATCGCAAGGGTGCTTGCAGGCCCCCTCGAGCCGCGATACTACATCGTCGGGTAGCGGGAACACGGATGGGATTTCAGCCGCTAAAGCGCTGCGTGGCGACCGGCAATTGCGACAACGTTCCGCAATCATCTTCTCGAGAGCCGAAGAGACCGCAATACCTCACAAGACAGTCCCACTGACGTGATTATTGGACATGAAGCAGAGCGGTCGGCCCGGCTCCGTAATTCGGTCCGCGCTCCGGTGCGCTGTGGACATACGCCAAGAAAGGATCCCTCCGTCTTGGCAGCTGTGGAATGTGCCGTCTACTGCGGGCAGAAATGAAATCGGGCAGGGATGTTCTGGCATCAACGCTCTCTGCATCTTGGTCACTGACCGCCGCCGTTGAGCGCCAGCAACTCGCGCAGAACGTCGTCGTCTGAGATGCCTACGGGCCAGCCGTACGCGGCTGCCACAGCCTCATCCAAGGCCTGATGCGCATCGATGAGCCACTGCGGCCGGGCGTTGTACAGGTTCGTCAGCGTCCGCTTCTTGAGATCCTTTGCGGCGTCCTCGTTGCGCGGGACTGGCCGCTTCGGGTAGCCGGGCACAGGCTCGTCCACCCACTCGACCCACTCCGGCGGGTTGAGCCACCGGTCCCGCAGTTCGACCAACCTTCGGGCTTCGTGGGCTACAGTCATGGCCCGCGGATCTTCGGCGTACTCGCTGGCCGAAGCGTCCGGCGTCAGACCGGGCGGGAACGGGAACGTCTCGAAGGTGGTAGTTGGCGTGTAGCGCGGATCGTTGCCCTTGCCGAGCCACGTCCCGAGCCGGAGGGACCAGACCTCGTGGAACCGGCTGTGCAGGATCCCGAAGGTTGTGTCGTCGTCCCGCGCGATGACGACCAGTTGCTTGTCGGGGCAGACACGGACATCGCACCAGGCGAACAGGCGGTACTTCGCGACCTGCGGGGTAGCGATGTAGCGGAGCAGTCCGGTGAGCGTCCGCCACATGCGCTGAGGCGGCTCGAAGTGGCGATACCAGTACCTGCGGCGCACGGCACGTGGATTCAGTTGACGCATCGGGCGGACGCGTTCCTGCGCCCACCGGAACGGCCCCTCGTAGAGCGCGGCGTCGGCTTCTGACCTTTCCCATCCGAAATCGACGATCCACTTGCCGGCCGATCGACGGGTCAGGTCCATGCCGTTCATCCACGGCTTCAGAACGTCCGCATTCGTCCGGCCGTTCGGGTTGGCCGGCAGGCGGAGCCACTCACGCGCTTGGTCACCTGGTACATCGAAGGGGCCGCCCTTCGTGTCGCCCTTGAACGCGACGCCCACGTTCGCCGGAAGCGTCTGGAGTCGAGTGAGGTCGATACCGCTGCTGTCCCGCCGCGCCGTCAGATCAGCGTAGATCTCGTCGACGGGCTGTCCATCGAGACGCGTTTCTGACGCGAACCCGTCGTCAGTGCCCGAAAAGCAGACCAGCGACACTCGCACCGCCGCGCCGTCGTTGACCCACGGCTCATCGCTCCACGCTTCGAAGACACGTCGTGTGTCGGTTGCCGCTTGCAGCGCTCGTCGGTTCGAACCGCTGCGGATGGAGTTCGTCGCAACCAGTCCCGCCCGGGTTACTCTTCCGGCACCGATCTGCGTACCAGCCCTCGCGAACCAATAGCAGACGAGATCTGCGCCTCCCGGCACGCGCCCGCTGTAGGCTCGTCGAAGTCGAGACACGTAGTCCTCGCCGAGTTTGCCGATCTGAAGTCCGGCACCGAGAAAAGGGGGGTTTCCGATAACGACGTCTGCCCTCGGCCAGTCCGGTTCGCTGCCGTCCAGAGTCAGGATCGCGTCCCGGCACTCGATGGTGTCGAGCGGCTTCAAGATCGGGTTCCGCGCCTCCAAAAAGCCGTTGCGCCGCATCCACTGGATCTCGCCAATCCAGACCGAGACGCGGGCCAACTCGGCCGCATACGGATTGATCTCGATGCCCTTGACGTTGGCCGGACCGATTTCCGGGAACGCCCGTTCGAAACCCAGCACCTCCGCTTCGAGCTGGACGCGGTGCTCCAAGTCCTTCAGAGCCTGCAAGGCGAGGTAGAGAAAGTTGCCCGAGCCGCACGCCGGGTCCAGCACCGTGAACGCTCTCAGGCGATTGAGGAACGCCCGGTACCGCCGCTGGGCCTCGTTCCGCCGCTTCGTGCGAGCGGCCGATGACTTGGCGGCTTCCGCACTCTCCAGCCCGGCAGCGGTCTCCGCCTTCTCCACGGCCCACTCGGCAAGCCATGGGCGGATCACCACCGGTTCGATCAGCAGGAAGATCTTGTCACGGTCGGTGTAGTGCGCCCCGAGCTGGGCGCGCTTGTCCGGGTCCAGCCCGCGCTCGAACAGGGTGCCGAGTATCGACGGGTCGATCTCCGACCAGTCCAGCCGCGATGCGGCCAGCACAGTTTGGATGTCGGACTTCTCCAGCGGCAGCGCGGTGGCGTCGTCGAACAGTCCCCCATTGAACCAGTCGACTGTCTCGAAACCGACCCGGCCACCGGTGGCCATCACCCCGAACAGATCGCCGGCAAGAGCCGCGAATTGTGTCGGCGTGCGCTGCGCCTGTTCCAGCATCCGCGTGAACATGTGGCCCGGCAGCAGCCCTACATCATCCGCGAACATGCAGAAGACGAACCGGTTGACGAAGTGCGCGACCTCGTGCGCGTCGTGGCCCCGCTCGCGCAGCGAGTGCGCAAGCGCTGCAAAGGATGCCGCGACACGCTCCGTGAGTGCCTGCCGGGTTTCGCCCGGCCGCAGCCGCTCCGGGTCGGAAAACGCCCACTTGAGCCTGTCGCGAATGGAAGCGTCCGCGAGGTCGTCGAGTCCGAACTCGTAGGTCTTGCTGACACAGTTGGTCCAGTTGGTGCGGATTCGGAACCGCAGCATGTCGGAGACGATCAGCAGCGGCGGGTTCTCCAGCGCCAGCGCATACTGCCGCAGCTGGTCGAACGCGGCGTCGAGGTTCGCGTGCTGGCCCTTGTACTCCCATGCGAAGTGGTGGCTCTTCCAGACATCGGCCCAGCCGTCCCCGCCAGTGTCTTTGCGAGCGCCCCGCTCGAAGCAGTACGTCTTGCCGGTCGGGTCGGCCTCGGCCGGTGTCGGCTCGCCGAGCATCCGGCACAGGTCGATGAAGTGCTCCTGCGACGCGGAGCTCTCCTTCAACTTGGAGGCTCTCCACTTGGCGATGAACTCGTACGGTGTCATGTGCGCATCCAGCGTGGCTCCTGACGACCGGTGCCTGCCGTGCCAGCATTGTCCGGGTCGCCGAACCGGACTGACTCGTCAGGCGTCGATGAAGTCCCCTTCGCTTCCTTGCGAGGCAGCCCGCATGCGAACATGCGCTCGACGGCCTCCTCCACGGCGAGGTTGAATTTCGGTGCGCGGGTCCCCAGCCGACCCGGACGCTCGCACTCCTGCCTGTTCATACGGTCAGTCTCTTGTACGCAAGCGTCTTGCCGAACATCCTCCGAACCATGCACTCCATCTGGTTCATGGTATCCATGCTTCGGATACCGGTGCGTCCAAAATCGCAGCAGGGACTTGACGAAATCATCTGACAGACTGGACAGTAACGGGTTATGTCAGTGCATATCAATCGCCTCGGATTGCTCGCAGCCATAAACCAGTCGATGTAAGTCGGATCTATACATCAGATGCTCCCCGTCGTATCCAAACGGCTTTCCGAGCGTCCCTGCCGGCGGTGCAGGCCCCGTGTTCAGCAGATCCAACAGCCAGCCAGAAGCTCTGTGAGGACGTAAGCGTTCGAGCGGGCCGTGAATTGAGAAACGTAGAAGCGGAAGGAGGGGCGGCGAAAAAACTTGGCTAAAACGCTGGACACAAGATATGTCGTTATGGCAGTCTGGCAGATATGGAGGCGGAAAGGCAGCTGCAA
>JAJEHF010000032.1 GCA_022823865.1 Bryobacterales bacterium
CGCCTTGCGCTGCTGCAAGCTCAGTGGACTCTACGAGGACTTCTGGGCCTACCGCACTATCCGCCCCTGATGCCTGCCCCGCTGCCTTGGGCCTTCAACCGCCCGGAACCCCTGCTATATCACTTTGAAGTCGTACACCCCGGCCCAGTGTGTCAGTCAGCTAGGCGGGTGCCAGTGCTCGGCCCAGCAGGAAGACCGTTGGGCGGCGGTTCGCCATCCTTGCAGGGGGATCATCGACGCGAATCCAGGATTCTTGCCTCGAGAAAGCCATAGAATTAGGGGCCCATCAATTCCTGAGTGCGTTGCCGGGATAGGCGAAATTCAGCGGCGCACTCGGGGGTTTTCCAGGTGCTGCTCCTCGCGAGGCCACTGTCAGGATGCGGGCGATCCCTGTATCGGGCTTGACCTGAGCGTTCGTGTTTGTCCGCCCCCTCCGACATGATTCGGAACATGGGATCGATCGGCGTGGCGCTGCTATTGCAATAGACGCACGGTCAGCTTCTGGAGCCGCCAATCACCAGGGGGCTCGTTGCCGTAGTGTGGACCGCTGTCGAAGCGGAGTTCCTCACCCTTCTTGAGCAAGCCGATGTCGCTAAGGATTCCGCTCTGATCCAGGCTGTCAATGTCGCCGTCGATGCAGTAGATGGCCAGTGGCGCATGCGAACCGACCCGGTAGAAGCCACCGACTGCACCCTCGCCCGCTGCGATTGCCGCCGATTCGACGACAACGTCCGTGTTGAAGCTGACAAGGATCGCCTCTCCCCCGTCCACTGCATCGGACGATCCGCCGGATATCCCCAATCCGTCGTCGCTGAACGCGAGCTCTCCGCGGGAGGCGGAAACAGTCAACTCCAGACCGTCAATGCGAGGGGGCTCGCCGTGGGTCCAATCAATCGTCTCGGTTCGGGGCGAAGCGATCTCTGCCAGACGGTTTCCGCCTGCGTTGCGGTGGAGCACGGCCACCTCGGTCATATGTTCGACCAACGGCTTCAGGCCGGGGGTCGAGATGAGGTTCGACTGTTCTCGCGGGTCCTCGGCCAGGTTGAACAGCTCATACGCTTTGGCCTCGCCGGCCCGCAACAACGACGCATCGAAGAAGAGCTTCCATTGGCCCGGCACAACGGTGCCGTCGACGCGCGGAGAGTCGATACGAATGGCTGCCGCGGCAGGGTCCGGTTGCGCCTCCTTGTGGTCGTTGAAGATTAGCGGAGGGCGTCCCTCAAGAGTGCTTCCTCGGAAGGCGCTCAATACGCTGAAGCTGTCCTCGCCACCCTTCTCTCCCGCCCCCACGTCCGGCAGTTCCGCACCGACGATCTCAGCGAACGTGGCGTACATGTCCGTCAGGCTGATTGGCGCTGGATTGCTCTCGCCGGGATCGGACGAATCGCCGTCACCAACGCCGCCCTGGGGCCACGAGACGATGAACGGCACGCGATGCCCGCCTTCGTAAGCCGATCCCTTGTTCGAGCGGAACGGGCCGGTCGCGATGTCGCTGTCCTTCTCGGCCCCGTTGTCCGAGGTGAAGATCACGAGGGTTGTCTCGATGAGCCGCGAGCCCGGCCGTCGCGGATCGGCGGTCTGCTCCAGCCAGTCGAGGATCCGGCCGAGGGCGACGTCGTTCTCGTATATGTAATCGTGCCTTGCGTCCATCGGCTGGCCGGACTTCGTGCGGGCCGCACCGGCGACTGCCACGCCACCGATTGTCTCGTCAGGCGTGTAGGGCCCGTGGTTGGCATTGGCGGGGTAGTACAGCAAGAATGGCTTGGATTTGGTCGTTGCTTCGCCGACATGGCTGGACAGGAATTGCATCGCATTGTCCGAATGACGGCTGCCCAGCCGGTGCAACACATAGGCGTCGCTCCCTTCGATGGCGAGTCGCTTGCCGTCCCCGGTGGCGGCGACTACCGTCCGGCCATGGACGTGGCCGGGACCCCTGCCGCTCGATTCTTCGGGCGCGTTCGGGCCCGAAGTTCCGTGCGAGCGCGAGGTGAACCTCGCGTGGTCGAAGCCATGGTCAAGCGGTGAGGTATGCAGCGGCTTGGTCAGGTCTGCATCCTCCCAGCCAGCGGCAGGCGAACCGTCCTCACGCCTGTATCGGAGGCCGACGTGCCACTTGCCGTACATGGCCGTCACGTACCCGTGGTCACGCAGCATGGAAGCGATCGCGGGCCGGTCCGGCTCGATCATCGGATCGCCTTGGGCTCCATACAGCACCCAGTGCTTCAACCGGTTCCGCCATGCGTAACGACCCGTCAGCAGGCTGTAGCGGGTCGGCGAGCACCGGGACGACGGCGTGTGGGCATCGGTGAAGCGGACTCCCATGTTGGCCAAGCGCTCCATGTGCGGGGTATGAAGCTGGACCTCGTCCGCATTGCCTGTGAAGTCCTGATACGCGCTCGTATCGCCCATCCCCATGTCGTCGGCCATCATGAGGACGATGTTGGGCTGTTCGGGGGCGGGATCCGCGCAGGAAATCGCGGCCAGTCCGAGGATCACTGCGAGAACGGTGGGCGGTCTGCTCATAACTCCACTACCTTACGCAACATCGGACAGGGAATGCGGACAGCCATTCCGGAGCCTTCTCGGAGGAGGTTGAAGAAGTCCCCTGGACCAGACGGGGCGAAGCCCTCCAAGCCAGACGAGCGTCAATGTCGCGACCGCCGCGCCGACGCGCAGCGCGACGGATTCGGACGACCAACTCAGCTCAGGTCCGGGGAGGGTTGCTGGATCGGGGAACGACCGCGCGATTCGCCGCAATGTACCGCTCAGCCCGCTCGAGCAGCAAGGCATTTAGCGAGACTCCCGACCAGGAATACCGAACTCCTCCCTACACGAGCTTTCGATGCTCAAGAAAATCGAGCATCAGGGCAACGCACTCCTCCGGCTGTTCAAGCTGGAGGAAGTGGGTCGTCTCGGGCACGAAATCATAGTCGAGCGCCACTATGTCGTTGAGGTTCACGCTCGGCAGGAATGAGAACGGCACGGTGGGGTCGGCTCCGATGATCTTGGTGGGGCAAGGAGAGATTCTTGAGGTCTGCCGCTACGGCCGAGCTGTAGAGTTGCTCGAATATCTGAGCTTCGTACTCGGGCGGACAGCACAATTGGTAACCGGTTCCTCCATCGGTCACACGGCGGAGCGTCGTCTGAGCGATCAGATCTGCCGTGCCGGGAAGCAGGCGCTCGAAGGCGCGCGCACGCAGTAGGCGGGCGGTCAACTTCTCGCGCGTCTCGAACCGCTCCTGCCGGCTCCGCGCCCTGTCCGCCAATTGGCTCGCCATGCTTCTGATGTCTTGAGAGTCGCGAGCGTGAGCACAAGTGGGGGGATCGAATAGGACAAGAGCCGAAAACTCTTGCTCCTCGACTGATTGGAGGACCGCCGTCACCGCCGACATCGAATGAAAAACCCCAATCTTCGGCTTGTCGCCGAAAAACCGGTCGGTGGCCCTGAGAACATATGCGTTGTCCCGGGCGAACGTGGAAATGTGGTGCTCCCGGAGATCTCCAACCGGATTCCACCCGTGGTTCCGAAAATCGTAGAGGACAAGATCGAACCGGTCGCAGAGCAATGACCAGAAGGGATAGTACGAATCGGCCGAGAGTCCGTTGGCGTGGCTGAGGACCAGTCGAGGGCCTTCCGCGTTGCCATGCCGCCTGAGAATGATTGAAGCGCCGTCCTGCCCGTGAGCCTCGCAGACTGCGAGCGGCTCGGGGACTTGCCAGCGTGAGGGGCGCTCTCGGCTCCCGACGCCCTTCAATCGCTCGCGGGTCACTGAACCGCCGGATCCCCTCCCAAATGCGAGCTTAGGAACTCGACGTAGGCGTTCGACGCGGCGATGCGGTTGGCCTTCTTGCGGAAACCGTGACCTTCGTCGGGGAAGAGGACGTACTCGACGGGAACGCCGGTTTTCCGAACTGCATCGACAAGCTCGTCGCTTTCCGCCTGCAAGACCCGCGGATCGTTAGCGCCCTGAATGACCAAGAGCGGTTTCGTGATATTGCCGGCGTGGAATAGGGGGGATATGGCGTGTAGCCGCTGTTCATCCGTGGCCGGGTCGCCCATCTCGGCGTACAGCGCTTCCTTCTGTGCTTCCCACCAGGGAGGAATACTCTTGAGCGTCCGCAACCAGTTGGTCACACCGAAGATATTGATGCCGACATCGAAGACGTCTGGCTCGAATGCGAGCGCGGCCGCGACCATATAGCCGCCGTAACTGCCTCCGATGATGCCGATCCTGGAAGAATCCACCCAATCCAACGACTCCAGGAATCTCCGTGCCCAGACGCAGTCCTTCAAGTCCACATCGCCATGTTTCCGGTCGTCCATGTGGTGGAAAGTCTTGCCATAACCCGAAGAGCCTCGATTGTTCACGGCGAGGACGGCATATCCGTGATTGACCAAGTGCTGGAGCGTGGGGGAGTACCCCTTGCGGCTCTGCCCGCCAGGTCCGCCATGGACCCAGACTAGGGCGGGCACCGGGACCTGGCCGGAAGCGGATTTCGGCTTGTAGAGGAGAGCCGGGATCTCCAGGCCGTCGTAGCTCTGGTAGCGAACCACTTCGGACTCCACGAGGTGCTCGGAAGAGATCGCCGGGTTGAGGCTGTCAGTCAATCGCCGTGCCTGAAGGTCGTCGAGTTCCAGGACATGCAGGTTCGGCGGAGAGGCATCGCTGCTCAGGTAGAAGGCCATCTTGGATTCGCTGCGAGAAAAGCGAACCCTGCTTACGTCGCCGGGCGGGAGACCTGGGATCTGCAGCTCTTTCCCAGTCTCCGTGTCGAGGATGGTGACGAGAGTTCGCGCATCCTGATTGATTCCCGTTACCCGATAGCGGCCTGTCTCGGAGAACGACAAGAAGATGACGTCCCAGTCAGCCTCCACGACGGCCGCGTGCTGTTGGGTTTCGATGTCATACGACCAGACCTGCCGGAATTCGCCGCGACCGTTGGTCGCATAGTAGAAGCTCGTGCTGTCCGGCGAGAATGTGAGCGATGAGTACAGCACGTTTCCCTCGTGCGCGGTTATGTGGACCGGGGCGGTCTCGGGAGCCTGAGCGTCCCAAATGTAGATGTCGCTGTCGGCGTTCGTCCGGGGCTTGTTCAGAGCGACCCAGCGCCCGTCAAGGCTGATGTCGCCCGGCATCCAGCCTTCCTCGTTTTTCATGACTAGCTCTCGCTCGTAGCTGTCGACCTCGTACCGGTACAGATCGAAATAGCGAGGGTCACGCTCGTTAGTAAGGACCCAGAACGAATTCCGATCACCGCTCCAACCGGCGAAGATCGCCTTTAGCTGATCGCCGGGGGTAAGATCCCGGACGGAGCCGTCGGTCTCGCGCACATAAACGTGGTTCAGTTCGTCTCCGCCTTGGTCGGCCGTATAGAGAAATCGGTCATCGTTCGGAAACCAGCTGAGAGCAAATATCGAGTCGCTCTCCGAACGGGTCAGCTGTTGGGGAGGCCCCCCGTCAAACGGCTGGCTGTAGGCGTTGAAGACTCCGGTGGAATCGGTCGAGATCAAGATTCGCTCCTCGTCGTGTGAGAAGGAATTGCCGGCGATCGCGGTGGTCTCGAAGAACGTCCGGGCGTCGTGGCGCGGAATCGGGCCGTCCGCGGTCGGTCCCGTGCAAGATGCGAACGTGAATGCCATCCCAACGATCAAGGCTGTGATGCCGATGCGAGCATATTCCATTGGACTGTTCTCCAGAATGAATCTAGGCACTTGCGGCCATTGGGAACTCTGAGGAATTTGGCGGCCAGAACCCAAGTCACCGCGCCCCCTCTGCATGCAGATTCTGCCAACGTCAGTGCCTCTGATACCTTCGGCTGAGACGATGGAGCGAACAACACTGAGAAGGGAACCCACGGCTGTCCCGCTTAAAGTCCAATGGAATCAAGCACTTACGGAGAAGTGTAGGGCAGCTTTTCGATTCCCTGCGTTCGTGATTCCGCAATTGCTTGATTCTAAAGGAGTTATCCTTTGACAAACGCTGGGATGCGACG
>JAJEHF010000002.1 GCA_022823865.1 Bryobacterales bacterium
GGGGGAAGAATTCGATGGCAGCCTGGAAGCAGCCGAGCGCGACAAGCAGGAACTACAGCAGCAAGTCAGCGCAGCAGAGCAGCGAGCCAGAGCAGCCGAGCGGGACAAGCAGGAATTACGGCAGCGAGCGATCGAGGCAGAAGAGAGGGCGCGGGTTCTGGAGGAGCGACTCCGGCCTCTGACGGCCCATGCTCCTACGCCGGAACGCAACCCCTAGAGTCGAAGCACCGTCTCGCAAGATTGCCCCCTTTTCGTGAGGAGCCATGTCGCTGCCTCATGATGCGCGGGCTCGTACCGGCAACGGCCCGCCTAGACCCGCAACCCGCAAGCCTAGTGTTTCGGGCATTGATGATCCAGATCAGTTTCCGATGATTCCATGTCTCACCTTGTCGGTCTGAGGCTGGCTTCGCTAGAGACGTTAGCCCGTTTCGGGCGTTTCATCGAAACGTTCCGAAAGTCGATGAACCACTCTCGGAGGAGGAACGGGAAGTTGTCGCTGAAGTGGATGAATGGTGCGAGCAAAACAGTGAGCCTTTTGCAAAATTAGCGGGATAGCGGTTTTTAGGAGTAGGTCGGAGCGGGGCGCTGGGCCGGGTGGAAACAAGCTCACTCTCTGTTGGATGATGGAAGTTCCTAAACAAGCCATCTAGGCAACGGAGAGCGAACTTGTCCCTGAGAGCAACGATATCACAGTATTGGGAGACCTTCCAGCAAGGTCTGTTCCCGTGGCTGGCCGAGGAACTGGGCCCGCTGAGCGAGCGCCACAAGTGCTTGGTGCAGGTGCTGGAAATGGTGCGCGTGGAGGAGTGGCTGCCCGACCCGCGGGGTGGGCGGGGGCGGCCGCAGGAGAACCGGGCCGCGCTGGCGCGGGCCTTTTTGGCCAAGGCGGTGTTCGACGTGCCGACCACGCGGGCGCTGCTGGAACGCTTGGGGCACGACCCGCAACTGCGGCGGCTGTGTGGCTGGGAGCGGGTCGGAGCGCTGCCCAGCGAGGCGACCTTCTCGCGGGCGTTCGCCGAATTCGCGGCCAGCGAGTTGCCCGGGCGGTTGCACGCCGGCTTGGTCGAGCAGAACCTGCAGGGCCACTTGGCGGGGCACGTCTCGCGCGATTCGACGGCCATTCCGGCACGCGAGGAGCCGACCCGTAAGCCCAAGCAAAACAAGGCGAAAGGCAAGCCCGGGCGACCGCGCAAGGGGGCGCAAGCGGCGTCCGAGCCACGGCGGCTGGAGCGGCAAGGGTCGATGACGCTGGAGGAGTTGCTGGCCGATCTGCCGACGGTCTGTGACATGGGCGTGAAGCGCAATGCGAAGGGGCATCAGGAGAGTTGGGCGGGCTACAAGCTGCACATCGACGCGATCGACGGGGGCCTGCCGGTGAGTTGCCTGCTAACGTCGGCCTCGTTGCATGACAGCCAAGCAGCGATCCCGCTGGCGAAGTTGACCGCCGGGCGGGTGGACAACCTGTACGACCTGATGGACAGCGCCTACGATGCGGAGGAGATCCGGGCTTGCAGTCGGCAACTGGGGCACGTGCCGCTGATCGACAGCAACCCGCGCCGGGACGCGCGCAAGAAGGCGGAGCTGAAGCGCGAGGCACTGGCCCAGCGCAGCATCGGGCAGCTGACGCCGCAGGCGCGCCGCTATCACGAGCGCTCCAACGTGGAGCGCGTCAACGGGCGGCTCAAAGACGAGTTCGGAGGGCGGCACGTGCGCGTGCGCGGCCACCGCAAAGTGCTCTGTCACTTGATGTTCGGGATCGTGGCGCTGACGGTCGACCAGTTGATGCGGCTGCTGTTGTGAGTGCAGCGTCGGCCAGCAACCAGTAATCCAGCAGCGCGGCACCCGGAACAGCCGGGACAAGGGAAGCTGCGCCTAGCTGCGGCAGGGGTCCGGCCGAGTTCGTCAAATCATAATCATTTCTAATTGCGATTGCTGAATCTATTATCAATTCTAATCAGAGGTGAACTGAGCCTCGCATTCTGGACTCGCTTGTGGCGTGCCGGTTGGAATTCTGCAAAAGGCTCCAGTGGGAAAGGGATTCCTCACGAGGAGATGATGCGGAACTTCGGGCCGGATCACGTCGCGCAAGACCATCTGCATCCGAAGGTTCAGACAGGCAAGCAGGGATCTGCCGAAGCTAAGCAAACAGGCATTTGCGGATCTGATCAGCCTGTGCCGATCCGGAGCCTGTCCAGCCGCTCGATGAACCGGAACTTGCGCTCGTGGCGTTGTCTGATGGAATGAACCCGCCTTGAGAAGGCGTCCACCGAGCCAGTCTCTTGCGCTAGCGCTTGCAGGTCGGCGAGCAAACTTGCCGCACGGTCGTAGCTGTCGGCGTTCCTGTTTTCGATCTGAGCATCGACTTCGCCCCAGACGCGCGCCCCCCGCCGTCTGACGGAATCCAGCCGCACTTGCCGCACTCGTTCGGCCTCCTTGGCCTTGCGGAGACGTTCCGCTTCCTTCTGCGCAGCCCTTGCGGCCTTCCGCCGCTCGCGTACCGTTAGCGCCAGCTTGCCCAGTTCTGCGACCGTGCGGTGCTTGACCTTGGAGCGTCCTTTCGAAGCCTCCCCGGCGAGACGAATCTTGTTTTGGAGGTCGGCAGCTAAGTGCGGGTCGCGGTCGGCGGCTCGCAGGAGCAGCTCGACTTTCTCGCCTTCCGGAATGGCTTGGATCACTTTCTCGGGCAAACCGGCAGGTAACTTCGCGCCGACAGTGCCGCTTGGAACTTCGGCGGCAGCTTGCACGAGGTCTGGATCAATCCGAAAGAACTTGGCGCATGCTTCGAGAGGGGCGGAGAGCGGCCCAATACCGGGAAGTGGCTCAACTTCCTCATCCCTGAGAAAGTCGCTCTGCACAGCGGTCAGCCAGAGTAGGTAGAACAACCGCAGATCGCCGCCAAGCAAGTCGTCGCGAAGCGCGGCCAGAGTCCCCATCCATCCGGCGCCCTTTTCCTCGGCATAGTATTCCTCGGCAGTGAAACAGATGTCGATGATGAGGTTTTCGCCCGAGACCACCAACTCAACCTCGTCGACCTCGCGGACAAATTGCTTGATCCGCGTAGGATCGATGAAGCGCTTTGGAACCCGGATCATCAACGCCCGGGTTCCGAAGTTGGAGATATACAGGTGCAAGTCGAACCAGCGCTGCATCAACTTGCGGGGGTCGCCGCCGAAATCTCCCCAGTGGTACGTGTTCGTAAAGCTCGTGGCGGTGATCTGCGCTCTGGACGAGAGCCGCCGCAACGCCTTTTGGTCGGCCTCCGTTAGCGGACGGTCGACAGCCTGAAACTCGTAATACTGGTACTCGCTCACTGGACTGAACTCCGTGTTTTCCGCATTCTAGTCGCTTGCATGGGGGGCCACGATCTGCGTACGAACACGGCCCGTTGAACAGCATCCCATCCGTGCCACGGGAGCGGAGAAGGTCGCGGCCCGGCATCGAATGCGTTCAGCTGCCCACCAGTCCGGATTCGCGGCGGCCACGCCAAGCGGCCAAGCCCGCCCGTGTCGGGGCGGTTGTCACCCTGTATATCGCAAGCGCCAACCGGGCCGAGTCGGAAACCCAAGTCACGACGCCATTCCAAGGCCCGCTACACGAAACAACTTGCGCACGACGATGTCAAACACTGTCTGGCCGAACAGCCGAGCCCGCCCCTTGCTGACATCTCGACGCAAGGGATTCGAAGCCGTCCCGTTCGTGCCCCTGCCCGCGCACCGGACAGCCCCGCAACTCTAAGACCCAACGTCCAGCAAGACAGTGAGACGCCTGCGCTGCCATATTCGCACGCGCTCCGTTGTGCGCTGAGGATTACGGATGCCTTCGAAGGCCAAGCAAGGCCAACATTCAATCACTACGGCTCTTGCGCAGGGCTCGCTGACGAAGCAACGGTCCGCGGCGGCGCCGAGCGAATTCGGCAAGCCAAGTCCGAATTCGCGGCAAGTCGATATCGTCCGGGTCAAAACGCTTGTAGTATCGCGACTCGTACCAAGCCGTCAATTCGTTGTGATCCCTGTGGCCCGGGTTGAGCGCGGCTTCGAGGAACTCCTGGTACCCAATGAAGCCCCCGCAGTCTTCGGGAGGACAGCGCTTGGCCCCGTCAACGAAGGCCGGATAGTCGATATCGGCATCCCCAGTGCGGACCTCCTCGATGACGATGTCGTGTTCCCAGCTATCGCCGAAATCGTACAGATAGGTGAACCGCCGGATTCCGCGGCCCACAAGCATCTGCAGCCGGGTGTTTTCGGCTTTGAAGGGCTTCCAGTCGGCATCGTACGGCACGGGCTCTCCGTAGCTTCGATCCCCGACCCTGAACTCGAACAGATGGCAGTTGGTCCAGCCGACGGTGAGCTGAATGATATGGTGCAACGACATCAAGGTTGCTGAGAGCGGCACGTCAACGCGGCGCCAGACAGCAGGCTCGACATTCTGCAGTTCGATTCGGATGCGGGCGATCGGTTCGTCCATAGCGACTCATTCTAAGCTTCATGGCCAGCCTGTCAGTCCTAATCGTGGATGCGCTTCACGATGACTGGAACAGTATTGGACGGTCTCCGTGCGGTGCAGTCGGAACGCGGAGCATGAGGAGGAATCCTAGCGGATTCGCATCCAAGGAATTGACATGGCATGCACGTTTGGACTGCTGCCAATCGCTGCTATATCAACTACTTATCGACTTCAAAGAGAGATCCAACCGAATCCTGACGCGGCACTAGAATGATGGCGAGAGCCTAGCGAGCCGAGTCGGCTGCGGCGATTGCACCAAGCGACTCGAACTGTTGAGAGCGGGGCCGAAATGTCAGACGAGATACAGGATTTCGAAGACCTCGACTACGAGCAGATGGAGCGGCTGGAGGAGCAGAGGGAGCTGACTCCAGCCGGAATCGCGAGGCAGAACTTCATACAGTTGCAAAGGTGTCGAGACTTCCGGTCTGTCGCCGATCTCGTCGTGGAGGCATGGTGCCGACACTCCGATGTAGACGCCGTTTCGGTAATCTGCTCGGTCGCTCGGACCCCTTGGAAGGAAGTGCCTCGCTTCCAACCGTACCGCCGGGACGGCATCCAACTTTGGCATGCATGGGGTGATATGGACTTGGCCGCGTGGCCCTACGAGAAACGGGATCTGGATGGGCTGCGCAAGGCCAAGAATAAGGCCGTGGCTGGCTACCGCAACGATCTTGGAGGTGGCGTGGCCAGCCACCAAGTCGACACCTTCCTGCTGGATGCGGGCACGAGGAGCTATCGCGGACCCCTACGCCCGTTCAACCGCTGCCCCAAGCGAGGCCAGATGGAGTGCTTGGTGCCGGGATGCGGCAGCACGCCCTTCCTAAAGAAAGTCCGAGGCTTCCAATGGCGTCGGGAGGCCATTGCGGAAGCCCGCTCGGTCCGATTGTTTGACCGTTCCACTGGCCTCATGCGGCGAGCGTCGTCGCTGCCACTGCCGAATCCACACTACGAGCCACAGGTCGCTACGCACTGAGTGGATTGATTTACAGCAGTGAGGAAAGTGCCCCCCTGGGGTGTACTGTAAGAGAGCCTGAGCCATGGATCGGCGCCTCCTGCCCATCGGCATTCAGACCTTTCGCGAGATACGCGAGAGTAACTGCTACTACGTCGACAAGACCGGGTACGCGCTGCGCTTGGCCCGGCAGGGCAAATACTACTTCCTGTCGCGCCCGCGGCGTTTTGGCAAGAGCCTATTCGTCGACACCTTGAAGGCTCTGTTTGAAGGCCACCGCGACCTATTCGCGGACACACATGCCGCCGACCACTGGGACTGGTCCGTCAGATATCCGGTCGTGCGGCTCGACTTCAGTGCGGGAGACTTCACCGAAGCAGGTTACTTGCAGGCCAACCTGAGGGCACAATTCGATGCCATCGAGGAAGACGCCGGGATGGAACAGCGCTACGAAACCGGCCCGGAACGCTTCAAGGATCTGCTGCGCCGATTGCATCGTCAATCCGGCCAGCGAGTCGCGGTGTTGGTCGACGAGTACGACAAGCCAATCCTTGATGCCTTGCAACAGCCCGACATCGCCCGTTCCCACCGCGACTACCTGCGTGGCCTCTACAGTGTGATCAAGGCCTGCGATTCCCACATTCGTTTCTGTTTCCTGACCGGCGTGAGCAGGTTCTCCAAGGTCAGCCTGTTCTCAGGACTGAACAATCTCATCGACATCACGTTGGAGGCACCCTACTCGGCCATTTGCGGCTACACGGAGGAAGACCTCGACACAGTATTTGCGACGGAACTGCGGGGTCTGGACCGCCAGGCAGTCCGGGAGTGGTACAACGGCTACAACTGGGGCGGCGAGCCGCCGGTTTATAACCCATTCGACCTGCTGCTGTTGTTTCGCAAGCGCGAATTCAATTCGTGGTGGTTCCAGACGGGCACGCCGACGTTCTCGGTGGAGACCCTCATCGGGCGCAACATCCCGATTACTGACCTCGACGGCATGCTCGCCAGCGAGGGCGACCTAGGCATGTTCGACATCGACGGTATCGCCCCCGAAGCACTGCTCTTCCAGACCGGATACCTTACGCTGGGCGGCCGGGAGATGTGCCACGGCCAGCGGCGCTATCGGCTGGTCTACCCCAACCGCGAGGTGCGCCAGAGCCTCACCGCGAGTCTGCTCACATACTTGACGGGAAGAGACCCGCTACGGGAGAAGCACCGTAGCGCGCTGGGGGAACTGCTTGCTAGCGGCGATCTAGTTGGGTTGGAGCGGCGCGTGAAAGCGTTGTATGAGAGCATTCCCTACGAGTGGCACACCCGCAACGAGATCTCACGGTACGAGGGCTACTACGCGAGCGTGTTCTTCGGGTACGTCTCCGGGCTCGACGTCGAGGTGACGGTGGAAGACAGCAGCAACCGCGGACGGCTGGACATGGCGGTCCGGGCGGAGAACCAGATGTACCTGTTCGAGTTCAAGCTGCTGCAGAGCGGCGCAGACGGCACGGCGCTGGCACAACTGAAGGAGCGAGACTACGCGGCCAAGTACCGGCACCTAGGCGTGCCGATCCATCTGGTCGGAGTGGAATTCAACGCAACGACGCGCACCTTGGTCGGTTTCGAAACCGCAATCGCCTGAACGATCAGCGGTCACCTGGGCTCCGCTCGCGCTGCGAGCTTCCCGGGGGTTGCCCGCCAGCGCATCTGGTTTGCGACCTGCTAACGGCAGTCTTGGTTGGAGCCAAGAGGCGTCGGCCAGGCTGGAGTAATCTGCGGCGGAGCATGTGTCATGGGCTCGGAGGTCGGCGCATACAGACGAAACAACCTGTTCCCTTGAATCTCGTTCGAGTTCTTCGTTGCGTCGAGTATTCGATCACTCGACATTTCGGTAATGGCGGAGGACTGTTCGATGGGTGTTTAGTGCAATCGTCCACCGCCACCGTGCGCCCGGTTGCATCGCGGACCACGGGATGGCCAACCAAGCCGTCGCCATAGCGGTCCCGCCCTGTGCATGAGGTCCCATGATAGACTGCGGCAGGCCCGCCGGAACTGCAGCGCGGCGAACTCGCCGCGGAGCAGATCGAGACTGGGAAATGCACATCTCGAGCCTCGACACCCCTGCCCTGCTGGTCGACCTCGACAAGACCGAGGCGAATCTGGACCGGGCCGCCAACTACGTCCGGAGTCACGGCCTGCTCCTGCGCCCGCACACAAAGACGCACAAGTCGCCTCTGATCGCACGGATGCAGCTGGACCGGGGCGCGGCCGGGCTGACCGTCGCCAAGGTGGGCGAGGCCGAAGTGATTGCTCGCGACGGAGTGCCTAACCTACTGCTGGCGTACCCGGTCTGGGGCGACGCCAAGTGGCATCGTCTGGTCGAGGTCGCCAAGAGACTGCCGGTTACGGTAGCGCTGGATAGCGCCGAGGCGGCAAGCGGCCTGTCACGCCACGCGCAGCGGGCGGGAATCACCCTCGGGATCTTGGTCGAAGCCGATCTGGGCATGCGGCGCTGCGGACTGCCGCCTGGGGAAGGCTTGGTCCGGCTGGCTCAAGCCATCAGCGCCATGGGCGGGCTGCGGCTTGAGGGCCTGATGTTCTACCCGGGCCATATCAACCTTGCCGCTGAGGCCGGCGAGCAGCAACTCGAAACCCTGCGCAGCGAACTGCGGGCGGTGATCGAAAGCTTCCGGACGAGCGGCCTGCCCACCGATGTGGTCAGCGGCGGATCCACGCCGACTCTGTTTCAGTCGCACACGATCGAGGGCATCACGGAGATCCGGCCGGGCACCTACGTTTTCAACGACCGGACGCAAGTCGCGGCCGGCGCCTGCACATGGCAGGACTGCGCCGTGACGGTCCTGGTCACCGTGGTGTCGACTCCACGACCGGACGCGGCGGTCATCGACGGTGGCTCCAAGACATTCACGTCGGACCCGCTGCGCCCGGGCGGGGACGGCTGCTTCGGCCGGGTCGTGGAGATGCCCTCGGCCCGGTTCCATAAAATGAACGAAGAGCACGGCCTGCTGGACTTGCGAGAGCATGCCGGGCCGCCGCCGCGCATCGGGCAGCGGCTCAGGATCATACCCAACCATGTGTGCGTCACCGTGAACATGCACGAAACGGCCCGCGGCTTGCGCGGCGAGACCGTGCAGCAATCCTGGCCGGTGGCAGGACGGGGCAAGCTCCAATGAGGCGCGGCGCAGTCAAGACTTGAGAAGGAAGCGGCAACGTGAGCAGCAACCAACAGCGATCGATCCAACGGGTAACCGCCCAGGGCGCGCCCAATCCGCAAGGGCCGTACTCCCACGCGGTCAAGGCGGGGGGCTTCGTCTACGTGTCCGGGCAGGCGGCGCTGGATCCGGCAACTAGCAAGCCGATCCACGGCACGGTGGCGGAAGAGACCCGTCGCACGCTCGAAAACCTGAAGGAAATCCTGGAGGCTGCCGGCGCCTCGCTGGAAGATGTCGTCAAGTGCAGCGTGTTCTTGGCGGACATCCGCGACTTCGCCGCCATGAACGCGGTGTACGCGGAGTATTTCGATGCGGCCAAGCCGGCCCGGACGACCGTGCAGGCCGTGCTGCCCGCGGCCGGACTGAAGGTCGAAATCGACTGTATAGCGTTCGTGGGCGACTGAGTCTGGCGACTTCTCGTCGCAGGCATGGCCGATCGGCCCGAATATCGGCTCCATGCATTGCGGCGAGACCGCGCCAGCGCCTATGATGGGATTCGGCGAAAGGACGCGCGGCGCGTGTCCGGCAGCCACCGGCAATGCGACGCCGAATGTAACGGCAACCCCGGCCGGTGCGTCAAGTCTTGATAGTAGGCGATGCCGAATCTGCAGTACCAGGACCCGCATTCAGAGCCCGGCCCAGGCCCTCCGGAATTCGGCCCGCTAGTCATCGACTCCCTCCACGTCGGGTGGTGGCGCAACCTCCTCAACGAGGTTGCCGAGATGACCAACCCGTCCGAGCCCGTCCAGATCCCGGATTATCCCCCGGCGCGGCCAGGGGAGTACGACTTCCGCGACCCGAACGTGTACTCGCTCAGCCGCCCGTGGTGGCTGGCGATCTTCGACACCTTGGGCGCGATGCGGGAATATGCCAAGCTCCCGCCGCCGCCAGAATTCCCGGCCGGCCGGCCGGGGATGCCGGACCTGCCGCCGCTCACCCTCCGCACGCTGGCACTGCCCTGGTGGTCTGGACTGCTGGAGAGCTATCGGCTCGAGCAGGAGATGCGCAACGCACCTCCGCTGGTCGTGACGTCGAAGCCGATTCAGGTCAAGGAGATTTGGGGGAGTTTCAGCCGCCGCAGGGACGGCATGATCGCCACGGCCTGCATGCATGCGCTGGTCGTGCTGATAATGTTCGGCTTCCAAGACAACGAGTACGTCGCGAGCCGCTCGGGGACCGTCACTCTGGTCGTCCCAGTCGACGTCTCGCCATACCTGGCCCAGCTGCAGGCACCCCCCAGGCCTGATCCCGGCGAGAGCGGCGGAGGTGGCGGCGGCGGCGCGAACTCGCCGATGCCGGCGAGCCGGGGCAAGCTGCCGCGATTCTCGCTGGAGCCCCAGCTCGCTCCGCCGAGCCCGATCATCCGCAATCGCAACCCGAAGCTGTCCGTGGAGCCCACGGTCCGCGTCCCGCCCGATATCAGCGTCCCGAACGTTGACCTTTCGGTCTTCGGGGACCCGTTCGGAGCGGACGGCCCGCCATCGGCGGGTCCGGGCACGGGAGGCGGCATCGGATCGGGCCGCGGCACCGGCGTCGGGTCGGGCCGGGGATCTGGAGTAGGACCGGGATCCGGCGGCGGCATCGGAGGCGGAGTCTTCCGGATTGGCGGCGGGGTGTCGAGCCCGCGCCTGCTGTCGAAGATCGAGCCGGAGTATTCCGAGGAGGCCCGCAAGGCGAAGTACCAAGGCGTGGTCATGCTCTCGGTTGAAATCTGGGAAGACGGACTCCCTCACAACATCCGCGTGGTGCGCAGCCTCGGCCTGGGCCTGGACGAGAAGGCCGTCGAGGCGGTCCGGCAATGGCGCTTCAGCCCCGGCAAGAAGGACGGCAAGCCGGTGCGCGTCCAAGCGCAGATCGAAGTCAGCTTCCGCCTGCTCTAGGCGGCCGGCGCGTCGACGGGCCCACGGATTGCAAACGGTTCCGCGATGCGCTCGCACGCGGAACGCCCTGCACAGGCCTTTCGGCCAAGCCTTGCGGGTGCTAGACTCGCTCCCATGCCTGCGATAGATCGACGCGAGTTTCTGGCAGCGGCGTCAGGCGCTGCCACGATCAGTGCCGGCTGCGAGGCCGCGAAGGCCCCGACCAACATCCTGTTCGTCCTCGCGGACCAATGGCGCAGCAGCGCCTTGGGCCTCGGCTCGGACGCGCTTGTGCGGACACCGCACATCGACGGCCTCGCCGCCGAAGGCGCGAACTGGCAAAGGGCTTACGCCGCCAATCCCGTTTGCACGCCCAATCGAGCGTGCATCCTGACCGGGCGCCATTCCCATCAGACCGGCATGGTCCGCAACGACATCCAGCTGCCGCCGCAAGAGGTCTGCTGGCCGCAGCTGCTGCACGGCGCCGGCTACGCCACCCACTACGTCGGCAAGTGGCACCTGGACGGGCCTCCCAAGCCGGGCTATGTGCCGCCCGGCTGGCGTCGCAGGGGCTTTGCGACGTTCGAAGGATTCAATCGCGGGCACATCTACCACAGGCACTGGGGCTTCGACGACAGCGGCGCGCCTCTGGCCGAGCTCGCCGCCGGCATGGACCCGTACTACGAACCGACGCTGCAGACGAATCTGGCGATCGACTTCATGCGCCGAAACCAGGACCAGCCCTTCGCCTGCTTTCTCTCCTGGGGTCCGCCACACACGCCGTTCCGGCCGCCGGACGCGCACGATCTCTACGAGCCCGGCGAGATCGTCCTGCGCGGAAACGTGCCTGCCGAGCACGAAGCGCGGGCGCGCAAGGACTTGGCCGGATACTACGGCCTGTGCGAGTCGCTCGACCACGAGATGGGACGGCTCATGGCATTCCTGGACGAGAGCGGTCTGCGCGACAACACGCTGCTGATCTTCACGTCCGACCACGGAGAGCTGGCCGGTTCCCACGGCAAGTACCGCAAGGGGGAGCCCGAGGGCGAGTCTCTCCAAGTTCCGCTCATGATGCGGCTGCCGGGGCGCGTCGCAGCCGGGTCACAGCCCGAGACCCTGATCAGTTCCGTGGACCTGATGCCCACGCTGCTGTCGCTGTGCGACATGCCGGCCCCGGATACCTGTGCCGGCTTTGACCTGTCCGGCGCGGTGACGCCGGGCGGAACAGCTCCGAGCGTCGAATCGGTCTATTGCGAGGGCAAGGTCTTGAACGCACCCGAGCCGAGGCCCGGCACGAACAGCCCCGATGCCCGCCCGTGGCGCTCGCTTGTGACCCAACGCTACAAGCTGAACGTCCGTGCCGACCACTCGGTCGTCGATGGATTGTTCGATCTGCAAGAAGACCCGCTGGAGTTGCGCAACCTCGCAGACACCGTCGAAACGCGCGGCTTGCGGAACGACCTGCTGGCTGAACTCAAAGCTTGGGGGCAACGGACTGGCGATCCCTTCCCCGCCAAACCGGAGCCTGCGAAGGAGCAATACCAGGGCGGCGAAGGCTAGGGCTTGCAAGCCAGAGGCAGATCCAACGCTCAGCGCAAGCTCGGCTTTGCTACAGTTGCCTACTTATGAAGGTTCCAGAATTGAGCCGCAGGGCGTTCGCCGCCACGGCCGCCGGCACCCTCGCATCCCCGGTGCGCAGCCTCGCGCAGCGTGACTGGACGAACGTCACGCCGACGAGGTATCCCGACCCCGATATCGTCTCGCTCGACAAGCGATTCGACAAGTACAAGCTCGGCAACACGCCCATCCAACGCCTGCACCTCGGGACGCTTTGGGCCGAAGGGCCGGCTTGGAACACGGTCGGCAAGTACTTGGTCTACTCTGACATCCCCAACAACGTGCAACTGCGCTGGCTGGACGAGGACGGCCATGTGAGCGTGTTCCGCCATCCGTCCGGCAACTCGAACGGCAACACGTTCGACTGGCAGGGTCGGCAGCTGTCGTGCGAGCACGGCAACCGCCGCCTGGTGCGCTACGAGTACGACGGAAGCACGACAGTGCTGGCCGACAGCTGGGAGGGCAAGCGGCTCAACGCGCCGAATGACGTCGTGGTGGATCCGGACGGCAACATCTGGTTCACGGATCCGGGCTACGGGAGCCTGATGCACTACGAGGGCAACAAGGGCCCGCTGGAGATCAAGGAAGCGGTCTACCGCATCGACGGCCAGAGCGGAAAGATGGAGAAGGTGACCGACGAGATCTTCAAGCCGAACGGGCTGTGCTTTTCGCCCGACTACAAGCTGCTGTACATCGCCGACACCGGCGCCTCGCACTACCCGGAAGCCGAGCGCGAGATCAAGGTCTGGGACGTGGACAACGGGCGGACTCTGCGCAACGGCAAGCGGTTCGTGTCCATGATGATGGAAGGCTTCGAGCAGGCGGGTAACGCGGACGGCATCCGCTGTGACACGGACGGCAACATCTGGTCGTCGGCCGGCTGGGTCGGCGACGGCTACGACGGCGTTCACGTGTTCGCGCCGGACGGTGACCGGATCGGCCAGATCAAGCTGCCGGAGATTTGCTCCAACGTGTGCTTTGGCGGCGTGAAGCGCAACCGCTTGTTCATGACGGCCAGCCAGAGCCTCTACGCGGTGTACGTGGAGGCGCAGGGAGCGCACATCTCTTGAATCCTCTGCGGCGAAGTCCCTTCTAATTCACAGACACAACGTCCGGCTCTTAGGCGGTGCACGCCATCTCACTGTTATCTGCCACGAACAGTTCGTCGCGCCGAGTGCAGCCACCGCTCCGCCTCGTAGTCGCTCATGACGGGCGCCTGCATTTCCAACTGCGCGAAATCGACCCGCTGCCGTTAGCAGGCCACCACGCCCAGCAGCGACTTCAGCTTGTCGTGCGGCGTGAAGCATGTCTATGCGGCCCTGAGAGTGCGCTTGAGACCCAGACCCGCCCGAAGTTGGACGCGCAGGCCTACCAGTACAACGACAACGAGGCGGCCCGACGGCCCAACGAGGCCTGTGAAGAGCTGTTCCGGATGCTCCGCGACGGGGCCGCTAGCGCGGCCTGAGGGCCGGACCGTTCAGGCTCATTTGACATTGGAGACCGAGGCAGGCAGAACAGGAGATTCGGTCGAGTCGGAGTGACCGCTGCTCGAGGCGCTAATGAGGTTTTCAAGGGCTAAGACCTAGCAAGGCTGCGCCCGAGAGGAGACGAGAGCAACACCTCGGCTACGAGCCAGGGCTCAATATATTGTGAACCCTATACCGATACAAGAAGCTGAGAAGCATGTCCTTGGGCATGTAACGCGACCGGCTCATCGAGTCCTCTTCGCAGGTTGGGCCAACGGGAATAAGACCCCTAGTAAGACCCCAATAAGACCCCAATAAGACCCATTAGCCCCCCGGTGACTGCGCGAGCTTCGAGTCAGCGTGGCCTGGGAGGCGTTCGCTTCCACCTAGACGCCAATCCACGTCCGGAAGACTTGGCCAGCTTTCGTCTACGCAGCGCCTCCAACGCCCTTCTGACCTGACGCTCGCTGGTGCTCGGGGGCAATCGAGCAACGATCTCGCGCAAAGGGAAGCCCTCCTCTGACCGGTCCAACAGAGCGAGGATCGCCTTCTGGCGCTCGGTCGCGGAATTCCCGCTCCGCCCGGGTAGCAAGTGTTCGGCGCGCCGGAAACGTACTGTCACACAATCGCCGCGTTCCTCGATCTCAGGGCGAGGCAGCCCTGCATGGATCGCCAGATCTGCCATCTTGATCGTTCCGCGGCCCCACTCTTCTATGATTCCCCGCCGATAAAAGGTGCGTGCGATCAGCGGGTTCCAAGGCCTCGATTCGTGCCGACTGAATAGATCGTCTGGGGTGAGCCCGAAGTGCAGCGGGCCGGTAGAGATCACCTCCAGACGGTCGTCATAAACGGCAAGACCAATAGAACCTCCGCCCATCGCGTAATCGCGATGGCAGAAGGCATTTGCGAGCGCCTCCCGAGTAGCGAGAGGTGGATAGAGCGGTTCGTCAATGCGTGAGAAACGGCCCGATTCGAATCCACTGGCAATTGGCAGAGTGTCGCGTAGGAAGCGCTCCGCGTTCGCTAGCAGCGTGAAGGCGCTGCCCGTAAATTGCCGGTTATCCAAGAATTCGGATCGGTCCCGACCCCGGAAGCGGGCCACCCGCAGCAAACATTGCGGCATATCACATTCGAGGCGTTCAGTACTACCAAAGAGCACCGCCGCCGCCCGGAACAGGACATCATCCCGGAGCAGACCCAATCCACGCAGCAATTCTTCCGGATCTCGGCTTCCTGGTTCGTTCAGCCGGCCAACTCGCACTGCCTCCGCAACTGTATTACGGATCTCTGCCACGTCGAGGTCGTCGACCGTCCACCCATAGGCGGGCTGGTTTTCCCAGCGCTGCTCGCTGTGCATGCGCTCGAAGAGCATTCTGTTGTACTCTTCACCCGACATGGCTCGAGTTGCATTGCCGACACGGCGATATGAGACACCCCGGTACTGGTAGGGCGGCGATGAACCACTACGCACGTGCACCGCAATCACTTCACGCTCTTGGGATATTTGGACCCGCTCGACCTCCGGGAACGCGGGTGGATCAATCCGGTGAACTTCGTCAGAAAGTTCCTCGATTGTTCGCTCGCTAACGTTCTGGCCTACTACGACTCCCTCCGGCGTGACGCCGAATAGCACACACCCGCCACGCTGGTTGAGCATGGCGCACACGGTCATTACTGCCGAACGGCGCATTCCGGTCGTGGCCTTGAACTCCAGCTTTTCGGACTCGCCAGCAGAAGTCAGCGAGACGATTTGTTCAGACGTCATCAAGTCGATTCCAAGCTTCAATTGCTTCTATTATCCGATTGGTTGAGGTGGTCCGAGGTGGCGGGTGTTCAGACCCGAAGTTGCCTGAGATCTTGAAGCGCGACCGGAGCAAACTCGCTCAGCGGGAGTTGGCCCACAGATGCTTCGAGGGCGGGTGCAGCAGTTTCGAGATCGACGCTCGGACTCTATGCTATGAAGAAAACAATGTCGGCAATCTCCAGACGGTGACGTTTATTGGGCGGAGCCGCATCAGCGTGGCGGGAGACAGCGACTGGAGGAAGTGTTGAACTTCATGCATCACAAGCTCGGCCATGTTGCTGGCGATTCGATCGTTGAGGTAACACTACGGGGCGATGCGGCCACCGTGCCCTTCATGGATGGGTCGAACTTCAAGAACTATAGGGCCGGACCGCGCTGCTAGAATCGGGCAACGGAAGCTAATCCCGGCCGGTGTCGGGCCCGGTCTTCAAAACCGCTGTTTGGCGCTCCGCGTCAAGGGTGGGTTCGACTCCCACTAGCTTCCGCCACCAGCCCGGGCCAGACGGCCCGCCTGATCAAACCTGTCATGGCAAGCCGCCCCAACGTCCTGCTCGTCTCAACCGACCACTGGCCCGCCGAACTGCTCGGCGAAGCGGGCCATCCCGACATCCTGACGCCCACCTTGGACGAGCTGGCTCGCAGCGGCGTTCGCTTCCGCAACGCCTATGGAGAGTGTCCAGTGTGCATCCCGGCCCGGCGCACGCTGATGACGGGAGTCAGCCCGAGGACGCACGGCGATCGCGATTTCGGTGAGACGAAGCCGATGCCGGACCTGCCGACCATGGCCCAGACCTTTCGCGACGCAGGCTACCAGGCCAATGCGGTGGGCAAGTTGCACGTCTACCCGCAACGGAGCCGGATCGGCTTTGACGACGTGATCCTCGATGAAGAGGGGCGCACGCAATACGGTGTGGTCGACGACTACGAGGCGTTCCTGGCCGATCAAGGCTACGCGGGGCGACAGTTCGACCACGGCATGAGCAACAACGACTACGCCACGCGACCGTGGCACCTGCCGGAGGAACTGCACGCCACGAATTGGGCGACCCAGCAGATGGTTCGCACGATCAAGCGCAGAGACCCGGGCAGGCCGGCGTTTTGGTTCCTCTCGTACAGACACCCGCATCCGCCGATCGTGCCAGTACAGACGTATCTGGAGATGTACAAGAACTGCGAGCTGCGCTGGCCCACGCAAGCAATGTGGTGCCGCGAGGAACTGCCGTACCTGCTCCAAGCGGTTCGCGGGCGGGCGGCGCACATGGGACCGCGGCAGATCCAAGAGGCGCTGCAAGCCTTCTACGCACTCTGCACGCACATCGACCACCAGCTCAGGGTGGTTGTCGGGACGTTGCGCGAAGAGGACCTGCTCGAAAATACAGCAATCTGCTTTACGTCCGATCACGGCGACATGCTGGGGCGGCACGGCATGTGGGCCAAGCGGCTCTTCTACGAGCCGTCGGCGAATGTACCGATGATCTTGGCCGGCCCGGACGGAGACGGGCGCGTAGGCCACCACCGCATCGACGACCGCTTGGTCGGCTGGCAGGACGTGATGCCGACCCTGCTGGATCTAGCCGGCATCGACGTGCCCGAGAGCGTAGAAGGCCTGTCGATGGTCGGCGAGCGCGAGCGTGACTGGCTCTACGGCGAAGTCGGCGAAGACGAGCATGCCACGCGCATGATCCGCAAGGGGCAGCACAAGCTGATCTACTACCCGGCCGGCAATACGCGACAGCTGTTTGACGTCGAATCCGACCCAGCCGAGATCACCGACCTCTCCGGCAGGCCCGAACACGAAGCGCTGCTGGCGGAGCTGACCCGGCTGCTGATCGCACAACTCTACGGCGGCGACGAAGAATGGGTGCGAGACGGCGAGCTGGTCGGCCTGCCCAACCGGGAGTTCAGGCCGGGGCCGAACCGGGGCCTGTCAAGCCAGCGCGGTCATCACTGGCCACCGCCGCCGAAGACGGACATGCAGCAGATTCAATGGCATAGCGAAGATGACGCCTAGCGTGGGCACAGAAACGTACCTGATTACGCGGGAGGTCCTGCCACAGTTAGGAGCCAGTCGGGCAAGGGTTGGTTGACGGAGAGGCCTTCGAGATATTCCGGGCAGCAAGAATACCTACACATGGTCCTTAGAAATGTATTCCCGCGGCTCAGCCAGCGGCATTCGCGGCACGTCTGGAATCTCGTGTGGGGGCGTGATCTGACCGATGTCGAAGGTGTCAAAGCTCAGGCCAAAGGCCACTCCAAGTCGTTCCGCGTCTCGGCTCGAATTGCCCCGGTCCTCACGCCTCGGGGCCTCCTTTCGATCGGCTCCACCGGTGCCCTGGCGGCCATCTTCCGATAACGGATCCCGCGGCAAGCCTAGAGCATCCGTCAGTCCTTCCGAAGTTGGCAGGCTCTCTACAGAGATTCCCCCTCGCGCATCGGTCATGGTGGCGAGACGGTCACCTGCCTCTCGCACCGCCCGCGTTATGAGCGGATGCCGTCCCCCACCACCAGACACGAACAACGGCAGGCCGCTCTTCCAAGTGGAGGAATTGGGGTCCCGCTTCCCCTTAAGTTCGAAGATCACTTTCGTGAGCGCTTTCGTGCAATCATTCGCGTATTGATCGTCAACAGAGGTCAATTCCTCGGTCAACGGATGCTCCGGATCCGCCACGTATGCGCTTCCGGCAACCGGCACAGCCCAGAAGGGATCTAGCGATAGCGGTAGCCTCAACGTATGCTCAGCACCTGCGCCAGCGATCATATCCATCCGACGGTGATGCAGCTCGCGGATTCCAAGACGCCTAACGAGGGTGGTATGCAAGAAGTACTGGTCGTCTCCGTCTCTATCCTCAAGACCAAATCCGCAAATGTCGGCGGTTGACGCCCCAACATCCATCATTACGTGCAAACCCTCTCGGCGCCGGCGCGAACGCGCATAGCCGGCGACCAGCGCCGCGATTTCTGGTATGACCTCGACGCGAGTGATCTCTGGGTCGTTCTCGAATACCGCTGGTCCCTCTGCTCTCTGAAGTTCCGCCATCGCTAAGTCCAGCGTGATGGGTTCCGAGCGACGCGAGATCAGCCAAGCGGCACGTGCAACGCACAAGAACGCGGCCATGACGTCGTCGTCGTCGTACCCCGCTGAGGGCACTCCCACATGGACGGCCCATCGAATCTGATACGGCCCGTAGATCTCTTCCTGTGTGTCGAATACGTAGCCCCGGGCCCGCTGTAGTGTCAACCCGAGATACGCTGCAGCTCGGGCACGGGCAGGCAGATCGTCAGGACAGTCCATGAGATCGGTCTTGAGGTTGCCGTTCTCATTCTTCCTCCAGTCCTGAGCCAGGGTGAGTTTGCCATCCGGATCCTCGTCGAGTGCGACTGGCAAGAAATAAGGAGGCGTGTCGGATTGCAGGTCCCACAACACGGGAACAGCACGTCCGCCAGCCATGTATGGACTTCGGACTACGACTCTTGTGCTCAGCGTGCCGAAATCAAGCCCGATCACGAGGTCGATGCTCTCACTTCCATAGTTCGGGAACTGCGTCCTAACTGCATGTGTCTGGTCGTTGGGCTCGCCATCACCAGTGGGTGTTGCCTCCTCGTTGTGATCAGAACTGGCAATCCCTATGCCCGTCGGAACCGGCGAGACTTTGCGCTCACTCCCGGTCGGCTCCTCGACGACCTCCCGGGCGAGGTCAATGATCTCAGTTCCATGGCTTGGGAACTGCGCCCTGGCTGCTTGTGTCTCGTCACTAGGCTGGGCAACACCAGCCGGGGTTGTCTCCTCGCTGTTATCGGGACTGGAAATCCCCGTTTCCGTCGGAACTGGTGTGACTTTCTTCTCGCTCCCGCTCGGCTTCTCGACAATCTGCCGGGGGTTGGTATCACTCGTTACCGGCGGGCGCCGATCTCCGACAACAGTCGGAGTTGCACGTCGATGCTCCCCGTCAAGGCCAAGACATCCACGGACCCACCGTACAAAAGCGCGCACGCTCATTGCCCCCCTCTTAATCTCGTTACGCCGTACGCGGGCTTCCGATGTCCGCAGCCACCTGGATGATCCCAACACACACGACTTCGTTGGAAAACTTGAGTTCCTTGCGTTCTGCGATCTCCTTGTCGCGTCTCTCAATGCGCACGTTCAGAGCCAGGAGCCGACCCTTTGTTGCAGCAACAAGTCGGTGCCTGCCCAATCGTTGGTGCTTTTGGAGCACTTCCTGCAACTTTCGTCGCTGCGTTTCGTGCTGATTCACCAGCATTTGTCGCTGGATTCGTGCCCGGTCATCGTTTTCGGCCTGCAGATCATGGACATACGTGTTGAACGCAACTTCGGAGGGTGCGATACAGCATTCCTCGACCGACCGGGCGAGATGCTCTAGATCGACCGCACTCTGTGCGCCCAACCAAGCCTCTCCGTATTTGGCAGCGCCTACGATCAACCGCTCCGCGTGTTCTGATTCCATTTCGTCAGGACTCGGTAGTAGTGGCGCTGCCGCATAGTATAGGCGCTCCATGTCGCGCAGGCCACGCACGGACCAGCGCTGCACGGAGAACGCGTACCGTCCTGGAACGAATTCCGCAAGCGAGCCCTGCGCCGGCAATCGAACCGCAACCGCCGGACGACTCTGCTGATCGGGTTCATTGAGACGTTTGCCGACAAACCGGACCAGTGGGTGGAACTGGCTGATGACCTCCTCGCGACCACTGATGTCAGGGACGGCGGTATTCTCGAATCGACATCGTACCCGGCTCAAACTGGGCCGAACAAGCATCGTTGATCCCTGCATCCGTTGCTCTTTGAGGAATTTCTGAAGGTCGTGTCGTGCATCGTTCGAGAGATTCACTTCGAACCGCGTTGGATCGTTTGCGACCTCTAGGAACTCGGAGCCGCGGTAGTGCACCTTGACGTAATCGATGACGTACGAACAGATGTCGCGAGCGGAGATTGATCGATTCAGATCGCGAGCGGCCTTGACTTGATTCAGGATGTAGTCGCCATACGCTGTCAGGCCGGCGGCCTCGACTTCGAGCTTGTCTTCCATTTGTCGACGTTGCTCGAGAGCCAATCTTGTCTGCTCGATGCGCTCCTCCTCTTCCTCCGGCGTTAGACATTGACTGAAGAGATCCTTGCTCAACTCCTGGATCGTGTCGCCCAGTACCGGCTCAAGACTTCCGAGGGCACCCTCGAAGACCCGTAGGCGCTCGAACAGTCGATTGTAAATACGAGCGTCAATCGTGTCGGCGTAGAACAGGTTCAGGATGTGAATCTTCTCGGCCTGCTGGCCGAGCCGGTCAATGCGACCGATGCGCTGCTCGACGCGCATGGGGTTCCATGGCAGGTCGTAGTTGATGACGATGCGAGCGAACTGTAGGTCGATTCCTTCGCTGCCAACCTCGGACGAGAGAAGCACCCTTTGGCTGCGCGAATCACGAAACGTCAGTACCGTTCCGTCCTTGTCGGGGGTCCCGCCATGAAGCACCATAGCGCAGATTCCATCCTCCTTGAGCCGCTCGTACAAGTACTGAAGCGTGGCCCGGAAGAATGAAAACACGACCACCTTCTTGGCACCATCCTCATCGAGCTGAGACTGTAGGAGCGCACGAAATGCCCTGTACTTGCTGTCGTTGCGACGCAACTCCTTTAGGTCACCCAATTCCCGGGCACGCGCCGTCAACTCGGCACGAACCGGACGCTCATCTTCATCGGGATCCTCCCCGTCAACCGTTCCTCCGTGCAACCAGAACTCGAGCGCTGCAGGCATAGAGCTGCTCATCTGGCGTTGGGGAGTGACCTGCAAGAACCCCTCATGCGCATCGTGTCTCATGCAGTACTCGCGTACAGCAGCCGTTACAGCGTCGTAGAATTCCCGTTCGACAGGAGTAGCCGAGACGAATGGAGCTTTGACCTCACGGACGACGCGTCGCTCCTCAACGTCGCGCTTGCGGGTCCGAGTCACGACATGGCCTAAGAGGTTCACCCGCTCCAGACGTTCAGCCAAGCGTGCGACGACGCTGGCTCGACTCAGATCGCTTCGCCAAACTTTTTCGTCAAGCAACGCGCTAAGTTGCGCGTTTCCGGAGAGCAGCGGATTCTTCGACGCCCTGACGAGTTCCTCCTGCAAGCGGTTCGCGACGTCCCCACTCTTGGAACCACTTAGTACAAGATCGCGGGCAGAGACGAGGGGCTTGTTGGCGCTGAGGATTCGATCGAATGCCTGCGGTCGATTGAAGGTGTCCTCATCAACGAGATTAAGGAGACCGTACAGATCCTCGCTTCGTAGGTGGATCGGGGTTGCTGACAGGAGCAAGATGTAGTCGGAAACAGCCCTGACGAGACGAGCCAGGAGGGCGGTCATAGTCTCACGGTTCCGTAAGTAGTGAGCTTCGTCGATGACACACAGATCGACGAGCGGATCGCCCTCGCCATTCCTCTCGAGGAACTGAGCGAGTTGGGACGAGGCGCTCAAGCGTTCTTCGGACTGATCGTCCCATCCCTTGTTCGGACGAAGTCCTTGGAGGCTTGCAATGATCGCGAAGCTGGCGGACTGTCGCTGTCCGCTGATCAGCTTGAGGCGTGCGAGCGTTTCGCCGGCGTCGAGCATATCGGCATTGACACCGAAACGCGTCCGAAGTTCACGCTTCCACTTCTCGCGAAGCACAGCCGGGCAGAGGACCAAAAGCCGCCGGAAATCGTAACGAGCCCGCAGCTCAGTCCAGATCAGCCCAGCCTCGATTGTCTTGCCCAGACCGACCTCGTCAGCGATCAGTAGCCCACGGCCAGCGGAGTTCATGAGGCTCACGACCGGTTTGAACTGATGGGCATAGTAGTCAGTACCGGTTGTGTCCATGCTGTAGATGACGTCGGCGAGGCGACCCGTCAGCCGGGCGTGTGTGATCGTACGGCGCAGAACCATTGCGTCCGCGAACCTGCCTCGGTCGAGTAGGTCGAGTGGATCATCTCCGCCTTGGCCTATCGCCTCAAGTTGGTCCTCCGGGATGTACTGCGCCCCCTCCGGAAAGAGAATTTTCAATCTCCGAACGCCACCGAATTCGCGAATGCCCTCATTCACAACGCCGACGCGCCCAGCATCATGTTTGAGACGCACCCGGCCGCCTGGCTTCAGTGCTGTAGGGCCGGGGGCGTTGCTGTGCTGCACTGTTCAGAGATGAGTCTTTCGAAAGGCTAGCGGCCTCGCGAAACGGAGGCTAAGGCCCGACTCCGTCGATCCGCTCCGCGCCGAATAGGGTCCAACCCGTGTCAGGCCGGTCGCCCTTCATGACGATCTCGTAGACCACCTCGGGCGGGTCCGCGCGCTTGTACTCGCGCAGGCGGGTCCACTGGGTGAATTGCTGCCGAGAACTGGACTCCCAGCCTACCTTGCCCAAGGAGTCCGGGTGCAGCAGGGCGCCGTACGCCACCAGCACGTTTTCGGTTGCGGGCAGCCAGTCCACGTCTCCCATCGCGATGGAGATCACCCGGTCGGGCCCCATGACCTCCGACTGCCACAGCTGTCGCGCGGTCATGGCCTCGCCATCGACGGCGTACTCGACTGCTCTGGTGAAGGTGTCCGTGACGGCGCTGGGCTTGCGGAACGGCCGCGCCTGATAGTTGCCGTTGTCGAAGATCATCAGGGTTCCGTTGGGGGTCGGCTGAGGCGAGTGCTGGTGGTAAGGCCACTGCAGCTCGCCATCTGCCTTGAGGAGCTTGTCCGACAGCTCGCCCCAGCCGGTTGGCTCGCCGAAGATCCAGACGATCTCCTTCGACTGGCGGTCGATCTTGATCGCTGCCGCCTGGTAGCGGAAGTTGACGACGACGGAGTCGTCCGCCGGATCGTACAGCAGGTTGTTGGCGTGGCTCCAATCCACCGTGTCCGCGAATCCCCGCCGGATCCAATAGTTCGAAAAAGTCTCGTAGCCGATACGGAACGGGTCCATGTGGTCGAATGCCTTCCACTCCCAGACGACGTTGCCCGTGTCGCGTTCGAACTCCACGATCACATCGCCCATCACCTTCTGCCGCTTGCGCGGCGCGTTCTCGTCGTACTCGCTGGTGTAGTAGTCGTCGATCTCCCTCACCTCGCTGCTGAGGACCAGGATGTTACCGCTGGGCAGCTCGTCGATCTCGTGATGGAAGGTGAGTGTGTCAACGGCGATGCCATCGGTCGGCCCTTGCGGGCGGCCAGTCGCGTACCACTGGTTCACTGTGTTTCCCAGCCAATCGATCTCGATCAGCCGGAAGTCTGCGGTGACGAATATCAGGTTGCCGTTGCCGGACTTCTCGAAGTCGCTGATCCGCGAATCCACGCTGTAGTACCAGACCACTTCCCCGGCAGAGTCGAGAGCCGCCAGCATGCCGAAGGCGGCGTTGAACTCGGCCACGGCTTGACTGCGCCCGACCCTGCGCCGGCGGGGGTTGAACAGCGTAACCCCCGGCTCCATCTCGCCAGGCTTGCTGACCGCAACTTCGATGGGCGGGAAATCGACACCCCATTCGGGCAGCGGCGGCGTTTGGAACTCGAGCACATCCGGGGACGGCACCGGTGCTCCGTCTCCCGAACGGATCGAGACTCGGACCTCGTGCCGACGATCCGGACGCATGCCGACCACAGGCAGACCCGCGCTCGGATCGTGCTCCGGGCCGTACTCGAGTTGCCACTCGTGGTCTCCGTCGGTCACATCGATCAGCGCAGTCACTGGGGCAGACGCTTCAAACTCCAGAACAGCCGCCAGCGGCACGGCCGGGTTCGGGTTGGACTTGAGGACGGGCTCGACCAGGAACGACGGGGGCTGCGAACACGCGCCCGAGACGATCACAGCGGCGAGCAGCACAACCGATTTCAACATCGTCCCCTTCGAGGTAAAGGACTCCATTGCTCCAAGATACTCGATTGAAAAACGAGCCTCGCCCCGATCCACGGCCGCCGCAGGAAGCTGCGCGCTAGGGCGAATCGAACCGCCGCTCAAGGCCGACTGCCAGGTGGTCCCTCCGCTACACTCGTGGGCGGACGAGGCCACGCAATTGCGACCAACGACACTCGCACTGGCGGCGCTGGGCATTGCAAGTCTGCTCGCCGGGGCCGAAACCAAGCCGAACATCGTGCTGATTGTCACCGACGACCAAGGCTGGTGGGATCTCGGAGTCCACGGCAATCAAGAGATCGACACCCCCCATCTCGATCGGCTGGCAGCCGAATCCGTCGAACTGACACGCTTCTACGTCCAGCCCGTCTGCGCTCCCACGCGAGCGGGCCTGATGACAGGCCGCCACTACTTGCGCACGGGCCTCTACAATACTCGCTTCGGCGGAGACACACTCCACCTCGGCGAGCAGACTCTCGCGGAGGCGCTGCGTCAGGCCGGCTATCGGACCGGGATTTTCGGGAAGTGGCACCTGGGAGAGTACCGCCGCTTCCATCCGGACCAGCGCGGTTTCGACGAGTCGGTCTTCTTCTCGGCAGGCCATACAGAGCGCTACTGGGAGCCGGACGCGCTGCTGAATGACGGCCGCCCTGTCAGCGTCAGAGGACACATCACCGACGTTTTGACAGACGCGGCATCGACGTTCGTTCGCGCGAATCGAGACCAGCCTTTCTTCCTGTACCTGGCCTACAACGTGCCGCACTCGCCCCTGCTGGTGAGCGATGCCCTGCACGAGAAGTACCGTGCCAGGGGCGTCGCCAGCAACGACGCCCGCATCTACGGATTGGTCGAGCAATGCGACGCGGCGATCGGGCGCCTGCTCGCCCTCATCAACTCGTCCGGCCTGAGCCAGAACACGGTCGTGCTGTTCATGAGCGACAACGGGGGCGTCAGCCGCCACTACCGCGCAGGGCTGCGAGGCGGCAAGGCCTCGGTCTACGAGGGGGGCGTGCGGTCGCCATTCTTCGCTAGGTGGCCGGGGCGGTTCGAGGCGGGACGCAAGACCGGCGCCAGGGGATCCCATCTGGACCTGTTCCCGACGCTGCTCGACATCGCGGGTGGCGTGGCACCGTCGGATGTTGCGCTTGACGGCAAGAGCCTGCTGCCGCTGCTGACCGGCGAGACGGACGAGAGCCCCCACGAGCGGCTGTTTCACATTTGGGACCGGCACGCGCCCAGCATGGAGTCGCGCTGGGCAGTCGCCGGCCCCAGGTACAAGCTCGTAGGCAGAGAACTGTACGACCTAGAAGCGGACCCGGGCGAGCAACGCGATATCGCCGCCACCGAGCCGGAAATCGCCGCGGCACTGCGACAGGAGTTCACGGAATGGCTGGCCGACGTTACCGGCGGGAAGGCCTTCGAGCCCGTTGCGATCCCGGTGGGCAACAAGCTGGAGGACCCAATCGACCTGCTGCCGAGCTGGGCGCGCCACAAGGGGCAACACGCGAGCGTCACCCAGATGCGCCACCGGGATCCCGCACCGCCGGCGCCGCTCGGCAACCGACCGGTCGAAGAGTCCACCGTGTACACGTTCGGCGGGTACTACTGGGACACGATCGAGGGTTGGAAGGAGCCGGGCGAGTCTGTGGCTTGGAAGATCGATGTCGCCGAGGCCGGCGAGTACGAAGTCTCCCTGGTCTACGGTTGCGACTTGGACGACGCGGGCGGGAAATTCGCGATCAGCGTCGCCGGGAGCGAGCTACGGGGCACGGTACTGCCGACCCCGGGCCGCACGTTTTTCGAGCCCCATCGGGTCGGGACGGTGCAGCTGCCTGAAGGGGTCGCCGAGCTGAGGGTCCGCGTCATCGAGGCGCCGGGAAGTGACTTGATGGCTCTCAACCGGGTACGCATCGGAACGAAGCGTCCGGCTTCTCCCGGAAGCCCAGGCCGGTGAAGAGCTCGGCGACGAGCGCACTCGCACAGTCGGGCGCCCGACGCGGCGTCCAGACGCGGCTCTCTGGGAGCGCCACTGCCTGCCGCCGGACAGGTCACTTCCGGCCGTCTATACAAGAGGAGTCGGTTGGCGGGCACAGCGACGAGGAATCCGTTCCTCGAGCCTTGGCGAGCAAGCGCTCGACTTCCACGTAGTAGGCTCCGGCCAACAGCTCACCGGCCTCGTCGAGAAACCAGCTTTGGAGCTGCTTCTCGCCCGGCTCCAACTCAGTCTCGAAGACCACTTCCTGATCGTCCGGCCTGACTCGCTGCCGCAACTCCACATCGCCGATGCGCAGCCTGGCCCGGGTAATCGGCAACGCCTTCCCAGCCATCAGGTCCCCGTATTCGCCCTTGAGCGGCGCTGCCGGGTCGTTCAAGGCCAGGCCCGACTCCTTCGGCCAGCGACGCAGGGAGAACCGATAGCGGCCCGCCTGCTCCACTCGGATGCTCCACGGCCCCGACAGGGCTTGGCCGCCTCGCACGCAGCCCGGATTGTCGCAGTAGACCCCGTTCCAATCCGAGGCGCTCAAGCGTGCGGGATTCTCAGCGCGCCCGCCAACGACGATTGGTTGATACGCCTCGGCTGCCGGCATTAGCTCGTCCCACCATTGGTCGTAGTGGGCCCGCATCTTGGCGGCCGTGTCGGAAAACTCCTCGCCGACGTCCTTGGCCTGTCCCGGATCCTTGCCAACGTCATACAGCTCTTTCCCGTTGACCAAGCGCCACTTGTTCCACATCACCGCGGCATCGCGATGCTTCTCAAAGACTCCTCCGTACTGCGTGACCAACATTCGGTCGCTCAGATCCTGCGCTTCTCCCCGCAGCAGCGGCGCTAGGCTGACCCCGTCGAAAGCGGCTTCAGGCGGAACCGCTACGCCGGTGAGGTCGAGCAGCGTCGGCAGCACGTCCTGCACGTGCGTCAGGGCATCTACGTCACGCGGTGCCCCGATATCGCCCGCCGGCCAGCGCAAGAAGAGCGGCACGCGGTGGCCGCCTTCGTAGAGAGACCGCTTCTTGCCGCGCATGCCCGCATTGAAGACGGTCTCGCCCTGCGCCGTCCCGTTGTCGCCAAGGAAGACGAAGATCGTGTCGTCGGCGATCTCCAACTCGTCGAGAAGCGCGGTCAGTCGCCCCATGCTCTCGTCAATCGAGGCGATCATCCCGAAGAATTTCGCGATGCGAGATTCGACTTTCCCCAGATACGGGTCGATGTACTTCTGCGGCACCCAGAGCGGGACGTGCGGAGCGTTAGTGGGCAAGTAGACCAAGAACGGTTTCTCGTCGCGCGCCTGACGTCGAATCCAGGCCATCGCCTCTTCGAACCAAACGTCCGTGCAGTAGCCCGTGTACTGCTCGATGCGGCCGTTGTGGCGATAGTGATCGTTGAAGTAGTCGTTGCCGAAATAGTCGGCTAAAGACGTAATTCCCCAGGCACCGTGGTGCACGGTCTCCTGAAACCCACGGTCTTGCGGCCGAAACGGGTAGTTGTCGCCTAAGTGCCACTTGCCGAAGTGCCCGGTCGCGTAGCCGGCACTGCCGAAGACTTGCGCCATTGTGGGCAGTTCCTCCCGGATCAGTGACCGCCCCATGCACACGAACGAAGCGCCGTTGTCGATCGCATCCCGCCCGGTCAGCAGCTGGCCGCGGCTGGGGGTGCACATGGGCGCAACGTGGAAGTCGGTGAAGCGAACGCTCTGCGAGTGGAGCTTGTCCATGCTCGGCGTTCTGAGCACAGGATTTCCGTGGGCAGAGAGGTCGCCATAGCCCTGATCGTCGGTCATGACGACGATGACATTCGGCTGTTGCGCGGACGCAGAGAATGCCATCGAGGACACCAGAACTGCGAACGCGCTGAGCGAGCGGACGATGCGAGCGCGCACTGAATGCAACATTGATCGAATCCCCTTACTGCCCAACCCTACCAAGAGCTGAGCTTTCCTGTTTCTGGCTGGGCCCCGGCTCCCGCGGAGCGATCGGCCGCGGGAAGAATGCGCCGCAGTCCTATCGGCGCTCCGGAACAGGCTCGAAGTCGTCGACTCCCATGCGGTCCCGCAACCTGGGAAGGTCTCCCGGCTCAGCGATGAGTGGTCGCGCCGTCTGGGAGTCGCCCGCTAGCCTCTGGTTGGCGGCGATCTCCGAGGCGTGCTCTTCCAATAGCGTGCGCAGCTCCTCGACGAGCTCGGGGCGTGCAGCAGCCAGGTCGGTCGTCTCGCCGACGTCCGCCTCTAAGTCGTACAACTCGAAACCGCCAGAGGCTCCGAGGACGAGCTTCCAATCCCCGCGGCGAACGGCTTCTTCCTCGTAGAACAGCAATTCGTGCGGCGAACGTGCGTTCGGCTTGCCGAGCAAGACTTCCAGCGCATTCTTGCCGTCTATCGGGAGGGGCGGCAGACTCGCGCCGACCAGGGCCGCCAGCGAGGGCAAGATATCGACAGCCGTGACGATCTCGTCCGTCGCCCCTCCCGCCGGGATCGTACCTGGCCACCAAGAGATTGTCGGCACGCGCATGTGGCCCTCGTACTTGGGACCTCCCTTGCCGCCGCGCAGCGGTCCCATGCTCATGCCGGTAGCGCCGCCATTGTCCGATGTGAAGATGACCAAGGTCCTTTCTGCGAGGTCGAGCGCGCGCAGCGCGTCGAGAACGCGCCCTACGCTGTCATCGACTTCCTCCACGACGGCCCGATTCACGTCTCCGTTCGCCCGGTCCGCGATCTCGGGGCGTGCGTATCGCGGCCGGTGCACGTAGGGGTGAGGCAAATAGAGGAAGAACGGCTCGTCCTTGCGCTCCTCGATGAACTCAATGGCTGCATCGGTGACTACCTCGCAAAGCAGCGCTTGATCCGCGCCGTCAGCCACGTATGCGACCACCCGGTCGTCCCGGATGACCGGCAACGGAGTGTAGGGTTCCTTGGTGTGCCGATGGCCCCGCAGGTTCCCCGGCCACATGTCGTTCGAATAGGGGATTCCGAAGTACTCGTCGAACCCGTGCTCCAGCGGCAAGTGCTGCGGCTGGTCGCCCAAGTGCCACTTGCCGAAGACGCCGGTGGCGTAACCGGCTGCCTGCATGACCTCCGCGAGCGTGGTCTCGTCTGGGTGGAGGCCGCGACGCTCGCCCGGAAACAACACATCGCCGTCCATGCCGATGCGATGCGCGTACGTCCCGGTCATCAACGCCGCGCGCGACGGCGTGCAGTTGGTGTTCGAAACGTAGAACTGGCGCAGCGCCAGGCCTTCCGCGGCCATCCGATCAAGATGGGGAGTCTTGTTGGCGGTCGAGCCGAACGCGCCGATGTCGCCGTAGCCGAGGTCGTCGATGAAGATGAAGACGATGTTGGGCCTAGCTCCATCGCTGCTCTCAATTTCGGCCCTAGCCCATGTTTGACATTGGGGTTTGTAAGTCATTGATTTTACAGGGCCGCGATCTGGCGTTGTTACCTAGACCCCCATTTTTCCCTGTTGTGGCACCGGGATTCGACGGGTTGACAACCACCGCTTCAGGCATGGTTTCGACCTCTCCTCACCCGCGCTTCAGTGGATCTCTCTGTCGCCGCTTTCCGGCGCTGGCGGCACTTCCAACGGCACGCCCAGCGCCTGCAGCACTTGGTACGCCTCGCTGCCTTGCTCGCCGTTGACGCACACCCCCGCCTTGCGCCGGCCGCCCGGCAACTCGAACTCCACCAAGCTGACCGTCTCCAGCGCGTCCCAGGCCGCCCGCGTGCTGAGCAAGTCCAGACCGGCCGCCGTCAGCTTGCGCTGCACGACCCGGTCGATGGCCAGCGCCAGCGCCGCCACCAGCACGTGCGCCTGCACGCGCTCGGGCGTGCGATGCCAGACCGGCCGCAACTCCAGCACGTCCTTCAGCGAGCGGAAGGCCGCTTCCACCCGCCACAGCTCCTGGTAGGCCCGCACCGCCTCCACCGCGCTGAGACCCGTCTCCTCGGTCTCCAGCAGCCAGTGCCCCTCGCGCCGCCGCTCGGCCGCGCAGTTGGCGTTCTCCCAGTACTGCAGCTGTCCCTGCGCGTCCAGCCGCCAGTCGTAGTAGCGCTGCCCGTTGTCGCGCGCCAAGATCCGCCCGGCCGCGTCCCCGATCAGCGCCGCCGCGTCCGGCAACTCGCTCGGCCCGGCGGCCGCTGCAGTGCCTGTCGCCGATTCCTCGCGCGCCTGTTCGCGTGCCCGTTCGGCCCGCTTGGCGAACTCGCCTTGCGCCACCCGCTCGGCCAGCCGCTGCAGCTTCTGCCGCACCTTCTCCTGCTGCGCCTCGCGCAGCTTGCGCTCGTGCCGCTCGCGCTCCGGCGAATGCACCACCAGGCGCCGCACTGACTCCCCCTCGCACGTCACCTCTTGCACCCGCGAGCCGTTCTCCTTGGCCTGCCCGGCGGCGTCTTCGCAGGCCTGCCAGGCCCCCTCCTGCAGCCGTGCCAAGGCCTCCTCCATGCGCGGGCTGCGCCGCCCCTGCGCGGCCATCAGGTAGCCCAGCCCCTCGTCCTGCAGCGCGGCCAGGCTGGCGGCGGACTTCATGCCCCGGTCGCCCACGAACACGAACCGCCCCAAGCCGAAGCGCTGGCGCAGGTCCGCGGCCACCGCCTGCACCGTGGTCGAGTCCCGCCGGTTGCCCTCCAGCACCGTGTGCGAGACCGGCAGCCCGTCCACCATGGCCACCCCCAGCAGCACCTGCGGCGCATCCGGGCGATGATCCCGCGAGAAACCCCGCCGCGCCAGCCCGCCCGGGCCGAGCCCCTCGAAGTAGGTGCTGGTGAGGTCGTACAAGACCAAGTCGCAGTTGGGCTGGAACAGGTTCCGGAAGCGCTCGAAGAGCTGCTCCTCGAGGCGCTGCTTGAGCGGCAGCAAGGCGTCCAGGGTGCGGTACCAGCGCTGCAACTGGAAGGCCTGCACGCGCACGCGGGGATTCTTCGACTGGCGGCGTTCGTCGTCGCAGCGATAGGCGGGCACGAAGCGGCGCCCGCGCGAGTCGCAGGCGAAGTGGGTGCGCAGCCAGTCGGCCAGGCGGTGTTCGGAGGCCGGGGCCGAGAGCCGGTTGGCCACCAGCACGAGGACGCGGTCCGAATGTGGCCCGAGCAGGGAGTCGAGGCCGAGTTGGCGCCACAGGGTGCGCACGGCGAGGAAGGTGCCGCAGCGCCACGAGCGCAGCGGCAGGGGCTGGGCGGCTTGGGCGGGCTTGTGGCCGCGCAGCAGTTCGAAGAGGCGGTCGAGGACGGGCTCGAGCTGGTCGGTGCGGCCGAGAGTGGCGATGATGCGGCGCGAGGAGCGGCCGTTTTTCCAGACCGATTCGCAGAGGCGGACATATTCGTAGGTGCGACCGCGGGCGGTGGACTTGGAGGTCATAAGGAACATGAACTGTTACCTAGACAATAGTAGCACAAATCCACAATGTAGGCAAGCGTAACCTAGGAATCAGTGAAAATATGTTGTTACCTAGGAATTCTGAGCCGGTCCGATGAAATCCCTGTATTTACAAGGGCTTTCAAGAGGTTGCAGCCCCGAATCGCCCAAAAAATGTCAAACATGCGCTAGGGTCCGCGCCACACGCGGCGAGGAGCAGGAGGGCAAGAACTGAAGCGTAGAGAACAGCGGCGAGTCGCATTCGCTTGGATGATACGACGACTGCCAGCTGCTTCCCTACCGAACCAGGCCCACTATTCCTCGGAAGCACCAAGGCCGACATGCGCGGCATGGCCCACTCAGAGATTCTTCCGCCTGTGAACCGTCAAGTAGTCGTTGTAGTCGTATACCGACTTCTCTGACCACGCCACGTTCACCTCGGGCAGCTGCGCGGCCAACCGATCCTTGACTTCTGCATGGGCTGGGTCGGCGGCGACATTGTGCCACTCGTGGTTGTCATCTTCGTGATCGTAGAGTTCCTCCGATCCGTCCTCGTAGCGGATATAGCGATAACGCTGGTCGCGGATCCCATGGTTGTTGCGTCCATAGGTCGTCAAGGCAGCATGCGGCCATTTGGCGGAATTCGGGTCTTCGAGCAGCGGTCGCAAGCTATGGCCTTCGTTCGCGGGATTCGCGGCTAGGCCGCAGAGGTCTAGCAGCGTCGGATAAAGATCGATCAGGCTGGCCGGTTTCTGCGTGTCTCCGGGGACGATCCCAGGCCCGGCCACGATGAGCGGAGTCCGCGTGGCCTCTTCCCAGAGCGAGTGCTTGCCGAAGCGATTCTTCTCCCCGATGTGGTAGCCGTGGTCGCCCCACAACACGACATGCGTGTTGTCGGCGTACGGGCTTGCGTCTAGGGCGTCGAGCACTTTGCCAACCTGTGCGTCCACGAATGCGATGCACGCCAAATATGCTTGGACAATCTTCTTCCACTCATCCGTCTCGGTCGCCCAGTCCGTGGTTGGCATCATGGGTAAGGCGTGGAGTTCGCGAGAGATCGCGGGCACGTCGTCCTGATCACCCGGCAGATACGCAGGCATCTCCAATTCGTCGACCGGGAGGAGGTCGAACCATTTCTTTGGAACATGCCAAGGAACATGCGGACGAAGGAAGCCTACCCCGAGAAAGAAGGGACTGTCATACTGCCGCTCCAGCCTCTCGACGGCCCACTGAGCCGTACGGAAGTCGGGCATCTCTTCGTCGGCATCCGGGAACGGCCCCCAGTCCGTGCTGGTCTTGTCCCTGTCCCATTTCATGCGTTTCGGCGGCTTCGGGCCGAAACCTGCCTCGCGTCCGCCGGACTCAGCGAATGCACCAACTGGGGCATGCCCGTGGAAGAGCTTGCCCACGCCCATTGTGTGGTATCCGTTCTGAGCGAACCACTCCGGCAAGAACGGTGTCGCAGAGGTTTCAGGTGAAGCCTCGCGAAGGTCGCGATCGCTGATCTGGCCGTAGATCCCAGTGGTGGAAGGCAGATAGCCGGACATCAGGCTCGCCCGGGACGGACCGCAGATGGGGGCCTGACAGTGCGCGTTGTGAAAGACGACACCTTGAGAGGCGAGACGATCAATGTTCGGCGTCCTCGCTTGGGGGTGGCCCGCCATGCAACCAAGCCACGAATTGAGGTCATCAACGGCTACGAACAGCACGTTCGGCCGAGGTGACTCCGCATCCGGTTCATTAATTGGCGAACAGGCCTGAGACGCCAGCGCTGCGGCGGAGAGTCCAAGGAACCCCCGGCGGTCGATAATCGGGTATCTCCGAGCACGGGAAACGTTCTCAGTGCTGGTTGACTGGAAGTTCGTAGCATAGGCGCCCATCACTTACCTCCCCCCGCCGAGTCCCGGAAGCAGCCCAGATCCTGTTCCTTACTTGAACACATCGATGGTGCGGCTGCGAGGTTCGGCTCTGATAGCGTGGCAATTGGGACAGTCGCAGGCTAGCGATACCGATTCACAGACAGGGCTTACGTGGCTCTCGCCGCGGCTACCGTGGCAGAAGCCAGCCGGACTCTAGCATGATTACGGCTTCTTCGCGGCGGACGTCGCAGGCCCAATCACTCGCATGACCAAACTGACCCTCGTAGGCTCCCGCCCCAGCGAGCAGAATTCGCTGGGATCTCAAGACAGCCACCAAAGTCAAAGGTAGCCACCGCCTGAATGAGGCTCGTGGAGGGCTGCGCCCAAGCCCTTGCCTCGATATACTCTCGGCATGACTCGAAGGAACTTTGTCGCGGGCTCGGGGATGGCCACCCTGAGCTCCTCCCGCATTCTTGGCTCGAACGACCGCATTGGTGTCGGAATCATCGGTTGCGGGCGAAGAAACCTGCTCGGCCAGGTTCTGGAGTTTCAGGACCGCGCCAATGCGGAGGTGCGCGCGGTTTGCGACATCTGGCAGGCGCAACGAGAATCTGCGGCTGCGAGAGTGCAGGGCTCGGGCCGGCCTGCTCCGGCGCAGATTCACGCATACGAAGACTTGCTCGCACGCGGCGATATTGACGCCGTCGTCGTCGGGACGCCCGACCACCAGCACTGCAGGCAGCTCATCGACGCGACGCGTGCGGGCAAAGACACATACGTGGAAAAGCCGCTCGCCATGGACCTCAAGGAGCTCAAGAGGGCCTATGACACGGTCAAGGCTTCAGATCGCGTCGTGCAGATGGGAACCCAGGTGCGCAGCTTCCCGTCCTCCGGGGCGGCCCGCGAATTCGTCCAAGCAGGCGGGCTGGGCGATATCTTCAAGATCGAGCAATCGCGCAACTCCTACAAGCCGTACTGGTACCGGTACGCCGAGCGCCGCCTGCACGAGAGCGACACCGACTGGAAGCGCTTCCTGATGCACCGCAAGCCCAGACCCTGGGACCAGCAGCAGTACGCGGGGTGGTTCGGCTATCGGGATTTCTCGCAAGGCCCGCACAGCAATCTCGGCGTGCACTTCTTCGATCTCGTCCATTACGTGACCGGGGCAGGTCCACCCGCACGCGCTGTCACGATGGCGGGCGGATTCCGCTGGAACCGGGACGGCTTCGACGTTCCCGATTCCGTGGAGACGACCTTGGAGTATCCGAACGAGGGCTTTCTTGTCCGCTATTGCTCAACGTTCGGCGTCCGCGGGCACAGCTACCTGAAGTTCTTCGGATCTCGCGGCGAAATGGACGCCACGCGCTGGGGAGATCCGTTCCTTATCACCGGCAAGACCGTGGAAGACGATGACCGGATTCGGGAGGGCGAGACGATCGGAAACGCAGAGAGCGTGCCGCACATGCTCAACTTCCTCGAGTGCGTCCGCACAAGGGAGACCCCGAACGCTCCAATCGAGGCCGGATACAGCCACTCGATCGCAGCGATCCTCGCCGACGAGAGCTTCGTTCGAGGCAGCCGAGTGGTATACGACGCGGCCAAGAGAAGGATCCGCGAAGGCTGATCGCTGCCGACCCGCCCGAGGATCGCGATTCGAACCGAGCGCAGTGGGCGGCCCGCAGCTCCACGAAGACAATGACATCCGGGAAGGCAGTCGTCCGCGTCCTCGCAGCGGCGCTTGCAAGCAGTTTCGGTGCCGCTGCACAGACGGTGCTGCCTTCCACCAGGCCACTCGAGACCTCGCAGGATCTCGCGGCCGAGATGGTCGAGGGCATTCATCGCTTTCTCGACAGGGCCACGCGGTCGGCCGCTTCGGACCGAGATCGAAAATGGAGCCCGGATTTCAGCGCCGCGGACGCATATTGGCGTTCAGTTGAGGCGAACCGCAAGCGCCTCGCGACAATTCTCGGCGTCGTCGACGCCCGCCTGCCGCTCAACGCCTTCGAGTTGGCCTCGACCATGGACCGGCCTGCTCGGATTGCCGTCGGCCAGGGGTTCGAAGTGCTGGCGGTTCGCTGGCAAGCCCTGCCTGGAGTGTTCGGAGAGGGGCTGCTACTCCAGCCGGACTCGCCGCCCAGAGCCCGGATCGTGGCGATTCCAGACGCATCGTGGTCGCCCGAGACGCTCGTTGGAATCCAAGGGGGCATTTCGAGCCAAGCCCAGTTCGCCCGGAGACTGGCAGAAAACGGCTGCCAAGTACTCGTTCCCACGTTGATCGATCGGACGGCCAGATGGACCGGCCTGCGCGGCGTCCGCGAGTCCAACCTGCCGCACCGCGAGTTCCTGTTCCGCATGAGCTACGAGCTTGGCCGCCACCTTATCGGCTACGAGATACAGAAAGTCCTCGGCGCCATCGACCTGTTTGAATCCCGCAACCGCGAACACGAGGCTCCGATCGGAATGATCGGCTACGGGGAGGGCGGCCTGCTGGCGCTCTACGCGGCAGCTCTTGACAGGCGCATCACCTCGGCCGTCGTTAGCGGCTACTTCCAAGAACGCGAGGGCGTCTGGCAGGAAACGATCGACCGCAACGTGTGGAGCCTGCTGACGGAATTTGGCGACGCCGAGGTCGCCGGCCTCATCGCTCCCCGGAGATTGACGATAGAGGCCTCGCAAGGGCCGGATGTCCCGGGCCCACCGCCCGCTCCCGCTCCCAATGCGGACCGCGCGGCATCGGGCCGGCTCGTCTCGCCTCCGGTCGAATCGGTGCGCCGAGAGTTCGATCGAGCGCGGCGAATCTACGAGCAGCTCGGCGCGGACAACTGCTTCCTCGTGGAAGAGTCACCCGCTCCAGGTTCGGAGACATCGCTGCAGTTCCTGATCGATGCCCAGGACCTGCACCCCGATGTCGGGCACCTCCAGATCGTGTCGCCAGCGCCAGACCAAGAAGCGCGCATGCGGCGCCAGTTCGACCAAATCGTCGACTACAACCATCGGCTAGTCCGGGATTCGCCGCAGCGCCGCAGTGGATTCTGGGCCAAGGCCGATGCGTCGTCGGTCCGCTCGTGGGAGGATTCGACTCAGTTCTACCGCGACTACATCTGGGACGAGGTGATCGGGCGCCTGCCGGCACCCGACCGACCAGCCGGCCCCAAGACCCGCAGAATCTACGACCACGCCGACTTCGACGGGTATGAAGTCGTGCTCGACGTCTGGGAGGAAGTCTTCGCATACGGCGTGCTGCTCGTGCCGAAGGGACTGCGCCCGGGCGAGCGCCGACCCGTAGTAGTCGCCCAGCACGGGCTTGAAGGGCGTCCGACCGATCTCGCCGACCCGGACGTCGACCACCGCGCATATCACCGCTACGGGGCGCGCTTGGCGCAAGAAGGATTCGTGGTCTACGCCCCGCAAAACCCGTACATCGGGCGGGACCGGTTCAGGCAGATCTGGCGCAAGGCCCACCCGTTGAAGCTGTCCCTGTATTCGTTCATCGTGGGACAGCACCAGCAAACGCTGGCTTGGCTCAAGTCGCTGCCCTTCGTGGACCGGGATCGGATCGGGTTCTACGGTCTTTCGTACGGCGGCAAGACAGCCATGCGGATCCCTCCTCTGCTCGATGACTATGCCCTGTCGATCTGTTCGGCGGACTTCAACGAGTGGGTCTGGAAGAACACGAGCACCACCGATCGCTACAGCTACCTGTTCACGCAGGAATACGACATGCTCGAGTTCGATTTCGCCAACGTGATCAACTACGCGGAGCTTGCCACCCTGATGGCACCGCGACCCTTCATGGTGGAGCGTGGGCACTCCGACGGCGTCGCCCCGGACGAGTGGGTCGCCTATGAATTCGCGAAGGTCCGGCGCTTCTACAACCGACTTGGGCTAGGAGACAAGACCGAGATCGAGTTCTTCGACGGCCCCCACGAGATCCACGGCAAGGGCACTTTCGACTTTCTTCGCAAACATCTCGACTGGCCATGATCCGCGGACCTGCACAGCGGCGAATGCGCGCGAGAGCGCTGACCGCGCTGCGCCGGCGCTGGTGCGCGACAGCGTGCGTGCAGCCGGCGCTCTCACAACGCTCAGGTCACCACGCCCCGCCGGCCTCCTGACGGGACCCGGCCCGAAGCCCGCCTCCTGCGAGAATGAATCACGGCAACGGTCAAACATGCCTCGACACGCCTACCTGGGATCCCTCGCATTGATACTCTGCCTCGCCGGAGCCTCTGCGCCCAGCGCCAGCGCCGGACCCGTCTCGGGCACCGATCTGCTTGGATCCTCCGAGAACACGAGCGACTGGCTGATGTATGGCCGCGACTACCACGCGCATCGTTACGTCGAACTCGACCAGATCACGCCGGATAACGTCGACCGGCTGCACCCGGCCTGGGTGTTCGCCACCGGCGGCGAGAATCGCGGCCTGCAAGCCACGCCGTTGATCCATGAGGGAGTGCTGTACCTCTCCGCGGACGGCTCGCGCGTGTTCGCGATCGACGCCAGAACGGGTGCCAAGAAGTGGGGTTACGATCCCGAGCTGTCTTCCGAGAGCGAGCGAGTCTACTGCTGCGGCTCGATCAATCGCGGCGTGGCCCTACTGGGCGATCTCGTTTACGTCGGAACGATGGACGCGCGCCTCGTTGCCCTCGACAAGCAGACCGGAGAAGTCGCCTGGGAGACACAGGTGATCGACTGGCGACAGGGCTACAGCATCACGGGCGCGCCCTTGGTGGTCAAGGACATGGTCCTCACGGGTGTCGCCGGCGGCGAGTTCGGAATCCGCGGTTTCGTGAAGGCGTTCGACGCCAGCTCAGGTGAGCTGCGGTGGACGGCGTACACCATCCCGGGTCCGGGCGAGCCAGGCAACGAGACCTGGCCCGGGGACACGTGGAAGCACGGCGGGGCGCCAACTTGGACCACGGGCGTCTACGATCCGAACCTGGACCTGGTCTACTGGAACACCGGCAACGCGGCGCCGTGGAACTGCCAGGTCCGCAAGGGCGACAATCAATGGTCGGCAGCCACGGTCGCGCTCAGGGCGGACAGCGGCGAGATCGCCTGGGGCTTCCAGTACACGCCGTGGGACTGCTGGGATTACGACGCAGTCAGCACGCCGGTGCTGGCCGACCTCGAGCTTGAGCGGCACGGGCCCGTCAAGGCCCTGTTCCATCACGACAAGAACGGATTCTTCTACGCCCTGGATCGCACCAACGGAAAGTTCCTCTATGGCGAGCCGATCGTGCCCGGCATCACCTGGGCGCGGGGCTTGGACCCGGAGACCGGCCGACCGATCGTCAATCCAGACATGGTGGCCGAGTCGGGCGGGCCGGAGGTCGGCCCGATCATCCCCAGCCTGGAGGGCGCCATCGACTGGCAGCCGCTGTCCTACGACCCCGAACTCAAGGTCCTGTACTTCATGTCCAACCAATGGGCTATGGGCTACAAGTTCTGGGAGGAAGGCACGTTCCAGCCTCCGACGAACGGCGAGTGGTACTTGGGCGCGGACTACCAGCAATACCTGACCACCGACGAGCCCGGCAATTTCCTTGCCTTCGACGTCGTGGAACGCAAGATCCTGTGGCGCCAGACCAGCCCAGCGCCGTTCTGGGCCGGATCGGTGGCGACCTCTAGCGGCTTGGTCTTCACCGGCGACATGCGGGGCTATTTCATGGCCCTGGACGCACGCACGGGCGACGTGCTGTGGCAATTCCAGACCGGCTCGGGAATCATCGGAAGCCCGATCACCTACGAACTCGACGGGATCCAATACGTGGCCGTGCCGTCCGGGGGCATCGGCGGCGACATGACCTTCTATTACACCGAGCCGCGCGCGGGGAACCTTTGGGTGTTCGCGCTGGACGGCGGCGGCCCCGCGCAGGTGGCCCCCGGCACGAACCTCACCACGCTCGAGGGCGGACTGCCGTACGTGGGCGAGCCGGGCCACACGCTGGGCGGCCGCGTCCTGGCCGGCTATGGCTTCGAGCCGACCGAAGGGGGAGAACCGATCCAGACATCCGGCCCGCCGCAGCCGTGGTCAGCCGAAGCGGCGGCAGCGGCAGATCTTGGCGGATCCTTGGAATCCCCGGAGGACCTGCAGCGAGTGACCTCGGTTTTTCGAGCCCGCTGCATCGGCTGCCACAAGGTAGGCGGGGGCAGCGGGCCGAACCTGTTCCGCACCAGGCTCTCTCCGGGCGAGTTTGTCGCGCGGGTGCTTCAGGGCGGCAACGGCATGCCGACATTTCAAGACGTCTTGAGCGACCGGGACATCCTCGAGATCCACGCGCTCGTCGCCGCGCGGGACCGGCCCTGACCGCAGCCATGTACGACGCCATCGTCATCGGCCTGGGCGGGATGGGCAGCGCGACGCTGTACCACCTGGCGCGGAGCGGCTGCAGGGTCCTGGGCCTGGAGCAGTTTGAGATCGGCCACGCGATGGGGTCGTCCCACGGGTCGACGCGCATCATCCGGCTGGCATACTCCGAAGGCCCGGAATACGTGCCCCTGCTGCGAGCGGCGTACCGCTACTGGCGAGAACTAGAGAGCGCGGCAGACTTGGACGAGCCGCTGCTACACGTAACGGGCGGGCTCGATATCGGACCGGAGGGCAGCTGGACCGTGGAGGGCTCGAAGAAATCATGCCTAGAGCACGGGATCGAGTTCGAGGAGCTGGGCGGTGCGGACGTCAGCCGGGAATTCCCCGGATGCCGCCTGCCCGCGTCGATGAGGGCGATCTACCAGCCCGACGGAGGCTATCTCATGTCGGAGGCGGCCATCCAAGCCCACATCGCTGGCGCCACTAGCGCGGGCGCACAGGTCCGCTCCGGTACGGAGGTGGCCGGCTGGAGTCGACAGGAATCCGGGTTGCGGATAGAGACGCCTACGGAAGCGTTTGAGACCAAGCGCGTAGTCGTCACAGCCGGACCTTGGATCGGAAGACTGTGCCCCGCACTGCGCCACTATTGCCAACCGGAGCGGCAGGTCATGCTATGGACGGACCCGCCAGCTCCCGACCGCTTCAAGCCCGAGCGCTTTCCGGTCTTCATCCTAGAGTCGCCGCTGGGGCGCTTCTACGGGTTCCCCGACCACCGCGGCCAGGGCTTCAAGATCGGCAAGTTCCACCACCTCAGGCAGCGCGTCGAGGATCCAAGCGGCATGGACCGCGCTTGCCAGCCGGAAGACGAGGCTGTCTTGCGCGAGGGCATCGCGCATTACTTTCCCGGAGCGGACGGGCCGACCAGCAGAGCGGCTGCCTGTATCTTCACCAACACGCCGGACGGCCACTTCATTCTGGATCGCCTTCCGGGCTGCGAGGACGTGTTCGTCGCTGCGGGATTCTCCGGACATGGCTACAAGTTCTGCGGCGTAGTCGGCAAGATCATGGCCGACCTCTGCCAAGGCCGCTCGCCGGCATGGGACATCGACCTCTTCCGCCTCAGCCCTCGGCGGTGGGCAGGCCGCGCTTGACACCGCGCTGCGGGGAACGGAGCGGTCCGCGGCTGCGTCGCAATGGGATCGCTCCGGCACCCACTTCGGACACGCCATTGGCTATAGTGATTGTGGGCCCGCCATGACGCTCGATCCGCGGTTTCACCCGCGCCCGCGTCGCCCTGTCTCGCGCAGGGAGATGCTGCGCACGACCTCGACCGGGTTCGGGATGCTGGCCCTGGCCGGCCTGATGGCAGATCCGGCCTACGCCGGCCCCGCGCAAGAGGCCGGCCAGCAGGCGCCCCATTTCGAGCCGAAGGTCAAGAGCGTCATCTTCTGCTACATGTCCGGCGGGCTCTCGCACATCGACTCGTTCGACCCCAAGCCGCGCCTGGCCAAGGAAGCCGGCCAGCCGATGCCGTTCGAGACGGCGCGCACGATGTTCAACCAAGACGGCAACATCATGCCGTCCCCGTGGGACTTCCACCGCTACGGCGAGTGCGGCGCCCCGGTCAGCGACCTCTTCCCGCACATCGCGACCTGCGTCGACGACATCGCCATCGTCCGCGGCATGACGGCGAAGTTCATGGAGCATGCGCAGGGCAATTTCTACTTTCACTGCGGGCAGCCGTTTACCGGCTTTCCATCCATGGGCGCTTGGGTGACCTACGGACTGGGCAGCGAGTCGAAGGATCTGCCCGGCTTTGTCGTGATCGGCACCGGCGGCATCCCGCTGGGCGGAATCAACATGTTCAGCAGCGGCTTCCTGCCCGCAGAGCACCAAGGCTCGATGCTCTATCCGGGCGCCGAAGAGCCGCTGGCGAACATCAAGCCGACCGAGGCAGACTCGAAGCAGCGCCGGCGGCTGGACTTTATTCGCTCGCTGGACTCGCTATACCTCGACCGGACCGCCCATGACCCCGATGTGGAGGCCGCTGTCAAGAACTACGAGACCGCCTACCGCATGCAATCGGCAGTGCCGGAATTGGTCGATCTCAGCGGCGAGACCGAGGCGACCCGCAAGCTCTACGGGCTGGACTCGACTTTCCCGCCGAAGCGCGACTACGCCCTGCAGTGCCTGACCGCCCGGCGGTTGATCGAGCGCGGCGTGCGGTTTGTCGAACTGACCATGGTGGACGGTCGCAATCGCGGCACGGGCAACTCCTCGAACCCGTGGGACCAGCACACAGACCTGATCCTGGGGCATGGCCGCAATGCGTTCGCCGTCGACCAGCCCGTGGCCGCGCTGCTCCAAGACCTCAAGGCGAGAGGGCTGCTCGACGAGACGCTGGTGATCTTTTCCGGAGAGTTCGGGCGGACGCCCTTCGTGCAGGGCACGAACGGCAGGGACCACAATCCGTTCGGCTTCAGCCTGTGGCTGGCCGGCGGCGGAATCAAGGCGGGGACGACCTACGGCGCGACCGACGAGTACGGCTACCACGCGATCGAGGGCATCCGCACCGTGCACGACCTGCACGCCACCGTGCTGCACCTGCTCGGCATCGACCACACAAAGCTCTCCTACCGGTTCGGCGGACGAGACTTCAGGCTGACCGACGTGCATGGGCACGTGATCGACGAAGTTCTCTCCTGATCACGCCCGAGTTCGCGGTCCGTTTCGCGCCCGCGCCCGAGCGGCTCGGGCCGAAGTCGCACCAGCCGCACCCCCGGGCTTGGCCGCCGCCGGGCGGAACCGGATCGCGATCCGCCCCGCTCGGGGCCGCAGGGTGGCCCGATCAGTCCTCCTCTGGCACGACGATGAATTCCGGGTAAGCCTCGATACCCAGTTCGCCCACATCCTGGCCGATGGCCTCGACGTCGTGTGCGACCCGCAGCCCGATGGTCCGGTCGATCGCGAACCAGAGCAGCATCGAGAGCCCGAACACGAACACGCCGACGGCCAAGATGCCGACGACCTGCGCGAAGATGCTCCCGCCGCCAACGATGCAGACTGCCAATGTCCCCCAGATGCCCGTGCAGAGATGGACGGGAACTGCGCCGACAACGTCGTCGATCTTCAGCGTTTCCAGCAGTCTCATAGACACCAGGCAAACCACGCCCCCGATGGCTCCGATCACGACCGCCCAGTGATGCTGGACGATATCCGGCGCCGCGGTGATCGCGACGAGGCCAGCCAGGGTGCCATTGAGCCCGGCGAGCAGGTCGATTCGTCCCAGCACGGGCCGCGAGAGGCTCAGAGCCGCCATTACACCGGCCGCGGCGGCTAGGTTGGTGTTGGCGAAGATGTTGCTCACCGCCACCGCGTCGACCGCGCCGCCTAGGGCCAGTTGCGATCCGCCGTTGAAGCCAAACCAGCCCAGCCACAGGATAAAGACACCCAGAGTGACGACCGGAATATTGGACGGAGGGGTCGCCTTGACACTGCCGTCAGCCCGGAACTTGCCCGAGCGAGGACCGACCATGATGGCCCCGGCCAGAGCCGCCCAGCCGCCCGTAGAGTGGACCACGGTGGAACCGGCGAAATCCTTGAACCCCAATTCAGCCAGCCAGCCCCCGGCCCAGGTCCAAGCGCCGACGATGGGGTAGACGAAAGCGGTCAGCACCGCGATGAAGAGGAAGAACGACCAAAGCTTCACGCGCTCCGCCAGAGCGCCCGAAACGATCGAGGCCGTGGTGGCCACGAAGACCATCTGGAAGAACCAGTACGACATCGCCGAATAGCCGCTCTCGACCACGGCCGCAGCGACCGACTCCTCGCCGCCCAGCAGGGCCACCTCGTCGGCGGTCGTCCCGTATAGAAATCCAAGCGAGCCGAACCAGCCGCCCGGATCGACCCCCACGTACATGATGTTGAAGCCGACGGCGAAATACCCGAGTCCGGCAATGGAGTACAGGCCGATGTTCTTCAAGCAGATCATCGACGCGTTCTTGGTGCGTACCGAACCGGCCTCGAGCATCGTAAAGCCCGCCGCCATCCACATCACCAAGGCACCCCAGACGAGGAACGCAAACGTGTTGAATACGAACTGGGCCTCGCCCTCGACTGCTGCGCGGGCCTGCGCGGGGGAGAAGGCCCAGACCAAGATCATCGCGGCGACGCCGAACTTGGTCACGGCCCGGACCGCGTCGTTCCCACAGCTCATTAGCGAACGAAAATCTTGTATGGTGATCACTGCTTCCTACCTCCTTAATCGAATCGTGGCCGTCGCGCGACGCACGAGGATGCGCGGGCGCGGCCCTAGAGAGCATAGCGCCTCCCGCTGTCCGAGGCCATACCGGAATTGGACACTGCTGCAGCCGGGCGGTGGGCGAGACCCTGGCTGATTGAAGCGGCGTTGCGCCGATGACTGCCGGCAGTTCGCGATCGAGCATCGAAGCCGAAGGAACGCAGACAGACATCCGGGGCAGCTTCGCGGATCCCCCCTTGTCGACGGGCAGGTTCGTTATATAATTCGACTCGGGCACGCGCTCGCCATCCCGCACCAGCAGCGGAATCTCGAAATCTCTTGCGGAGCCCGTCAGCATCCCATTGAGCAAGGCATCGATCGTCGTCAGCCAAGGCATCCAAACCCTGTGCGGCACGCGGGACGAGAACCTCCGCCTGCTGGAGAGCTCGCTGGGAGTCTCGGCCCACATCTCTGCTGGGAGCCTTGAGATCGAAGGCGACGAGCAGCAGGTCCGCCGAGCGGACGACATTATCGCGGACTACCTGACGCTGCTGGGCGAGGGCCACCGCTTCAGCAACGGGGACATGCGCTCGTTCCTGCGCGTGGCTATCGCGGATCCCGATATCAGCTTCAAGGGGCTGGTGCAGAACAGTCGGCGGCGTCTGTGCGGCCGCAAGTCCGTCACGCCGCGCAGTCTCAACCAACTGCGCTACTTCGAGGCAATGGATCGCTCGGACATGGTCTTCGGCATCGGCCCGGCCGGCACCGGAAAGACCTACCTGGCCGTGGCCTACGCGATCTCCGCGCTGCTGGCCAAGGACGTGCGCCGCATCGTCCTCGCCCGCCCCGCAGTGGAGGCCGGCGAGAGGCTGGGCTTCCTGCCCGGCACGCTGCAGCAGAAGGTGGATCCCTACTTGCGCCCGCTGTATGACGCCCTGCATGACCTGCTCGAGGCCGAAAGGGTCGAGCGCAACCTCGCGAGCGGCATCATCGAAGTGGCGCCGCTGGCGTTCATGCGTGGCCGCTCGCTGAATGAGAGCTTCATCATCCTGGACGAAGCCCAGAACGCCACCGCCGAGCAGATGAAGATGTTCATCACGCGGCTGGGCTTCGGCTCCAAGGCCGCGATCACGGGTGACATCACCCAGATCGATCTGCCCCCCGGCAAGCGCAGCGGACTGATCGAGGCGATCGACGTGCTCGCGGACGTGAAGGGGGTCAAGTTCGTCCACTTCGACGAACAGGATGTCGTGCGGCACGGCTTGGTGCAGCGCATCATCCGCGCCTACGACCGCTATGGCTCCAAGCGATGGCACTCGGCGGCCGCGGCGCCGGACCGGGCCGCGGAGTACGTGCCCGGCCATGATCGAGACTGACGAACAGTCGGAACTCGAAGGCTGGAGCTACGAGAACCGCCAGTGGAAGATACAGTTCGACGAGGACAGCGTACGGGCCTTCATCTCGCTCGCGTGGAAAGACTTGGCGAGTGAGTGGGGCTTCGGCGTAGTCGTCTCCAACGACCGCACCGTGCGGGACGCCAATCGAAGGTTCCGCGACATCGCTCGCGCCACGGACGTTCTGTCGTTCCCCGCTGGGGACGGGATGCCCTACACTCGCAGGGACGGATACATCGGGGACTTGCTCATTTCCGCCCAGAGAGCGGCCCGGCAGGCGACGCAGTACAAGCACTCGGTAGCGGACGAGATCAAGATCCTTGTGCTTCACGGCCTGCTCCACCTGTTGGGATTCGACCACGAGCTCGACGGCGGCGAGATGCGAGAATTCGAAACGGTGCTGCGGCGCAAGTACGGGCTGTCTGAGGGATTGATCGAGCGGGAGAGCCATTGATCTCGAAGGATCCGCTCCAGGAGGCAGCGCGGACGCGCATTCCCGCTCGAGCCGGCCAGCAGCATATGTCGGAGCCAAGCATGACGAAGGCGGGGTTTGTCACGATTCTCGGAAAGCCCAACGTCGGAAAGTCCACCTTGCTCAATGCCTTGGTCGGTAGCAAAGTCTCGATCACCAGCCGGCGCGCCCAGACGACGCGGGACGCCATCCAAGGCGTGCTCAGCGAGGCGCGCGGGCAGATCGTCTTCGTGGACAGCCCCGGGATCCATGAGCCGTCGAAGCAGCTCGGCAAGCGCATGATGCGCGAAGTCAGCCGCGCCACGCAGGGCTGTCATGCAGCCCTGCTGATGGTGGACGCCAGCATGGGCATCAATCCGTCTGACGAGAGGGCCCTAGACGTTGCCAAGCGGCTCGGAGCACCACTGCTGCTATTGGCCAACAAGGTGGACAAGCTGGATCGGATGCAGGAATTGCTGCCGTTTCTCGACCGCTGCCGCCAACTTCACGACTTCGAAGAATTCATACCGATCTCAGCCACTAAGCGCATCAACTTGGACCAAGTGCTGACCGCGCTGTTCAAGACACTGCCGGAGTCCCCGCAGTTCTATCCGGAGGGGTACCTCACCGACCAGCCGCAGAAATTCCTCGCGGCGGAACTGATCCGGGAGCGGATTCTGCGCGAGACGCACGACGAGCTGCCCCACGCGGTCGCGGTGCAAATCGAGCGCTGGGAAGAGACCCCGCGCAAGCTCCTCATCTTCGCCACGGCAGTGGTCGAGCGACAAGGGCAAAAGGCTATCCTGCTGGGCAAGAATGGTGAGAAAATGAAGGAACTCGCAAGCAGGGCGCGACAGTCACTCGAGGCCTCCTTCGACCGCAGCGTGCGCTTGGAAGTGTTCGTCAAGGTGCGCAAGAACTGGCGAAACAACGATGGATTCGTGCAAGATCTCGATTTCCGCCGCATCCTCGGACAAGGTTAGGGAAGTCTAGCGTCATGAGGCTTACGAGACGCAGCCTGTTCTGGATCGCTCCTGTGGCGGCGAGCGTGGCATCCGCGCAAGCGGTGGACGACGACCTGCTGTATGACCGCGTGCACAGAAAGCTGAACAATCACCCGGCGCTCAGGATCCGGGACTTGGTCGTGGACGTCACCGATGGGGTCGTCACTATCGACGGCGTGATCCGTTCGGATGCCGCCAAGCGCCGCGCCACCAAGGTCGCCTCGATCAAGGGCGTCACGAAGGTTGTCAACAATCTGGTCGTGAGCGCCTGAGCAGGCTCCAGCCGCCAGTACCGGATCTGTCCGCGATGCCCGCGGGCTGAGTCCGGGAACCGGCCCGATGAGACCGGCATTGACCGCGGGCTCGGGCGGAATCCCTTGGCAAGTCGCATCCTCTGAGACTGCTTCGATCTGCGGCTCGACCCGTCACAGCACCCGGCCTGCCGACGCTTGCGATGTCCGAGGGCCCAGATTGCAGCGCAGTAGGGATTGAAGAGAGGCAGGTCCTCGAATACGCAGCCAGCTTTTCGGGCCGCAGCGTACTACAGGCGTAGTACACTTGTAGCACATGAGTGCCACGATCACTGTCCGCGCCAGTGCTGAGTTGCGCGAGGCGCTCAAGGCGCATGCAGCCAGCTTGGGGCAATCTCTATCTGAATTCGTCCGCGACACCCTGGAGAACGCCGTTTCAGAGCGCTCAATTGGCGATCGCGCGGCTCACGTTGCGGGAAAGCTCGCACCGGCAGATTGGCAGGATGATTGGCATCGCGAACTGCGGGAGCGGAATTGGAGAAGCTGAGATCGCTGCTGCTCGACACGGGACCGGCTGTAGCATTCCTTGATGGCGCGGACCCCGAGCATCACTGGGTCACCCGTGAATTGTCCGCCTTCAACGGCCAGCTCCACACGACAGTGGCCGTTGTCACCGAGGTAATGCACTTCGTGGCTCCGAGACGTGGAGGGCCCGCGCTCTTCGCGGAGTTCCTGCGCTCCACCAAGACTGTCGTGCATGGCTGGTCGAGCTCCAAGCAGATCAGCCAAACCGTCGCGCTGATGGAGCAGTACCGGGATTCTCGGATGGACTACGCTGACGCCACACTTCTGGTGCTGGCGGAGCAGGTCTCGGTATTCGAAATCCTGACCTTGGATCGTCGGGGATTCTCCTTCGTTCGGACTCCTGGCGGTCGGCCGCTGCAGATCGTGCGATCCGTAGCGTGAGTGGAGTGCTCTCGCGGCCTGCTCGTGGGGCGGAACCCGAGCCCAGCCCACGCTCGGCGGCATGCTAGCGCTGGCGTAGAAGCCCGGGCGGTTCGGATTAGAATGAATCGCTGGTTGGAATTGGATGTTTGTGATGAGATCAGGCTCTGGCGTATACTGCAGCGCTCTCGCGCTAGCCGTCTTGGCGGGCTGCGGGCCGCAGCCCGCAACTGAAGACGCGACTCCGTACGAGATCGTCTTCACCGGAGCGGTCGACGCCGACCTTGCGACGATTGACGAGGCGATCGCTGCCGGACCGTTCGCGGCCGACTGGAATTCGTTGGCCAGCAACGGTGTCGCGGACTGGTACCGAGACGCCAAGCTCGGGATCTTCGTCCACTGGGGCGTCTACTCCGTCCCTGCGTTCGGACACGAGTGGTACCCGCGGCGCATGTACCTCGATGAGCTCGACAGGCGCCGGAACGTGAACTTCTTCGAGCATCATCGGAATACCTGGGGCCCCCACAAGACCTTCGGCTACAAGGACTTCATTCCGATGTTCAAGGCCGAGAACTATGACCCGGAAGCCTGGGCGGCGCTCTTCGAGGAAGCGGGAGCCCGCTACGTCGTGCCGGTCGGCGAACACCACGACGGCTTTCCGCTCTACGCCTCGAGCTACACCAAGTGGGACGCTTCCGAAATGGGGCCCAAACGCGACGTCATCGCGGACTTGGAGAAGGCAGTCCGCGCCCGCGGGATGAAATTCGGGATCAGCAGCCATCGCGCCTTCAACTACGGCTACTACCCCCGCGACGAATCCTACGACACCGTCGACGAGGAGGGCTTCGGCCTCTACGGCAAGCCTCGCGCAGACCTCGAATTCACCGAGGGGCGGAACTTCGAATGGTTTCCGCAGAGCGAGGAGTTCCGTGACGACTGGCTGGGGCGAACCGCTGAAATGGCGGAGAAATTCAAGGCTGACTTGGTCTGGTTCGACTTCGGCATCGGCCCTAGGCAGCACGTCCCGACAGCGGACGTGAATCCCTATGCGCCCCACCTGAAGCGTTTCGCGGCCTACTACTACAACCGCGCCCGGGCCTGGGGCAAGACGGGCGTTGTGAACTACAAGTTCGAGGCGATGCCCGAGAACGTCGCCGTGCTCGACCTCGAGCGGGCGCGGCTTGCCGGCATGCGCGACCTCTTCTGGCAGACCGACACTTCGGTCGGCTTCACTTCGTGGGGCTACGTGACGAATCACCGCTACAAGGACGTGCGCCTGATCTTGACCGAGTTCGTCGACATCGTTTCGAAGAACGGCTGCCTCCTGCTCAACGTCGGTCCCAGAGCCGACGGCACGATTCCCGCGAAAGAGGCCGAGATGTTGCGGGAAATCGGTGCCTGGCTCCAGGTCAACGGGGAAGCCATCTACGGCTCCCGCCCGTGGAAGATCTATGGCGAAGGACCGACCGAGACGGTCGAAGGGCATCTCAGCGAAGAGCGGAACAGGCAGATGGGGCCGGAGGACATTCGATTCACCACCAACGGCGACGCTCTCTACGCGACCGCGCTTGGCCTGGCCGAGCGGGAGTGGACGATTGAGTCGCTGCGGGCGGGGTCCGACCACCTCGCGGGGCGAACCGTTTCCGGAGTTCGCCTTCTGGGCCATGACGGAGACCTGGAGTGGTCGCAACGATCTGGCGCGCTGGCGATCCGCAACCCCGGACCAAGCCTCGCCAAGCACGCCTATGTGTTTGAAATAGCTCTGGAATAGAGTGCCGCGAGCACTGTGACACGGCAAATCGCGTCGCTGATCTCGCAATCACCTGAACTCGTCCGAGCAAGCAGACTTCAGTCCCCGTCCGCCGGAGATCGACGCGGAGCCCGGCAGGCGCTCCTTTCGGTCACCCCTGCCCCAAAGAGTCGAGTGACAAATCGCTTGCTGCGAGAGCGCTCCAAGGCCGCTTTCGGATCTGCTCCTGCTTGCACTCGAGGAAGCACCCGGCACCCCAGATCCGGGACTTGCTAGCGGAAGTCATCGATCGGGTCGTCACTGTCGATTGCGAGGTTCTTTCGGATGACGCCAGACCCCGCACCATGGAGCTCCCCTCGGTCAGGGGGTCCAAGAGGTTGTCAACCACTTGCTCGTGAGCGCCAGCGCAGGATCCAGCTGACCGTACCGAGTCCGTCCGCGGAAAGGCTGGCCGCAGAGTTGGAACGATCGCTGCGGACCGGACAGCTACAAGCGTGCCCGGTCCCAAGCGCCGAAAGTGCTGCCCTGCCCTGCCAGCTCTTCCAGTAGGGGCGCGGGGCGCCACCAGTGACCGTGAGCCGCGTGAAACTCTTTCACGCGCTCCAACACACTGGCCAAGCCCACCGTGTCGGCGTAGAACATCGGACCGCCCCGCTGCGGCGGAAAGCCGTAGCCATACAGGTAGATGATGTCGATGTCCGACGAACGCAGGGCGTAGCCCTCCTCGAGGATGCGGGCGCCTTCATTGACCAGGGCGTAAACGAGGCGGTCGCGGATCTCGTTATCGTCGACGTCACGCTGCTCAATACCCTCCTCGGCGGCGATGCGCTGCAGCACGGCATCGACCTCGGGATCCTCGTTACGGCTGCGGTCCTCGCCATAGCGGTACCAGCCCGCACCGGTCTTTTGGCCGTAGCGACCGAGCTCGCAGAGTGCATCCTCGGCCAATGGCCGCCGGGTGCCGGGCGGATATAGATGCGGCGCTTCCTTGCGCACGCGCATGCCGACATCCAGACCGGCTAGATCTCCCACCGCCATCGGGCCCATCGCGGCCCCGAACTCGTACATGATGCTGTCGATGCGGGACGGCTTGGCACCCTCCTCGGCTAGGAACTGGGCTTCGCGCCGGTAGGGATGGAACATGCGGTTGCCCACGAAGCCGTGGCAGTTGCCAACGAGCACGCCGACCTTCCGCAAGGTGCGGGCCAAGGCCATCGAAGTGGCGACCACATCCTTGGCGGTCTCCCGGCCTCGCACGATTTCCAGCAACCGCATGACGTTGGCCGGGCTGAAGAAGTGGTGCCCGATGACGTCCTGCGGACGCGAGGTAACAGAGGCGATCTCGTCCACGCTCAGAGTGGAAGTGTTGGTGGCGAGCACGGCCCCGCTGCGCGCAACGCCATCGATCTGCTGGAAGACCTCCTTCTTCAGAGCCATGTTCTCGAAGACGGCCTCCACGACGATGTCGGCCCCTTCGAAGCCCTCCCAGCCTGTCTGGGCCGTGATCAGAGCCAAGCGCTGCTCGGCAAACTCGGGCGTGAAGCGCCCGCGCTTGACAGAGCGCTCGTAGTTCTTGCGGATCGTCGCCATGCCCTTGTCGAGCGCCTGTTGGGTGACTTCCTTGATGCGCACGGGAATTCCGGCGTTGGCGTAGGACATCGCGATGCCGCCGCCCATGGTCCCCGCACCAAGCACGGCGGCGGAACGGATCGGTCGTGTCGGCGTCTGCTTGGGGACGTCGGGAATCTTGCGCACCTGCCGCTCGGAAAAGAACGCATGGATGAGCGCCTTCGATTGCGTCGAGAACAGGCACTCCTGAAAGATCTCGGCCTCGCGCTTGATGCCATCGGCGAACGGCAGGGTCACCGCGCACTGCACGGCGTCGATGGCCTTCAGCGGCGCCATCTGGCCCCTGCGGATCCTGCGCACCTTGGTCCTGGCAGCGTCGCAGATGGCGGCCGCCGCTTCCGGCGTGCCCAAGCGCTCGTCGCGCTCGCTCGCCTTGGGGTGCGGCCCCCCGCCCGCGGCGATCCCCGCCGCAAACTCGACCGCGCCAGCCAGCAATTCCTCGTAGCCGCTGCCTTCAATCACTCGGTCGACGATGCCGTGGTCAAAGGCGTCGGCGGCCGAGATCGGATCGCCAAGCGCGCACATCTCCACAGCCTTCTCCACCCCCGCCAGCCGCGGCAACCGCTGGGTACCGTGAGCACCCGGGATGATGCCGAGCTTGACCTCCGGCTGCCCGACCTGGGCCGACGCCAAAGCCACCCGGTAATGGCACCCCTGGGCCGTCTCCAAGCCGCCGCCGAACGCGGTCCCGTGGATCGCCGCGACGGTCGGCTTGGGGGAGTTCTCAAGCCGCTCGATGACGGTTGTCAGGCCCGGCCCGCTCCTCTTCTGCCCAGATGTGATCTTGCCGAACTCCTTGATGTCCGCCCCTGCGATGAAGGTGCGCCCGCCTCCGATCAGGACGATGGCATTGACGCTGTCGTCTTCGCCGAACTGCCCGACACCAGCCAGGATGCCGTCCGGAACACCGGGGCTGAGAGCGTTCACGGGGGGATTGTCGACCGTGATGACGCCGACGCCGCCCTCGACACTCAAACGGACCAAGTTCGACATGAATTCCTCCTAGGGCTCGGGGCAGGAACACTCCGAGCCAATCAAGTTCTATAGCGTAGCCAAGCCAGCGGTGCCGCAATCGCCAGAAGTGTGCCGGCCTAACCGCCCGATGCCGCAAGCCCCTCGATGTCGACCCGGATCTCGTCCCACGGTGGCAGGCTCTGCAGGCTGCCCATGGCGGCCAGCGCCACGTCAACCTCCTTGCCGCCGTGAGGCGGCAAGGGGTCGCTGATCACCACTTCGAACGTCGCCAGCGGCGGGGCCTGCTGACTCGCCTCCCGCACTCGAAGGAGCACTTGGACCGCTACCGACTGCGCCTCTCTGGAATGATTCGCCACGAAGGCCCGCACATGCGTCTGGAAGTCGTCGTCATAGTACGGCCGAATGCCCGAGATCTCGATCGGCCCGCGCACGCCGATCGCGAACGTTTCGACAGGCGACACGGCCATTTCGGCCGGATCTTCCAAGCGGAGCGCCGAGAACAAACCGCCAGGCCCGGCAGACACCACGACCGCGACGCAGACGGCCAGCGCCACCGCGGCGCCGAACACGAGCAAGTGTTTGGTCTGGAGTTCGAAGGCTCCGCGCGGACGGCTCGCGGGCTGCGCGGCGGAAGCCTGCACCGGCTCAGCGGGAGTCTGCACCGGCTCGGCAGGAGTCTGAACCGGCTCGGCAGGAGTCTGAGTCGGCTCGGCAGCGACCGGTACCGCCGGATCGGGGGCCGGCTGCGGATCAGGGCGCGCCGGTGCCTCGGCCGGGGGCGCTTGCACAGGCTGTGTCTCGTCCCTCGGCGGCCCGGGGCTGTGCCGCGTGGCAGGCTCGGGCGCGGCGCCTCGCGCCGCACAGTGCGGACATGTGACTTCGGCTACATCGACGCTGCCGCCGCATTTCGGACAGACCCAGGTGAACATGCCTCTTCCATTGTGCAGCAATGCCTGTCCGGGAGGCACGGCGACCTGCGGCAGATCGAACGCAGTTCTGCCGGTCCAAGGCGCGGAAAACGACCTTGATATAGGGACTCATGACTTATATCGAGGAGTCGCGAGTCCTGTGACATACTGAAATCAAATGCAGCCAGCAGCAACATTGATGCGGTTTGCCTGTATTCCGGTGGCTGGGGCTCTTGCCGCCGAAGCGCTAACGTGGGCCGCTGGGCCGCGCGTTGCTTCAGAACCGTGTCGAGTAGTGGTTCGCCACTAGTCGATATAGGTCCCACATAACTCGATTCGGGCTCGGTCCGCAAATCTCCAGCCAATGTCCTCCATGGATGCAGGTCTAGCGGACGAAGCTACCATCGCGCAGTACGAGCCCGTCATCGGACTAGAAGTCCACGTCCAGCTCAAGACAAACACAAAGATCTTTTCCCATTCGAGCCACGCCTTCGGCAATGCGCCCAACACTCAGACCGATCCCGTCGTGCTGGGGTTGCCGGGCGCTCTGCCCGTGCTGAACCGAGAGGCGGTCTCGCTGGCAGTGCGCGCCTCCCTGGCGATCAACTGCAAGGTCAACCGCTACTCGCAGTTCGCGCGGAAGAACTACTTCTACCCCGACTTGCCCAAGGGCTACCAGATCTCCCAGTACGACCACCCGCTCGCCGAGCACGGCTGGCTGGACATCCAGACCGGAGAGCTTGCCAAGCGCATCGGGATCACCCGCCTGCACATGGAAGAGGATGCCGGCAAGACCGTTCACGACGGGTTCCCGGACTCGCACCGCTACAGCTACGTGGATCTGAACCGCGCCGGCGCGCCGCTGTGCGAAATCGTGAGCGAGCCAGACTTGCGCAGCGCCGACGAAGCGGTGGCCTACCTCAGCGAACTCAAGCTGCTGATGCAGTTCGCCCGCGCCTCCGACTGCGACATGGAGAAAGGGCAGTTGCGCTGCGACGCCAATGTCTCGGTGCGCCTGCGGGGCAGCGACAAGCTTGGCACGCGCTGCGAGATCAAGAACCTCAACTCGTTTCGCTTCGTCAAGCAGGCCATCCAGTACGAGATCGCGCGCCAAGCGGCGCTGCTGGAAGCCGGTGGCACCGTGGTGCAAGAGACCCGCCTGTTCAACACCACCACCGGCACCACCGCGAGCATGCGCGGCAAAGAGGATTCCCACGACTACCGCTACTTCCCCGAGCCTGACCTGCCCCCACTGATCGTCGAGGACGAGTGGTTGGACGGGATTCGCGATGAGATCCCCGAGTTGCCCCCGGCCATGCGGAAGCGGTTCGTCGAGGCCTACGGGCTGTCTGAATACGACGCCAAGGTCCTCACGCTGACGGCCGCGACCGCGGCTTACTTCGAAGCCGCGGCCAAGGCTTCCGGCAATCCCAAGATCGCGTCCAACTGGGTGCAGGGCGAATTGATGGGAGCCCTGAACGCCGCGGGCAAGGCCATCGAGGACTCTCCCGTGGGCGCTGCCGAACTTGGCGAATTGGTCGCCTTGGTGAACGAAGGGACCCTGTCCGGAAAACTCGGCAAGGAAGTGTTCGCCAAGATGTTCGAGAGCGGCAAGACAGCCCCGGAGATCATCGAAGCCGAGGGCCTGCGACAGATCAGCGACACAGGCGAGCTGGACAAGATTATCAGCGAGGTCCTAGCCCGGTCGGAACGCCAAGTGCAGCAGTATCGCGGCGGCAAGACAGGCGTGATCGGCTACTTCGTGGGACAGGTGATGAAGGCCACCCGTGGCCAGGCTAACCCCAAGCTGGTCAATCAGATGCTGCGAGCCGCCTTGGACGGATGACCCTCAGGCGCGGAGGCCGGGGGCGGCAGTCACTGCAGCAACGTGCGCACAAGCGCAGCGTTGCGCTTACTCACCGTGTATTGCAAGCCGTTGACCAGCGTCAGCAGCCAGCGGCGACTGCTCAGCGAGCTGATGCGGCCGATCTTGTCGCTGTTGACAAGAACTGCCCTGTGCACCCGCAGGAAACTCGAGCCGGCCAGCTTGGACGCAATGGCTGTCAGCGTCTGCGTGGCACGGTAGCGCTTGTTCTGCGTTTGGATCCAGACGATCTCGCCCGAAGCCTGAAAGGCATAGACCTGATCGAGATCTATCAGCAAGAACTCGCGCCCGTGGCAGGCGACGATCTTCGAACTCTGCCGGCCGCGCTGAGCTGCGGCGTTGACCGTCCGCGCCACCCGCTCGGCGTTGTCCCGAGGATTCCTGTGGGCCCGCCGGGCCCTCTGGATCGAGCGGTCGAGCCGCTCGACGCTGAACGGCTTCAACAAGTAGTCGACCGCGCCGATCTCGAACGCCTTCAGCGCGTGCTCGCTGTAAGCGGTCACGAAGACGATCGAAGGCAGTTGCCCGCGGATACCGCGAACAACCTCAAACCCGTCACGGACGGGCATCTGGATATCGAGAAGCACCAAGTCGGGATGCAGCTCTTCGATCCGCTGCATCGCGGTCAGCCCGTTCTCAGCCTCGCCCACGATCTCGACACCCTCGATCTGGGTCAAGTCACGGCGTAGCACGTCGCGAGCAGCGCGCTCGTCGTCGACGATCAGAGTTCGCAGTGTCCGGGATGGCCCGTCGGGCATGCTGTCCGATGTTGTATCACGGCAGCCGCCTTACCACCGCGCACAACGACGCGAACGGAACAATCAAGTCACTGAGCGGAACCCTAGCGCCTGTCGAGCGGGGCAGTCGGCTTGAGAGCGATGCGGGCGCCCGGTGCTGTCCGATCGTCGAAATGCGATCAAGACTGCACTGCCGTTCGGGCGGAGCGCGAACGCAGGTTCAAGACGCGGGATTGTAGGATCGCTCGTCAAATCGTGTAAGAGAGCGTACGGAACCGGTTGATGGAATGACGATGCTACGTTTTATACATCTATATACTAGACATGTGAAAGATCATATACTAAACTAAACATATAAAGAACGATGATTTTACGAAATCAGAGTTGACTCTCAATCACTGGAGGATAAACATGAAAAGCAAGACTGACACACCTGCAGCAGCAAGTCAGAAATCCATGGTCGCTCTACTGATCCGCCTCGGGGCCGATCCGGACGAAGCGTATAATGCGACCGAGACCATGACGTCGGAAGCCAAGCGCGTCGCCCTAGAGCTCGTGGAGGGATCGAAGCTGCAGCTTCTGTCGCGCATCGAGGCGCTCCACGCTGCGCTCAAGGGCTTCAAGGCTGAAGTTGAGACGCGATTCGAAGCCGTCGACCACCGCTTCGAGTCAATCGAACGCGAGATGAGAACGGGCTTCAGAGGCATCGACCAGCGCTTCGATGGAATGGAGAGGCGGTTCGACGAAATGGAAAGGCGGTTCGACAGGATGCAAGTCCAGTTCGATGGCCATCTCGCAAGCTATCGGAAGCTGCTCTTCCTGCTGGTTGCACCCGTTGCCGTAGCCATCACGGCTGGAATCGGAGCGATGCTCTGGAAGGCCATCAGCAGCGGGGCGACTGGCTTGCCGTAGGAAGCTGTTGCGGAATCCCGCGACCGGGCAGGCTCCTGGGCGGAATTGTAGACGCCCAGCTCGGCTCAGGCCTCTAACGAGACGCGAGAGCTGGCAAGTTGCACATTGCACAAATCGAATCGGCCGCCAAGCGTGGCTGACGCGAATCGCCAGCCACGACCTGCCCGGTTCGATCTCGCTTCACCCCATTGCCCGAATAGCGTTCCGCGTGCGGCCACGGCAACAATCCGGTGAGTCCGGGCTCTCCGATTGGAAATCCGGACCGTGGAGCAATACCCTAGGTGGAGTCCGTGAATCACTTTCCGATCCTGCTGAACCTGCTGGGGCACACAGCCGGGATTACGGCCTTCGGGGCCTTCCTAGTGCTGCTCGTCCGGAGCCCGCGCCCGGATATCCGCGTGCCGGCAGCCGCAGCTGCGCTGGCGCTGTGCTGGAATCTCGGGTCGTTGACGGTGCTGCTGGCCGAGCCGGCGGGACAGTTCCAGGCTGCCATCTCGGCCCTGAGTCTAGCCTTCTTGAGCATGCTGCCCTGCACGCTGCTGCACTCGGCGCTCGGTAACGAACATCGCTGGCTGTCAGCAGCCGGGTACACCGTTGGTGCGGCGGCGGTGACGATCCACGTCACGAACGCCTTGGGCGTGCCGGTCGCCAGTCCGGGCACGGGTCTGGCTTCGATCAACTATGGCTTCGGCTCCCTGTCAGTGATCGGCGCCGTGCTACTGGCGCGCGGCGGGTCCCGGCGGACGCGCTCGGGCATGCGGACGCTGGCGGCGATGGCGCTGTTCCTGCTGGCCCTTTCGTTTGTCCATTTTGGCCGCGCCCACGAGCCGGGAGCGTGGTTGCACGAATTGGTGTTCCACCACGCCGGCATTCCGTTGGCCCTGTTCGTGCTGCTCCAAGACTACCGCTTCCTGCTCATGGACGTGTTTGTGCGGCTGGCCGGGTCGGTCCTGTTGGCAGCGGCGGTCGCGGGCACGATCCTATGGGTGGCAGACCTGCTGGGCCTGGTGCAGGCCGCCTCTGAGACCGCATGGGACTTGGCGGCATTCTTGGTGCTGTCCGGCTTGGCGATCTTGGCCTATCCCGCGATCGCTCAGCGCATGGGAGCTTGGGCGGAGAACAGCCTCTTCAGACGCAAGAACGTGCAGGACGCCACCCGCGCCGTCGGCGCGCTGGAAGCCGATGGCGAGAGTACCTTCCTGACGGGCGCGGGGGGAGTGATCGCTGAGTTCGTGTCCGCGGCGCATTGGGAGCTGTTGGGCGCAGACAGCAAGGTGCGCGTCGCGAAGCCAGAAACGATTCCCGCGCCGGGCATGGAGGCGCTCCACGCTGCTGGTCACGGCTGGAGCGAGGCCGTGGTGCCGCTGCGAGACGGAGTGGGAGCCCAGCGCCTCTTGCTGCTCGGCGCACGCGACGGCGGGCGTCGCTACCTGAGCGTTGATCTGGCCGATCTGGAGCTGCTCGCTACGGCAGTCGGCAGGCGGGTCGAGGCAATGCGTCGCGGGGAGCAGGATAGCCTGTTGCGCGATTCCGAGATCGCGGCGCTGCGGGCCCAGATCAACCCCCACTTCCTCTTCAACGCCCTGAACGCCCTCAACGCGATCATTCCCGCGGGAGCTACGGCTGCCCGCAAGACCCTGTTGAACCTGGCTGACATCTTCCGCTACTCGTTGAGCAGCAAGCAGCAGCTCGTCTCGCTCGCCGACGAGATCGATATCGTGGAGGCCTACCTGCAGATCGAAAGGCTCCGCCTGGCAGACCGGCTCACCGCGCGCATAGAAATCGACGAGCGGGTCCGGTTCAACCGAGTGCCGGCGCTGTCGATCCAGCCGCTGGTGGAGAACGCAGTCAAGCACGGCGTGAGCCGCAAGGCCGATGGCGGAGAAGTGCGGGTCTCGGCCCGCGAGGATTCGGGCGGGCTGCGCGTGGAGGTGGCAGACAACGGCCCCGGCTTCGACACGCAGGCCCAGCCAGGCGGCGGCCACGGGCTGCGCAGCGTCGAGCGGCGGCTGCAACTGTGCTACGAGGGAGCGGTGGAGTTTCGAGTCGAATCCGATGCTTCCGGATCCCGCGTCGGCTTCACTATCCCGGCCGCTGCACAATAGCCCAGGCACGCGAGGCGCTCTCAATACCGGATTCACACCGCTGGCGAGGCGAAACATCTACCCCGGATCCGTGCGAAGATAGGTTTCAGGAAGCAATGAAGTTGTCTTACCACCTACCTCTGGTCGGGCTGGCGCTCGCCACGGCGCTCTCGGCCGACGTGATGATCCTCGAAGAGATCATCGTCAAGGTAAATGACGGGATCATTCTGCGCTCGGAATACGAGCGCACGCTGGAGCAAGACCGGCTCGAGTTGCTCGCCGACGCGTCCCTGACCGATGCCGAGCGCGAAGAGCAGCTCCGGCAGCGCGAGAAGTCCGTGTTGCGGGACATGATCGACCAGCGCCTGCTGATCCAAAAGGGCGAGGAACTCGGCATCGAAGTCCAAGCACAGGTGCTGCGCCAGCGGGACGAGATCATGAGGCGCAATAACATCGAGTCGACCGACGAATTCGAAGCCTGGGTCCTCGAGCGCACCGGGGAGCCGGCTGAAGACCTGATGGACCGCATGCGCGAGAACTTCCTGTCCCAGGCGGTGCTTGGCCAAGAGGTGTCCCGGCGGGTAATCGTCACCCGGGACGAGATCGAGGAGTACTACGAGGCCCACAAGGACGAATTCGTGCGCTCGGAGGGCGTCCGCCTGAGCCAGATCCTGATTTCGCTCGAGGGCGACGGGGATGCCAAGCGCAAGCAGGCAGAAGAAGTTCACGAGCGCGTGGAGCGCGGCGAGACCTTCGCCGAGATGGCGCGGCGCTTCTCTGAGGACGAGGCCACCAAGGAACTGGGTGGGGATATCGGCATCTACCGCCGAGGGATGCTCCGGGAAGAGATCGAGTCCTCCGTGTTCGGGCAGCGTCAAGGGCACATCACGGACATCCTCGAAGTCCCCAATGGCCTGCTGATCCTGCGAGTCGATCAGAACTACAGCGAAGGCCTGGCGGAATTGGAAGAGGTGCAGGAGGAGATTCGCGCCACCATCAGCGGCCCGCGCTTCCAGCCCGAAATCCGCCAGTACCTCAGCGAGCTGCGGACGCAGTCCTACATCGAGATCCGTCCCGGCTATGCCGACGAAGGTGCCGTGGACGGCATGAACACTGCGTGGAGCGACCCGTCTCGCCTGGCCCCGCTGACCACGACCCGCGAAGAGGTGATCCGCACGCGCCGGCGCAAGCGCCTGCTTTGGATGATCCCTCTGCCGAAGGGCCCGGTGGACCTAGAAGACTCCGACGACAGCAGCGAGCCCGGGGATGCGACAGACGGGGCCGCCGCGTCGTGATCAAAGAGCACTTCGTCGCCGATCTGAGGACGATCGATCGTACCGCGCGGTTCGAGAGCACGTTCCTGGTCCAAGCCAAGGAGATTCGCTCGAAGAAGAAAAGCGGCGACCCGTACCTTGTGCTGCGGCTGGCGGATCGCACGGGCGTGATGGATGCCCGCATGTGGGACAACGTCAGCGCGGTCGCCGAAGTCTTCAAGGTCAGCGACTTCGTCGAAATCCGGGGCCGGGTCCAAGACTACAACGGCCAAGCGCAGATCGTCATTGGCAAGCTGGCGGTCGTGCCGCGCGCCCAGGTCGATCCCGGCGAATTCCTGCCCCGCACAAGACGCAACATCGACAAGATGTTCGGGGAAGTCCTGGCGACCATCGACGGCTTCACGGACCCGCACCTGAGGCGGCTCATGAGCGATATCTTCCGGGACCAGGAGATCGCTCGCCGCTACAAGCGGGCCCCGGCCGCAAGCGGCATGCACCATGCTTGGGTCGGTGGCCTGCTGGAGCATGTCCTGAGCTGTCTCCAGCTCAGCCAGCTCTTGGCGTCCCACTATTCCGAACTCGACAGCGACCTGCTCGCCTCGGGAGTGCTGCTGCACGATTTCGGCAAGATCTTCGAATTGAGCGCGGACCACGCGATCGAATACACGGATGAGGGCCGTCTCTTGGGCCATATCGCCATGGGCAGCGCCTGGCTGGAGCGCCGCTGCGATGAAATCGAGGGCTTCCCGCCGCGCCTGAAGACGCTGCTGCTGCACTTGGTGCTCAGCCATCACGGCAAGTTGGAATTCGGATCGCCCAAGCAGCCGCTATTCCCCGAAGCGCTCGCACTGCACTATATCGACGACCTTGATTCGCGCCTCGAAATGATGCGTGCAGCCACAGGTGAGATCACTGGCGGGCAGGCATGGAGCCCCTTCCATCGCGGCTTGGGATCCGTTGTGCTCGACAAGGGAGCGTTCCTGCGAAGGGGCTCGGAAGCCGACACTGCGCAGGAGTCGGGAGAGCAAGTGGGGGCCGACGCGCGTCCCGCACCGCAGCAAAGCCCTGCAACGCCCCAGCCTGAGAGGCCGGCGGCCCCGGCCGGCACGCACGACCAGCCCTTGGTCCCGCCCGCGTTGCATCCTGAGCCTTCATCTGGCGCTGGACTCGTGCAAGCCGAACACGACGAGACGCCAGCCAAGCCGCCGCCGCCGGACCTGTTTTCTGTGTCCGGAGCGGCTGGCGAGAATCGGGAGTGATCCCAGCGGCGCGAAAGCGCGCGGGCGCAGCATCGTCACGCGGGCCAAACAGGCAAATGGAAGGCGGCACCATGCCCGATGCGCTGCAAGGCAAGGTCATTCTGGTCACAGGCTCGACCCAGGGCCTGGGCGCGGAGATCGCCCGCCTCTCGGTAGAGCGAGGGGCTGCAGGCCTCGTGCTGACCGGCCGCTCGGCAGAGCGCGGCGAGGCACTGGCGGCTGCCTTGGGATCCGCGCAATGCCGAGTGATCTTCGTGCAAGCCGAACTCGCCAGCGCCGCCACGTGCCGGGAAATCATCAAGCGGGCCGACACCGCGTTCGGCCGTTTGGACGGCTTGGTCAACGCCGCTGCCTGCACTGAGCGCGGCACCCTCGAGGACACGTCGGCCGAGCACTGGGACAAGATCATGGCGATCAACCTGCGTGCGCCGTTCCTGCTGATCCAAGGTGCCGTGCGCATCATGCAGCGCGAGGGCAATGGCGGGAGCATCGTCAACATCCAGAGCATGTCGGCCCACGGCGGCACGCCCAATCTGACTGCCTACAGCGTGTCGAAGGGCGGCCTCGGCATCCTGACGCGGAACGCCGCGCACTCCCAGAGAGCGCACAATATTCGGGTGAACGCCCTCAATATTGGCTGGATGGCCACTCCCGCCGAGCATGCCGTGCAACGCCTGGAAGGCCAGCCCGAGGACTGGCTGCAAGCAGCGGACAAGGAAGCGCCGTTCGGCAGGATACTACGCCCCCGGGACGTGGCTGGCATGGCCGCGTACCTGCTCAGCGAGGAAGCCCGCATGATGACGGGAGCCTTGGTCGACTTCGACCAGCACGTGATGGGCATCTACGATCCCTAGACTGCGGCGTGCTGCGCCAGGGAGGCAGCTAGATCTGACGGGAAGTGCTATGCTTGGGACTGGCAAAGGGTATCCCCTATCACCGAGGCATGCCCGCAATATGGCCCGGTTTTGGGCGCGTAGCTCAATTGGTAGAGCAAGTGACTCTTAATCACTAGGTTCGGGGTTCGAGTCCCTGCGCGCTCACCACTCCAAGATCGGGCAATGCGCGACCCGCTTGCGCTTCCACACGGCGGCCTGGCGCCCCTCCAGCGCATTGAAGCCACAACGCCATCGCAGCGTCGCCGGGCCGGCACGCGAGCGGCCTAGTGGCGCTTGCCCGATGGAGCGGGAATCCGTCCCGTTCACCAAGGCTTCGCGCCCGCCTGTAGCAAAATCCTATGGTTTCTCCACAGGTGCGCCTAAGCTGTTTAGCTCAAATGTCATCCCTGTGCCTCCGCCTCCTAGCCGCCTCGGCTATAGCCATTCTTGCAATCCCCGGGTCGGCACAGACGACGGGCACCCTTGCCGGAACCGTTTCGATGAAGGAGACGGGCAGCCCGATGCACGGCGCGAACGTGCTCATCGTCGAGCTGGGCCGCAGCATTCTCTCCGACGACGACGGAGGATTCGAATTCGACCGCGTTCCGCCCGGGACATACCATGTCGTTGCCCATCTGGACCACATCTTCACGGAAGCCGCAAAGACCGTACAGGTAGAGTCCGGCCGCGCGGCATCGGTCGATTTCCTCCTTGCACTGGTCACCGACCGGTACGAAATCACAGTCACCGCGTCGGAGCTCCACGAGACGACTTTCGAGTCCTTCCAGGATGTCGAGTCTCTGGATGCCTATGACCTGGCCGAAGGAACGGCCATATCGCTGGGCGAGGCGCTGGACCACCAGGTCGGGACCGGAATCGCAAAGCGCAGCTTTGGCCCTGGCAGTTCGCGGCCGATCATCCGGGGATTCGACGGCGACCGCGTCCTAGTCATGGAGGACGGCATCAGCACCGGAACTCTGTCGTCACAGTCCGGCGACCACGGGGAAGTCGTGAACGTTGGGCAGCTGGCAAGACTTGAGATCGTGAAGGGGCCCGCGACGCTGTTGTACAGCGGCAACGCGATGGGAGGCACGGTCAATGCGATCAGCCGCCACCACGAGCATCACCCCCATCCACACGAAGGCTTTCGAGGATTCCTGTCGGGTTCAGGCGGGACTGCGAATGCGCTGGCGGGAGGGAATGCGGGCTTCGAACTCGGAGTCGGGAGGACGATGCTCTGGGGCCACGGCGGAGGGATTCGCACAGGAGATTACACGGCGGCGGGACAAGGCCAGATCTACAATTCCCGGTCGGAGCTCATGAACGGAGGGGGCGGGTTCGGCTGGTACGGGAAATCGATGTTCCTCACCGCTGAAGCGAGGGTCGACCGTGGCGACTCCGGAGTTCCCTTCGCTCAGGAGTTCCACGCGCACGGGCATGAGGAGGAGGACGACCACGACGACGAAGACGACGACCACAAAGAGGGCGAGGACGAAGACGAGGACGAAGATCACGACGAAGAGGAAGAAGATCACGAGGAGGAGGAGCTCGAGCGAGTCTCCCTCCAGAGCCGTCGCACAAGCTACCGGGTGACGTGGGGCCTGCAGAATCTCGATGGACCTGTCGAGAGCTTCGACCTCAAGCTGAGCTACGTCGACTGGAACCATGACGAGATCGAGCACTTCGCGGATGGCGAGTCGGCTATCGGGACGATGTTCCACAACAATCGGTTCACCTATCGCGGGGTGTTCGAACAAAGACAGCGGGGACTGCTGTCGGGTCGGTTCGGCGTCTGGGGTGTTGACCGCGCCTACGAGGCCACGGGCGAGGAGGCACTCTCCCCGCCAGTCGACCAGAACGGGCTCGCATTCTTCGCCCTGGAAGAGCTGGACTTCGAACGATTCAAGATCCAGTTCGGGGGACGCATCGAGACACAGCGCTACAAGCCCGCGTACGCGGAACGCGAAGGCCACGACGAGGAAGAGGAAGAGGGAGGAGACCACGCCGAGGGCGACGAGGGCGAGGGCGAGGAGGAGGACCACCACGAAGAGCGGGAGCCTCCCGATGCAGTCGATCGGGCCTTCACCGGAGGCTCGGCCGCGATCGGCATCCACGCCGATACCTGGCAGGGAGGGGCGTTCGTAGCCAACTTCGCCAGAAGCTTCCGCGCACCGTCGCTCGAGGAGCTGTACAACTTCGGACCACACGCCGGAAACAGGGCATTCGAGATCGGCAATCCCGGCCTGGCTGCCGAGACCGGAAACGGAATCGATGTCTCGTTGCGACACAACGAGGGCCGTGTCCGCGCCGAATTCAACGTCTTCTACTACGACTTCGACAACTTCATCTTCCCGTTCTCCACCGGCGAGCTGGTTGACGAGTTCCTAGAGATCGAGTACACGCAGCGCAACGCCCGTTTCACCGGCGCAGAAGCGAGCCTCGGGATCGACCTGAATGACGTTCTTCGCCTGAACCTCGGCATGGACTATGTCGATGCGAAGGACACCGATACCAACACGTACCTGCCTCGGATCCCGCCCTTGCGCGGGCGCATAGGCTTCGACCTTCGCAAGGGCGGCTTCCGCCTGTCCCCGGAATTTGTGATGGCAAGCGAACAGAGCCGGACGTTCACGGGCGAAACCGCGACACCCGGGTATACGGTCGTGAACCTCAAGGCCGCCTACACCGTCGCCCGCCAGCACTTGGCACACCAGTTCGCGGCCGAAGTGTTCAATATCGGGGACCAGCTCTACCGGAACCATTCGTCCTTCATCAAGGACCTGGCCCCTGAGATCGGTCGAGGCGTGCGGTTTACGTATACCGTGCGATTCTTCTGATCCGCCGCCCCGGGGCGCCCAGAGACCGGCGTTATCGCCATCGCGGAGCGTCTCACATGGCGCCGCTTGAGGTGCGAGCCCCAGGCCGGTGAGAGCGAACCGCTCAACCGGTTCCAAGCCTTGGCGCGTAAACTTGCGTTCGATGTGGCCGGGAGAGCAGACGTCGAGTACTGGCCTTCCCCGGTCCCGGGACAACCCGATCAGGGCTCGGCTCGCTGGGTGACTCTTGAGATCGAACGCAGCTGTCTGGCGGACATTGGTGGGGGATAGCTGCCGGTCAAGTTGCTGGGCATCGCTTGAAGCCCGTCAGGGACTGCCGCACGCTGACGTTAGCGGCGGCAAACGATGCCAGCCCGGTGGCTCACGCCAGCTGGATGTACACCGGGCATGCTCGCTGCTGCGCGACGCCTCTTGCGAGAACGCGCTGTCAAGCGCGCTGTGACGATTCGACATATTGCCCGTGCGTCTCTTCAAGCGGTCTGATTGTTGCGTCCCCGAGGCGCTCGACCGCCTACTCGCCGGACGCCAGCCCGTTCCCTTCTGCGGACCGCTCCGTGCCGTTCACACCAGAGGGCGTTCCAGTTGCAGCCCAAATGCCAAGACGTGTATCCTATTGGGCGCATCTAAGCCCTAGCCGCAGCGGCCCGTCCAGCGCTGGCGTCAGAGTGGGCATAGGAGGAATCACATGGCAACAAATCGAGGCGTTGCATATATTCGCCCCGGAGTCGTCGAAATCCAATCGATTGACTTTCCCAAGCTAGCGCTCGGGGATCGCAAGTGCGAGCACGGCGTGATCCTGCGGATCGTCTCCACCAATATCTGCGGCAGCGACCAACACATGGTCCGCGGTCGGACCACCGCACCGGAAGGACTCATCCTGGGTCACGAGATCACCGGCGAGGTGATCGAGGCCGGCCGCGATGTAGAGTTCATCTCCGTCGGCGACATCGTCTCGGTACCGTTCAACATCGCATGCGGACGTTGCCGCAACTGCAAGGGCGGGCTGACCGGCATCTGCCTCAACGTCAATCCGGCCAGACCCGGCGCCGCATACGGCTACGTGGATATGGGCGGCTGGGTAGGCGGCCAGGCCGAGTACGTCATGGTCCCCTACGCCGACTTCAACCTGCTCAAGTTCCCTGACCGGGGCCAAGCCATGGAGAAGATCGGCGACTTGACGTTGCTTTCCGATATCTTCCCGACCGGCTACCACGGAGCGGTGACGGCGGGGGTGGGGCCGGGTTCGATCGTCTACGTCGCAGGCGGGGGGCCGGTCGGCCTAGCGAGCGCGCACGGCTGCCAGCTCCTCGGAGCGGCCTGCGTGATCGTTGGGGATATGATCCCCGAGCGGCTTGCCCAGGCGGCAAGCTTCGGCTGCGAGACCGTGGATCTGAGCAAGGACGCCTCGCTAGCGGAGCAGATCGAGCAGATCGTGGGCGAGCCCGAAGTCGATTGCGGCGTGGACTGCGTGGGATTCGAGGCCCGCGGGCACGGCCGCGAAGCGGTTGTCGAGCGGCCTGCCACCGTGCTCAACGCGCTGATGGAGGTCACGCGGGCGGGCGGCGGCATCGGCATTCCGGGCCTGTACGTGACCGGAGATCCGGGCGGCGTCGACGACAACGCCAAGATCGGCAACCTGGGCATTCGCATCGGCCTGGGGTGGGCCAAGTCCCACCACTTCATGACCGGCCAGTGCCCGGTGATGAAATACCACCGCCAGCTCATGCAGGCGATTCTGTACGGCAAGGCGTCTCCGGCCAAGGCGTGCAACGTCACCTACATCTCGCTGGACGAGGCTCCGCAAGGCTACAAGGACTTTGACAAGGGCGCGGCTCGGAAGTTCGTGATCGATCCGCACGCTCTAATCGCAGCCTGACCGCAAGCGGATTCCCGCCGGGTCCCCCATCGGTGTAGCATGGGGGCATGCAACAGAAAACCTCGCGGCGTCGGCTGCTTGCCGCAGCTGGGGCTGGCGCACTGGGTGCGGCATGTGCCCGGCCATCTTCGGAGGCTGAACCAATGTCAGCCGATCCCGCCAGCGGGATCCGGCTGGGTGTTTCCACGTATTCGTACTGGCACTTCCTCGAGGAGAAGTACCCCATCGAGAACGTGATCGACCACGCGGCCGCGCTGGGTTTCGACGGCGTCGAGATCTTGCACCGCCAGATGGAGAACGAGACGCCCGAGTACATGAACGCGCTCAAGCGCCGCGCATGGGACGAAGGCTTGGACCTGATCATGCTCTCGATCCACCAAGATTTCGTCGATCCCAGCGCGGACAAGCGGCAGGAGGCCATCTCCCATACCAAGCACTGCATCGATCTGGCCCATCAATTGGGTATCCCGGCAATCCGGCTCAACACCGGACGCTGGGGCACGATCAGGTCATTCGACGACCTGATGGCGGCCGATGGGAACGAACCAGCCCTCGAGGGGTACACCGACGAGGACGCCATCGGCTGGTGCGTGGACTCGATCCGCGAATGCCTGCCCCACGCCGCACAGGCCGGAGTCGTGATGGCCCTGGAGAACCACTGGGGGCTGTCCACGAAGGTCGACGTCCTCCTGCGCATCCACCGCGAGGTCGGCGATCCCTGGCTCGGCATCAACATGGATACGGGCAACTATGTCGGGGACCCGTACCCTCAAATGGAACAGCTCGCCCCGCACGCCAACATCGTGCAGGCCAAGACCTATCCGGGCGGCGGCGTCTGGTATACGCTCGACCTCGACTACCCGCGCATCGCCCAGATCCTGCGTGACGCCGGCTTCAAGGGCTATGTGTCGCTTGAAATGGAAGGCAACGCGCCGGCCGAGCAGGCGGTCGCGGAAAGCTTCGAAGTCCTGCGCGGAGCATTCGCCTAGAGAGCGGCCATCGCTCGGTTGCTTCTCGTTGAAGGACCGGCCACCGAGCAGCCGGCCGCTCGACATTTGATCCCGTCTGGCGGCAGAGCATTAGCGGGTCGCGGCTGCGGGAGAGGTCGATCAGATAGACAGGCTGGGGCCTGGCGGGCCGGCCCGACAGCCAAGGGCGGGGCTACGAGCGACTATTTGCCCGGCAAAGGCGCCCACGGGCGTTCAGTCTCAATGCCGCGATGCGGGCCACGGCTTCGGCCTCGCACAGTCTGCTAGCCTTGATAGTCATTCGCCATGCGGCTACTGACATCCATCGCACTGCTCGCGGTGATTCCGGCCATCCTCAGCGCTGCGCGGACCCACGAGACCAACCCTATGAGTTCGCCGGAGGACTTCGAGGAGGGCCGACGACTGTATCGCATCAACTGCGGGGTCTGCCACGGCATGGAGGGCAAGACTGGACGCGGCTCCCGCTTGGCGCGTCGCAGCTACCGCCATGGCAATGCCGATGCCGCCCTCTTCGACCTGATCGAAGGCGGAATCCCGGGCACGGACATGCCCGGACTGTGGCTTGACGAGGATGACATCTGGAGAATCCTCCTGTTCGTCCGCACGTTCGCGGAGAAAGCCAGCGAGGTCTGTAACGCGAGCGGCGACGCGGCCGCCGGAAAGCGCGTCTTCGACTCGCAGGGTTCGTGCCTGGCCTGCCACACCGTCGGGAGTCGCGGCGGCCGGCTCGGCCCGGACATGTCGTTCGCGGGCGTGCAGTACACCGACCAGCAACTGCGCGATGCGCTGCTGGAGCCCTCGCGCGAGGTGACCGGCCGTTACGAGACCGCGAGACTTGTCACAGCGGAAGGCGAACGCGTCGAGGGTGTGGTGATGAACGAGAACAGCTACAACATCTTCGTCATGGACCGTTCCGAGAACATCCGGTCGTTCCGCAAAGCGGAGCTTCGATCGCTCGATCTCCCGGAGGAATCGCTGATGCCTGCCTATGGGGACCTGCTGAGCACTGCAGATCTCGAAAACCTGATCGCCTACCTGTGCTCGCTGCAGGGGCCGGCCGAGGAGGTCGCGCAGTGAAGACCCTGCTATTGCGATGGATGCTCCCGTCGGCACTGCTCTGCGCCGCTGCCGCGGCGGGAGAGGTGACCTATCAGGACCTGCTGAACGACCCGAACGTAGCATCCGACTGGCTGAACTATCACGGGGGTTACGCCGGGCACCGGCACAGCCTGCTGGACGAGGTGAACCGCTCGAACGTCGAGTCCCTGCGACTGCAGTGGGCCTTCCAGGAAAAGATCGCTGAGAAGTTCGAAGTCACGCCCATCGTCCATGACGGAATCATGTACATCACTGTCCCGCCAGGCGATGTCTACGCGCTAGACGCGGAGACCGGGGCCCGGCTGTGGCGGTATTCCAGGCGCCTGCCCGCCAAGCTGATCGCATGCTGCGGGCTCGTCAACCGCGGTCTGGCGATCCTGGGCGACCGGCTGTTCATGGCGACCCTGGACGCCTACACTATCGCGCTGGACCGCAAGACGGGGCGCCTGCTGTGGGAGACGGAACTGATCGATTACTCCCTAGGCTATTCGGGCACGCTCGCGCCCTTGGTGGTCAAGGACATGGTCATGGTCGGCACGGCCGGAGGCGAGTACGGCATCCGGGGGTTTATCGACGCCTTCGATGTCGAGACCGGAGAGCGCCGCTGGCGCTTCTACACCGTCCCGGGCCCGGGAGAGTTCGGCAACGACACTTGGTCCGGAGACTCGTGGAAGACTGGCGGGGCCTCGATCTGGATCACCCCCAGCTACGACCCCGAACTGAACCTCGTCTACTGGGGAGTGGGCAATCCGGGGCCGGACTGGAACGGCGATGTGCGCCTGGGGGACAACCTGTTCTCGGATTCCGTGGTCGCCCTGGACGCGGACACCGGCAAGCGCAAGTGGCACTTCCAGTTCACCCCGCATGACGTCCATGACTGGGACGCCACGCAAGTCATGGTGCTGATCGACCGGGAGTACCGAGGAGTGGAGCGCAAGCTGCTGGTGACCGCCAACCGGAACGGCTTCATCTACATGCTGGATCGCGAAACGGGCGAGTTTCTCAAGGCGACGCAATTCGTCAAGCAGACCTGGGCGGTCGGGATTTCCGAAGAAGGCCGACCGATTCGGCGGCCGGGCATGGAGCCGAGCGCCGAGGGCATCGAGGTGTACCCGGCGGTGGCCGGCGGCACGAATTGGATGTCTCCTGCCTACAGTCCAGACACGGGCTTGCTGTACGTCTCTTGCCGCGAAGGCAGCAGCATGTACTTCAAGGGCGAGACCGAGTACCGGCCCGGCACCCGCTACTGGGGCAGCATGTTCGTCAACGAGTCCACCATGGGCGAGTGGTACGGCGCTGTCCGGGCATTCCATCCGGTGACTGCCGAGAAGGTCTGGGAGCACAAGCTCTTCCAGCCGGTGTGGGCCGGATTGCTCTCCACGGCCGGCGGCTTGGTGTTTGCCGGAGGCAGCGGTGGCTTCTTCAAGGCGCTTGATTCCGAATCGGGCGAGGAGCTGTGGCGAATCAACCTCGGAGCGTCGATCCTTGCCAGCCCGATGACGTACGAGGTCAACGGCCGCCAGCTGGTTGCGGTTGCCTCCGGCGGCGGGATGTTCGTGTTCGCGCTGCCGCAAGAATCCGCGCCGTAGAAGGCCCCGGAGTCCTGCGGTGGGTCGGCCAGGCGCCAGGGTTGGACACAGCAAGCGAGCAGTCGGGCCGCGGCCGCACGGAGGTGAAGCGATGAGCACCCGCAGGCAGACGACAGAGAACACCGATCTGGGCGCCGTCACCCGGCGCCGGATGGCGCGGGGAGTCGGCGCGGTCCTCGGATCCGCGGCGGTGATGCGGGAGTTGCGGGCGGAAGCGTTGGCGGCGCCTTCCGCGGCCGTTGCTCAGGCCGCGTCCGTGGGCTCCTACGACCCGGACTGGCTGCCCCCGGGCGTGCGCTCGCGCTTCGTCCACGGCGTCAACGGGCTCACGATGCACGTGCTGGATGCCGGCTTCGAGACCGGCGGGCGCCCGGCTCTGCTGCTGCTGCACGGCTTCCCCGAGCTCGGCTACAGCTGGCGGCACGTGCTGGCGCCGCTGGCCGCGGCCGGCTATCACGTCATCGCGCCGGATCAGCGCGGCTACGGCCGCACCACCGGCTGGAGCGCGGACTACGACGGCGACCTGCGGCCGTTCAGCCGGATGAACGCCGTGCGCGACGCCCTCGCGCTGGTATGGGCGTTCGGCTACCGCACCGTGGACGCCGTCATCGGCCACGATTTCGGATCGCCGATCGCCGCCTGGTGCGCCGTGGCGCGGCCAGATGTGTTCCGGGCGGTGGCGCTGATGAGCGCCCCGTTCGGCGGCACGCCGACGTTTCCGTTCGGGACGGCTGACGACGGCCCGCGCGCCGCGCCGGCCGCCGAGCCGGACATCTACGAGGAGCTGGCGCGCCTGCCCCGCCCGCGCAAGCACTACCAGCGCTACTACCGAACACGCGAGGCGAACCCCAACATGTGGCGCGCCCCGCAGGGCGTCCACGCGTTCCTGCGCGCCTACTACCACCACAAGAGCGCCGACTGGGCCGCGAACCGCCCGCACCGGCTGGCATCGTGGACGGCCGCCGAGGTCGCGCAGATGCCGACCTACTACATCATGGACCTCGACATGGGCATGGCGGAGACTGTCGCCCGCGAGATGCCGACCGCGGCCGAGATCGCGGCCAACCGCTGGCTGCCCGACGACGAGCTGCGCGTCTACAGCACGGAGTACGAGCGCAACGGGTTCCAGGGCGGCCTGCAGTGGTACCGCTCCGGCGTGATCACGGACGAGCCGCTGACCTTCGCCGGCCGCACGATCGACATCCCGTCGCTGTTCATCGGCGGCGCGAGCGACTGGGGCGTCTATCAGCGCCCGGGGGCGTTCGAGCGGATGCAGGAGAGCGCCTGCACCGACTTTCGCGGCGCGCACCTGCTCGACGGCGCCGGCCACTGGGTGCAGCAGGAGCGGCCCGAGGAGACCGTCCGCCTGCTGCTGGAGTTCCTGCGGGCAGCGTAGCCGCGCGCGTCACGGAGACGCCTGATGAAGGAACGCGTATTCACTGGTCGATCGGTGGCTCTCGGCTCGGCGACCGGCACAGTCGTGTCGGTCATGCTCGGCGCGTTCGGCATAGATTGGGTGTTGGCGTGCACGACCGGGCTGGCCGCCGGTGCCTTCGTGCTGCCTTGACGCCATCGAAAGCGCACACCCTGTCCCGAGTACAGCTAGCGATAAACGTGCCCGACCTCGACAAGGCGATCGCGTTCTACTCCCGCCTGTTCGACACCGCCCCCGCGAAGGTGAAGCCCGGCTACGCGAACTTCGCGATTGCCGATCCGCCACTGAAGCTGGTCCTGTTCGAGGGTCGAGAGGGAGCGACCCTCAACCACTTGGGCGTCGAGGTTGAGACGGCCGACGAGGTTGCGTCGGCCGAACGGCGCCTGCACCGGGCCGGGCTCGAGACGACCGGCGTCGAGGACACGATCTGCTGCTATGCAGAGAAGACGGAGACGTGGATGGCCGACCCCGACGGAGCCCGCTGGGAGTGGTACGTGAAGCCGGGAGACGTCGGGCAACTCCACCAGACGGCCGTCGGCCGCCGCTCGTCCTGCGCAGACGACAGCGCACCCGCAACCTGCTGCTCGTGAGCCCCGCGCGCCGCTACCGCAACGGGTTCTGCCACTCCAGACCATCAAACCGGGCGAAGTCACCATCGGTCGAGCAGAGAACGAGGCCGTGCTCGATGGCCAGAGCCGCCAGGTGGGCGTCGGGAACGAGATTCGCGCGGCCCTCCGCACTCGCCATGAGCGGAGCGAGCACATCCTGATGGCGCTCCGTCGGCAGTGGGACCCAGACCGACCGTGTCGCGAGCCATGACTCCACCTGCAGCCACGCGGTGGACACCGCGGCGGGCCGATCGAAGATGCGCGGATTGCTGACAATCCGCACGAAGGCCAGCAGACTGGGCCACGGAATCCCCACGGGAGCGGCGGCATTGATGCGGTCGTCCAACCACGTACGCGCCCGCTCGTGCTGCGGGAATGAAGCCACGTGCGCGTAGACGAGCAGGTTGGCGTCGACGAGGATCACCGGAAATCCTCGCCTTCCGCGACGGCAAGTGCTTCGGCGACGTCGTCGAGGCTGCCAATCCGACAACGACCCAGATCCGCGGCCGGCGTCCTGTAGGCCGCCGGCTGGCCGGACGGAGCCGCCATGGCGCGCAGACCGCACCGCAGCGCCTCGTTCACGACCGCCTTGAAGCTCTGACCGCGCACCCGCTGCATTCGTTCGGCCAAGGCCGCCACGTCAGGGTCCAATGTCAATGTGGTACGCATGCATCACATCATAGAAGATGTGATGTGTTGATGCTGATCGTTCGTGCCTGCTCACGCCGCGACCGCCTCGGCGCCGCCACGCTCGTGCCGCTCGCCAATGCCCGCGGGCAGGCCCTCGCCAACCGAATGCTTGCCCGCTCGGGCGGCAATCTCCTCTTCGAGAAACAGGGCGTCCAGGGAGTGCCCACCTTCGCCGAAGCCGCCCAGTGCATGCTCGAACGGAAGCGCGACGGCTGGCGCAGTCGGTGGCATGCTCAGAACTGGTGGCGCAGCATGGAGCGGTACGTGTCCACTCGCGTCGGCAACCGACCCGTGTCCGAGGCGGATCGCGGAGCGTGATGCGCGGGCAGCCAAGCAGCGGGCGAGCACGGCAGAGCAGGCGACAAGCGCGGCGAAGCAGGAGGCCAGCGCAGCGGACGAGCGAGTGCGGGCACTGGAGGAGCAACTCCGCGCCCTCACGGCCGATGCCGCTCCAGCCGAGCGCGACCGCTAACTGCCAGTCCGAGGCACTGGGCGATACCATCCGCCCGCCACAAAGCTCGGGATTGGCGCAGGATTGCAAGTCGGCTCACTCCCTTGAACTCCTAAACAGACCCGCAATCGCCGGTCTCGCTGTCGATGATGGGTAGGCGCTTGAGTTAGGATTCGGGACCGCAATACCTGGTTGGTCTGAGGTGCGCCTCACTAGCTGTACCGTGACCTTGTGCGGCAGCCACACGGTGAAACCGCCAGCCGGACACGAGTCCTTTCCGCTGCGCTTCAGTTGGATTGCCAAGCGTCTGGAGACGCTACCAAACGATCCCGCAGCAGGCGACCATAATTGGAATCGTCGGCGCGACTGCGGTACCATGCGGCTACTCGGTTCAGAGCCGTCCGACGGTCCTGCTGCTCACTGGCCTTCCAACCAGCCTGAGTTGCTGAACGGCGCGGTGACGCACGCATGCCGGTAGTAGACGTCGACGGGCTGACCTTCACCTACGCGTCCAGAACGGCTCCTGCGGTGCGCGATCTCCGCTTCAGCATCGACCAGGGTGAGATTTTCGGGTTTCTCGGGCCGAACGGCGCGGGCAAGTCGACCACACAGAAGCTACTGATCGGGCTCCTGCGGGGCTATCGGGGCACCGTCTTGGTGCTGGGCCGGGATCTCGCGGACTGCGAATCCGACTACTACGAGCGGATTGGTGTTTCGTTCGAGTTGCCCAACCACTATCTCCGGCTGACCGGCCTAGAGAACCTCAGCTACTTCCAGGCGCTTTACCGGGGCGAGACCCGACAGCCGGAGGCGCTACTCGAGATGGTCGGGCTGGGGGACGACGGCGAGCGCCTAGTCGCCGAGTACTCCAAGGGCATGAAGACGCGGCTCGGGGTGGCGCGCGCCCTGCTCAACGATCCGCAACTGATATTCCTGGACGAGCCGACGGCAGGGCTCGACCCCGTCAGCAGGCGGCGCATACGGGACCTCATCCGGACGATGAAGAAGGCGGGCCGCACCGTTTTCCTGACCACGCACGACATGACGGTGGCGGACGAGCTATGCGACCGCGTGGCCTTCATCGTCAACGGCGAGATACAGGTCGTCGAGTCGCCGCACGAGCTGAAGCTGGCCCACGGCGCACAGACGGTCGCGATGGAGTACGACCTAGACGGCCGCCCCGGGCGGCGCGAGTTCCCGCTCGATGGGCTCGGCACCGACGCCGACTTCCTAGCCCTGCTGCGCGAGGCCACCGTCCACACCCTGCACACTCAGGAAACGACCCTCGAGGACGTATTCCTGCGAGTCACCGGCCACGGCCTGCGGCAAGCCGATGCATAGGCTGGCCGCCACCGTGCGCCTAGACCTCCGCCTGCAGATGCGGAACGGCTTCTACTATGCGGTGGCCTTCGTGTTGGCCTGCTGGTTCGTCGTGCTCACCCGCCTTCCCGCGATCGACTGGGGTTACGTGCTGCCTGCCGTCGTGTTTGGCAACCTAGTGATGATCAACTTCTACTTCGTGGCCGGCCTCGTGCTGCTCGAGAAGGGCGAGGGGACGCTGGAGGCCCAAGTGGCGACGCCCCTCGCTAACTGGGAGTACCTGGCCTCGAAGACGCTGACGCTGGCCGCGCTCGCGGTAGTCGAGCAGCTGGTCATCGTCTGGTCTGCGTACGGAGGCGGATTCGCGGCCGGCCCACTGGTCGTCGGCGTAGTGCTGGCGGGCGTCCTGTACACGTTGACCGGCTTTCTCCTCGTCGCCCGCTACCGGTCGATCAACGAGTTCATGTTTCCCTCGGTCCTCTTCACGGCCGTTCTCTCGCTACCGCTGCTGCACTATTTCGGCCTCTGGAACGCCTGGCTGCTCTATCTCCATCCCTTCGCGGCGCCGCTCGTGCTGCTGGGCGGGGCGTTCCGGCCGATTGCGTCCTGGGAGTGGGCCTACGGCGTGCTGTACTCTGCCGCCTGGGCCGGGATGCTGCTGCTCGCCAGCCAGCGGTCCTTCGACCGCTTCATCGTCGCCCGGGAGGGGGTGGGGGGCTGATGCCGACCGCCATCGCGGTGATCCGCGCGCTCGGCCCCATCGACGTCAAGAGCGTCGCCCGCGACAGCATGCTGCGCTGGATGATCGGCATACCGATCGTCCTCGCTCTCGTCTTCCGCTGGGGCGTACCTGCCCTCGACAGATGGCTCGGCGAGCGGTACGACTTCGACCTCACGCCGCACTACCCTCTCCTCAGCAGCTTCCTCATGCTGATGATCCCGACGCTGATTGGCGCGGTCGTCGGCTTCCTGCTGCTGGATCAACGCGACGATCACACGCTCACCGCGCTGCAGGTCACGCCCCTCACCGTGCAGGGGTACCTCGCCTACCGCATCGCTGTCCCGATGGCCGTCAGCGTGCCCGTTATGATGGCGAGTCTCGCCATCGCGAATCTGGTCGAAATGGGTGTCGTCATGGCCTTCGCCGCCACGGTCCAAGCGGCTCTCACTGCACCGCTCTACGCGCTGTTCGTCGCCGCGTTCGCGGGCAACAAGGTCCAGGGGTTCGCCCTGCTCAAGGGCGCGGGGGTGCTCACGTGGCCACCGGTTTTCGCATGGTTCATCGCGTCGCCGTGGCAGGTAGCGATCGGGCTCGACCCGCTCTATTGGCCGCTCAAGCTCTTCTGGATGCTCGAGGCCAGCGAACCCCGCGTGGCCCTCTACTTTCTGGTCGGCTTGGGGTACCAAGGGATCCTGATCGCGCTCTTGCTGCGGCGCTTCAAGGCCGTGATTGCTCAATAGCGGTGCGGCGTGCCGCGAGCTCTCGGCTGCTAGTGCGATCCAGGTGAGCGCACGTGTTGGGCCGGTCCACGTTACGCTAGCCTGCGGTCGGCTAACCGGCTACCAGGGGGCGCATCAAGTTGCCGACAGCCTTGCTCCACTCACGAGGCTCTACTTCGACGATCCTCATGCCACCGATGGACACGCTACAGATGACAACGTCGCCATCCAGCGTGCGGAGAATCGCGGGGCTATCCGCTAAGTCCCGGCGGTCTCCCCCGTCTTGGGATCAGACTCGGTCAGCCGAGATGACGCGAGGCTGTCGAAAGGCTCCGCCCCGAGAACCATTTCTGCTCGCGGCCTGCTAGATCTCTGGGCAGGCCCGCGGTGGGTTCGCTCCGGATCGCTCACCGACGCCGGACCTGAGCGAACCCGCATTCTACAGTCAGACTCCCGCGCCGGACCCGCTAGACTCCTGAAGGGCCGCTCCGTTCTCCCTGAAGAGCGCCTTCCAGGCGCGGACCATTGCACGATTGCCTTCTATAAGTCAGCTACCGTGAGCGACTTGCGCGGCTAGCGCCGACGCGGCCGCGTCAGCCCTGGATCAGGTCGAGGACCAGTTCCCGATCCGCAGGCGGCTGGGAGGAGATGCGGAAAGCATCTTCGACGAGTTGCTTGGCTTCCTCGAGATTCGCGTCGCTGTTGTAGTACAGCGCACACAAGCGGGTGCCGTTGACGACCTGCTGACCGACCTTGGTCTCCAAGACTACCCCAACCGCGGGATCGATGGCGTCCTCAGGGCTGCTGCGACCGGCTCCGAGCATCACTGCGGCCCTGCCAATGTCTTCGGCATTGATCCGGCTCACGTAGCCATCGCGCGGGGAGGTGATTGGTTCGGCGCCCGCTGGGTTGGGCAGTCGGGCAAAGTCTGTCAGCACCGTCGGGTCGCCGCCCTGCGCCTTGATCACGTTGCCAAACATCTGCAGCGCAGATCCGTCCAAGATCACGGAATTGGCACGCTCGCGCGCGTCTTCGATCGAGATGCTCGTGTCGGAAAGATAGATCATGCGGGCGGCCAGCTCCACCGACAGGCCGAGAACATCCTCGGGGCCTTGGCCCTGCAGTGTCTGGGACACCTCCATGATCTCCAGGGCGTTTCCAACGGTGTAACCCAAGGGCTGTTCCATGTCGGTCAGCAGCGCCTGCACCTTGCAATCGTGCTTCCTGCCAATCGCGATCATCAGCTGGGCCAGACGGCGAGCCTCGTTGCGGCCCGACAGAAGCGAGCCCTTGCTGACCTTGATGTCCACCACCAAGCCCATGATCTCTTCCGCCAGCTTCTTCGACATCACAGAGGCGGCGATCAGAGCCAGCGAATCCACGGTCGCTGTCTCGTCGCGGAGTTCGTACAAGCGCTTCTCCGCCGGAGCCAGCGCGTTGCTCTGCTGGGCGAACGCCAGTCCGTACTCGCCCACGAGATCGGCGAAATCGGAGACCTCCAGATCTGTGCGAAAGCCCGGGATCGAGTTCAGCTTCTCTAACGACCCGATGATGTGGTCCGAGCCGCGCTCGACGATCATCGGCACGGCCACCCCAGCCGCCGCTGCGATCGGCGCCACGATCAAGGGCGTCTTGTCGCCAACGCCACCAGTGGAGCAGCAGTCCACCGTGGGCCGCATTCCATCGGGCAGTTCCAGCCTTTCGCCACACCGCAGCATCGCGGTTGTGAGCGCGGTCGCCTCCGCGTCGGAAAAGCCCGTGCAAGTCCCGGCCATCAGCAGGGCACCCATCTGGGCGTCGGAAATTTCATTCAGCGTGTAGCCGTTGATCAGGCGTTCGAAATCGGCCAGCCCGAGTTCATCTCCGCGCCGCTTGCACTGAATGAGGTCTACGATGCGATCCATATTGACTTACCGCGTGAATGCACAATGCCCCATCCAGCCTAACGAGCAACGCTGGTCGGGCCGGCATGCGGCGTATGCGGGTACACAGATTTTCTAATTTACCACAGCGTATTCAAATGCCACAGAAACTTGCGGTTACGTGCGCCCGCCCGGGTCGCGTCCGGACGCCACAGAATCTAGCCGGCGTTGTCGAGCGGCGGCAACGCGTGCCGCTGGCGGCCGCGCGAAACCTCGGCGAGAAGCTCCAGCAGATCTGAGGTCACCTTGCCGTTGGTGGCCACGATACGCAGGTCGCCCGGACGATAGCGGTTGCGGTCGAAGTCGCAGTATTCCCCGCCTGCCTCGGAGAGCAGCACCAGCCCTGCGGCCACGTCCCACGATTTCAGCCCGATCTCCCAGAACCCCTCTAAGTGGCCCGCGGCCACCGCGCACAAGTCCAGCGCCGCCGAGCCGGTTCGCCGGACGCCGTGAGTGGCCATGGCCACCTGGTGAAAGTAGTGCGTGTTCGGGTTGGTCGCACGGATGGAGCTCGGAAAGCCTGTCGCGAACAAGCTTCGCCCGAGGTCTCCCTCGTCTGACACGCGGATACGGTGGCTGTTCAGATACGCGCCGGATCCCCGCTCGGCTGCGTACATGTCGCCGCGCACTGGATCGAAGATGACACCCGCCAGACCCTCCCGGCGGGACCACAGGCCGATGCTTACGCAGAAGCGCGGCAGACCGTGGGCGAAGTTGGTCGTTCCGTCCAACGGGTCCACGTGCCAGATCAACTCGCCGGCCCCCTCGAAGTTGCCACCCTCCTCAGCTACGATCGAGTGGCTTGGGAAACGCGAGCGGATGCGTTCGACAACGAGACGCTCGGATGCCCGGTCAGCGGCCGTTACGGTATCGAAGCTGCCCTTGTGCTCGACCTGCACGTTGCCGTAGTGGCGCATTAGGACGGCGCCGGCCTCCCGTGCAAGCTCCGCGGCGAACGGAATGTAGTCCGGAGCGGCGAAGGGCACGCCTTCAGGCTACCAACCCCGTGCAAGGCGCATCGGCGCGACTGCCCTGCCGGCTACGGGCCGGGCCGGACTATCGGAGCCTTGCGAGTTCCCGAGCGCCGGGGCGGCCTCGTGACGGGTTCAGCGGGTTCCTCATTTTCCTCGTCCGCGACCCCCACTTGGGGCACGGTGCGCAAGCGGACCGGAGCTCCGATGCGGCTACGGCGGGCCGGCCGCTCCACGGGACTCTTGGCGAAATACCCGCTGCGGGCCAGGACGACAGCACCCTCGCGAGCGACGCGCACCTCGACCTTGCGGAAGTCATCCGCCGGATTGAAGCCGTCGTCCGCAGGATAGAAGCCGAGCAAGTATTGCGTCCGCAGATTGACCAGCACCTCGTCGAACGCGGCATCCAAATCTCGGGCGCCGTACTGGACAAACGCTTCGCCCCCCGTGTGTTTCGCCAAGGTGATCAGGGCATGCTCCCCGCCCCGGTTCCGTCCGGCATCGCTCCGGATCGGCAGCACGATCAGAGGGTATATCGCGGCCTCGGCGGCATGGGCCGCGCGCAGCGCGTCATCAAAGTTGAGACCGCTAGTGGTGTCGCCGCCGTCGGTAATGATGACGATGACAGGGCGGCCGTCGCGCTGCTGCAGATACTGGGACGCGAGCAGGACCGCGTCATAGACCGACGTGCCGGTCTGCGGCCGAACCCGCCCCAAGGCGGCCGCAAGCTCTTTCTGGCTGCGAGTGAAATCGGCGAGGACCGTGACGTCAGCGGAAAAGGAAAGGACGGCAGCGGCATCGCCCGGCTGTGAGCCGGACCCCAGCAGTCTCTCCAAGAAGCGGCCCGCGGACTCCCTCTCGTAACGCAGCTCCACCGCCGTGCTCAGGCTTGCATCCACAAGCAAGACAACCGAAAGTGGCCTGTCAGTTCTCCGCTCGAACACAGTGATTTCGCGCTGCTCGTCGGATTCGAGAATCTGGAAGTCCTCGCGCTGCAGGTCGCCGACTGGAGCGCCGCGAGCGTCCTTGACGGTTACAGGCAGGGACACCAGACGAACGTCTGCCGTAAACACGGCGGGCTCGATTTGCAGCGCCGTTGCGCAGGCGGCGATTGCGAGCGAGCCGAAGATCAGCCTGTGCCCGCCGCCGAGTACCTGGCTACCGAAGCGTCCCACTGGCCTTCTACCCACACCTCACCATCAGCGAAGTGTTCCTTCTTCCAGACCGGCACCTTGCTCTTGACTTCGTTGATCGCGGACAAGCTGGCCTCGTACGCCGGCTTGCGGTGCGCCGAAGCGACCACGATCGAGACACTGGCCTCGCGCACCTCGAGCCGGCCCACCCGATGCACCAACGCAATAGCATGCACGTCCGAGCGGTCCACGATGTCGCGTCCTATCTCCTCGAGCTGGCGCAGGGCCAACGGCACGTAGCACTCGTAGTCGAGGTACACCGTCCGCCGGCCTCGGGTGTTGTCCCGCACGACGCCTTCGAACACCAACACTGCGCCATCGCCGTCACCCTGCACCCGCCTAGCCAGCGCGGCGCTGTCGATTGGCGCTCGCGTAATCGCGGCGAACACGCCGTCGCGTTCGGCGCTCGCAATCCACTCAGAACCGCCGCTCACCGGCGGCATGATCGCGACCTCGTCACCATCTTCGACGGCTTCACTGGCCGGAGCGAACCGCTGGTTGCGCGCCATCGCCACGCTGCCGGCCATTTCCCCGAGCCTGGGGTGTTGAGACGCATAGTGCTGGAATACCGTTTCGAGGCATGCGCCGCACTCAAACTCGGCCTCGTCCGACGAGCAGCCAACTAAGTCTTTGAGTTGGCCGAAGAAGAGCACGCGGACTTTCATGCCACTCTCCATTCTTGCAAGACCCACGCCCTTCCGCAGACACCGCTAGCAAGGACGGGCCGCATTGGATGTTTGGGACCGATAGCGTGCAGGCGCAGATCCGAGGTTCGGGAGTCGTGTGCAAGGACGGCGATTGCCCGAGCCGCCAAGGTGAGCGAGATCACTGTGACCGCGCATGAGAACTCGTGCGGTGGGATGAGAACAGCACTGTTTGGGAGCAGGCACACCGCCAGCCATGGCGGCCCGTGTGCCGAGCGCCCGCGTCTTGGCGGACAGTCTAGATCGAGGCGTCTGGCGCAAGACACGCACTCCAAGAGGCAGTGGTAGGGGTGGGAAACGAGTGAGAAGACAGACAGGTGTCTGGGGCGGAAACGCTTCTCTTGGCAAACCTGGAAATCGGCGGGCGGCTGACCCTCATTGCCCTTCATCTGTACAGTGCCACCATCTGGCAAGACGTGCCCCAGGCACACGGGCTCGATATGTCAGAGGGAGAGTGAGGGCAGATGCTGAGCACAGACCGTTCCAAGCCGCCGCCCGCCTACACGGTCGACGCGGGAACAGGATGAAGGACGCGCACGCCTTCACGGTAGAGGTTCGATTCGGCTGACGGGCTTGAGTTCACTAGCCTTTGTCCAAGCCGCTCGAAGTTCACCTTGGTGAAGACTCGCCCACTCCCTGACAAGGTTCAATGCTCGTTGGGGAAGCCCGCCTGCGATGGTCGCAAGTGTATCGATACCTATGACAGCCTCGTGGCCGGAATACTCCGCGTGAAAATGAGGCGGTGAGTGGTCGGCAAAGTACATCTTGATGACGATCCCGTAAAATCGACTCAGCTCAGGCATCAGCAGGCGCGGGCATCAAGCCGGGGAAGATCTCTTCCGCTTGCCTGCCGGTCAATCGGATATAGAGGGCGTCAGGGCACAGGTCGATTTCACCCGGCCAAACGATTGCACCGCTCTCGTTGATTGTGACAGAGCGAAAGATATTCTCTTCGGACCAGGCCTCAAAGACGCCTCGGCCGGCCAAATCGCTCAGATCCACAATGCCTTCGATGCCATCTTCGTATTTCAACCAGAGGCGGAAACCGTCCAAGGGACTTGCTTGAACTGCTTTCTTCAATGGAAACCTCTACTTCAGATTCTAACGTGTGGTCGGCTCTCGGGTTGTTCCCATAGCACCGGAAAACCCTCAACGCTGACTGTTAGAAGTCCTCCCCGGCCGGATCCCAAGCCTCGAGGTACTTCAATCCCGTGCCGGTGTTGTAGATGGCGAGTTCGTCGTCCTGGGCCAAGAAGCCCTCGCGCAACAGATGCTGGGCGGCCGCCACGCACGCCGCGCCTTCGGGAGCACCGAAGATGCCTTCCGTCTGCGCCAGCATCCGGCCAGCATCCAACATGTCTTGATCCGAAACCGCCACTGCAGTGCCGCCACTCTCGCGGACGGCGTTGAGCACTAGGAAGTCGCCAATTGCCTTTGGGACGCGCAGTCCGCTGGCCACGGTGGCGGCGTTCTCCCAATAGCGTGACTCGTTCGCGCCAGCGTCCCAGGCGCGGACGATGGGAGCGCAGCCTGCCGCCTGCACGGAGATCATCTTGGGGCGCTTTGAACCGATCCAGCCCAAGCTCTCGAGCTCGGAAAAGGCCTTCCACATGCCAATCAGGCCCACTCCCCCGCCCGTGGGATAGAACACCGCGTCCGGCAATCGCCAGCCGAGCTGCTCGGCCAGTTCAAGCCCCATGGTCTTCTTGCCCTCGATGCGATACGGCTCCTTGAGCGTGGACACGTCGAACCAACCCTCGCTGGGACCGCGTTCGGCGACGATCCGGCCGCAGTCGCTGATCAGACCGTCGACCAGAGTGACGTTGGCACCCATCGACTGGCACTCGACCACGTTGGCCCGCGGGACGTCGCGCGGCATGAACAGGTTCGCTTCCAGTCCAGCCCGGGCGGCATAGGCCGCCAGAGCGCTGGCCGCATTGCCGGCCGAAGGCGCGCCGAACTTCTTCACGCCCAGTTCGTTGGCCATCGACACGGCGGCCGCCATGCCGCGGGCCTTGAAGGTTCCGGTCGGATTCGCGCTCTCGTCCTTGATCAACGCACGCCGGCAGCCCAGCCGCTGAGCTAGGCGCGGCGTGTCCAGCAGCGGCGTCATGCCCTCGCCGAGGGTCACCAGATGCGCCATGTCCCGAAGCGGCAGCAGCGGCGCATAGCGCCACAGCGAGCTTGGCCCGAGCGCGATGCGGTCGCGATCCAGTTCGCGCCTAGCCCGCTCCAAGTCGTAGCGCACCAGCAGGGGCGCCCCGGTGGGGGAGAGGTTGGCGAGCCTTCCTGCGGGCAATCGCTCGCCGGTCCTGCTGCACTCTAGATGGGATACGTACGTCCTATGATGCAAGTACGCAAGTATGCAACAGCGTCTCGCATGGCGTCTACTGACCTCGCTGTTGATCGCGTCGGCAGTCTGCGCGGCAGATACCGTCGTGTTGCGCAGCGGCTATCGCTTGCCGGTGCAGGGATATGACGCGAGCGACGGAAAGATCCGCCTGCTCATGCCCAATGGCGGCTGGATCGCGGTGCTGGAGGCGGACGTGGATCGAATCGAGCCCGACGCTCCGGAGCCCAGCGCGAAACCGCCCGTCGCACGCGGTGACTCCGCATCGGATGAGAGTGATGCATTGGAGAGCGCCATCGCGCGGTTCTCGGCCGAGGCCGGGCTGCCCCCGGGCCTAGTCCGGGCCGTCGTGTGGGCGGAATCGGACTTCCGGCAAGGAGCCGTCTCCCCCAAGGGCGCAATCGGACTCATGCAGCTGATGCCCGAGACGGCTGCCGAGCTGGGCGTCAACCCGCGAGACTCGGAACAGAACCTGCAAGGCGGCACGACATACTTGCGCCAAATGCTCGACCGCTTCGAGGGCGATCCAGAGCAACTCCTGAAGGCACTGGCAGCATACAATGCCGGCCCCGGACAGGTCGCCCGTCACGGCGGGATCCCTCCGTTTCCGGAAACGGCCGCGTACGTCCGGCGCGTTGTACGCCGCTATCTGGCCGACGGCAAGAATCCGCTTGGCCCCAATGCCGGGGAAGCCCTGCCCGCGAACGGAGATCCCGGGCCGCCGCCAGAAGACTGACGCGCCGCCCCTGACACTTGCGGTCCATCCGAACCTCCCCCAAGCGCCGACCTATACTCAATGCTTAGTCTCAGAACTGCCCGCGATGAAGCCACAAACGACTCTTGTCCATGCCGGCGAACGGCGACCGCTCGGTAACTACATTCCCGTCTCGACCCCCATCTTCGCCTCTTCGAGCTTCTTCTACCCAACCACGGAGGAATTGGCGGACGTCTTTGCGGAGCGGCTGCCGGGTGAAACCTATGCCCGCATGGGCAACCCGACGAGCAGCGCCTTGGAAGAGCAGGTCGCGGCCGTCGAGGGCGGGCACGCGGCCATCGCTACCGCTTCCGGCATGGCGGCAGTGCATCTAGCCCTTCTGGCCGGACTGCTGGATCGCCGCCAGGCCATCGTCGCGGCCGACGTGCTCTACGGCGGCACGCTCGAACTGCTGCGTACCGTGCTGCCATCCGAAGGTGTCGAAGTCCGCTTCTGTGACTTTTGCGACCTAGAAGCAGTCGAAGCGGCTGTGCGAGAAGTGCGCCCGGCGCTGCTGCTGACCGAGACGATTTCTAATCCCGCCCTACGGGTCGCGCGGCTGGACCGCCTCAGGGAAATCGCCAGCGAATACGGTGCCCTTTTCTTGGTGGACAACACCTTCACGCCGCTGCTGATCAAGCCGTTTGACCATGGAGCGGACATGGTTATCCACAGTGCAACGAAGTACTTGGGGGGGCACGGGGACGTACTGGCCGGAGCTGTGGTTGTCCCGGAAGAGCATGCCGAGGCGCTGCGGCAGACCCATCGCTGCCTGGGCGGAAACCTCGGGCCGTTCGAAGCCTACTTGGTCATGCGCGGGATCAAGACGCTGCCCTTGCGCATGCGGCACCACTGCGCCAACGCCCGCATGGTTTTCGAAGGGCTGCGGGGACATCCCAAGATCGAGCGGCTCATCTTCCCGGGCGACCCGCAACACCCTGATGCCAAGGCGGTGCACCAGCTGATGCCCGCGGGCGAGGCAGGCGGCGCGGTCGGCATCGACGTGAAGGGTGGGAGCGAGGGTGCCTGCGCGTTCTTGGACTCGCTGCGGCTAGCCGCCACCTCGGCCAGCATCGGCGACCTGACGACACTGGGGCTCCACCCGTCGAGCGCGACGCACCGCATGCTCACGCCGGAAGCGCGGATGGCCTTGGGCATCACCGATGGCTTGGTGCGCCTTTCCGTGGGCGCCGAGCATATCGACGACATCATGGCCGACATCCTCCAAGCATTGGAGCAAGCATGAAGCAGCAGACTCTCGCCATTCACGCCTGCGCAAGGACCGCGGGCGAAAACGAGCGCTTCGTGGCCTCGGCGCCCCCGCTTGAAACCGCCGCCAGCTTCCACTACAAGAGCGCCGCCGACATGACGGCGGTCGCGAACGGCGAAATCGACGGGTTCGTGTACCAGCGCTACGGCAATCCATCCGCGGACGCCCTACAGCGCCAGATCGCCGCCCTCGATAGCGCCGCCAGCGCCTTGGCGTGCAGTTCTGGCATGGCCGCGATGCACATCGGGCTGCTCACCGCCCTGCGCGACCGGCCGAAGACGATTCTCGCGGCCAACGTGCTGTTCGGCCAGACCTTCCAGCTGCTGCAGCTGATGGAGCAGCAGGGTTTCGTGGCGCGCTTTGCCAACCCGTGCGACTTGGCCCAGTTCGAGGCCGCACTGGACCAAACCGAGACAGGCTGCATCCTAATCGAGACCGTTTCCAACCCGCTCCTGCGCGTGCCTCAGATCGACTCGATTGCCAAGATCGCCGCCCGGCGCGGAGTGCCGCTAGTCGTGGATGCGACCTTTGCCCCGCCCGTGATGAGCCGTCCCCTCGAGTCCGGCGCAACAGTGGTCGTTCACAGCGTGACCAAGTACTTGGCCGGTCACGCCGACGTCCTAGGCGGCATCGTGGCTTGCGGCGAAGCGGACGCCGAATACATGCAGGAACTCGGCCGCCACTTCGGGGCGAACCTCGGACCGTTTCAGTGTTTCTTGGCCGCTCGTGGGATCAAGACGCTGCCAATGCGCATGGAGGAGCACTGCCGCAATGCCCTGCTCGTCGCCCGGGCGCTGGAGCGGCACCCGCGCGTGGGCACTGTCCACTATCCCGGCCTTGCCAGCCACCCGGATCGGGCCGTGGCGGAGCGCCAGTTCGATCAGGACACGCAGGGGGCAACGATGTCAGGCGGCATCGTCAGCTTCGAAGTGCTGGACGCAGATCAGGTGAAGACGTTCCGCTTCATGAACGCCTTGCGGCTCGTGGTCCGCACGCTGAGCCTGGGAGACGTGCACTCGCTGATCACGCACCCAGCCACGACCACCCACCGAAACATCGGAGAGAAACGCCGCCAGAGGCTGGGCATTACTGACAACATGGTGCGGTTCTCGGTCGGAATCGAGGATCCCGACGACATAGTGGCCGACGTGGCGCAGGCGCTGGAATCCGTCGACTAGTCGGCGGCAAAGCCGGCACATCGATCAGTAGTCATACCTTCTGGAGACCACCCAATCCCAAGTGAATCGATCCTATGCGGAACCCGCTGCGTTCGATCCCTACTCGCTCTCGGGCTCGACGCAAACGCCCTGGAAGGGCTCGCCAGGGGATTGGCGTTCGTTCCGCTCAGGCCACTCTGGGGCACATTGGGCCGAGCCGCATGGGCTCTCGGGAACTTGAAGTCCCAAAGCGGGGTCTAATATCATCGCTCGACTCACTCGGCGGGGCGATGAAGGTAGCGTCAACGTGTCAATCAAGTTGATATCCTCCGCCGTAGTATTCCTAGTCGGAACGGGGCTCCATTTATCGGTTTTCGCACAGGATCTGCGCCGCGAAGCTTTTGCAGGTCGCAACATCACGGAGGACGAGGCTGCAGTTCTCGAATCGCAGCTTGGGGAGAGCCCTGAAGATCTGTCCGCGCGTGCTCGGTTGGTCGGGTACTACCACGGCCAGCAGTTCCTGAACGACGCGGCTCGGGCCAAGCACGTAGCGCATGTCCTGTGGTTGATTAGGCACGCGCCGGAAGCGAACCTGCTGGCTAGCCCCGAGGTTCTCATCCTTGAAGCCCTTGCGGCTGATGGCCACGCGAAAGGAAAGGACGCTTGGTCTTCACATCTCGAGAACGATCCGGACAACCTCAGGATCCTGAAGCACGCGGCACACTTCTTTCGACTCGATGACCGGAAACTCGCAATCCAGCTCCTCACACACGCCCAGTCCCTTGATCGAGAGGACCCGGACTGGGCCAAGGAGCTGGGGCAGCTGCACCACTTGGACAGCAGGCTCCGTGGTGGCGCGTGGGATCCCGAGACTGCCGAGCGAGCGCTTGCACAATTCGAACTCGCCTACGAACTGTCAGACGAGTTGCGACGCGGGTACCTGTTGACGGACCTCGGCACTTCGGCGTTTCACGCCGGCAACATGGAGAAAGCCGAGGCATACGCCGAAGAGATGCTGGAAGGGAACGTAGAGGACTGGAACCATGGCAACCGGATCCACTACGGCAACCTTATCCTAGGCCGAATCGCGCTCTTGGAGGGGAATATAGAAGAGGCCAAGTCTCGTCTGGTTGCAGCAGGCGAGACACCGGGCTCGCCTCAGCTGAACTCTTTCGGGCCGGACATGGCGCTGGCATCGGAGTTGCTAAGGCGGGGCGAAGCCGACATCGTGCTCGAGTACCTCTCGCTGTGCTTGGATTTCTGGGAGTTGGGCTATGGCGACCTCGAAGACTGGATCGCCCAAATCGAGAATGGGAATACGCCGAACTTCCGACATAACCTGCGTTTCTGACCGCTCGGCGGCAACGAAGCAACTGTCCAAGCCGGCCAATTGCTGGGCCTGAGTCAGCGAATCGGTGAGTGCCGCACCATTCCTCGGTATCTAGACTCCTTGTCTCGACGCAAGCTTGACGACGGAGGCAAGTTTGATCGTGGGGGAGCGATTCTGTGCCGGTTTGACGCTCGACCTCAGCCGCCGACGCCGAGGCAACGGGACCTAGTCAGCATGCCCGCGCCGGCTGCCCGCCTAGCGCGATCCCGGCTGCTATCATGCAGCCATGGCCGCTCCCGGCGCACTCTTGGATGCCCGCACCGACCCGGCTGCGGAACAACCGGTGGAATACCCCTACTCCGACGGCAAGGTCCTGATGGAGACGGACCCGCATGCGCGGTCCATCATCGATATGCGCGACCAGCTGGACACGCATTTCAAGGCCCGGCAAGACGCCTATGTGGCCGGCAGCATGGCGCTGTACTACCGCCAAGGCGACCCCGCGGCCGTGGTGGCGCCGGACGTGTTCGTGGTGCTGGGCGCTGCGCACAAGCAGGCGCGCAAGTCGTATCTGCTCTGGGAGGAGGGCGGCGTGGTGCCGAGCTTCGTGGTGGAGGTGGCATCGATGTCCACGAGCCGTCGCGACGCGACCAGCAAGCGCGCGACGTACGAGCGGATGGGGGTGCACGAATACTGGCGCTTCGACCCGCTGGGCGAGCTGATCGCGGGGCGGCTGGAGGGCTGGCGGCTAGCGGGTGGCCGCTACGAGCGGGTGCGGGCTGTGCGAGCGGGCGGCTGGCACCGCAGCGAGGCGCTGGGGCTGGAGCTGCGGGCCGAGCGCTGGCTGCTGCGCTTCCATGATCCACGGCTGGGGCGGGACATGCTGACGCACGCAGAAGCCGTGCAGGAGCGAGACGAGGCGGTGCGGGAGCGAGACGCAGCAGTACGGCAACGCGACGAGACGATGAGCGAACGCGACGAGGTGGCGCGCGAGCACGACGGAGCAGTGCGCGAGCGAGACAAAGCGGTGCGGGAGCGCGACGAAGCGAATCAACGGATCCGCGAATTGGAAGCGCGACTGCGGTTGTCCGACAAGTCCGCCTAGGATTCCAGCGTTCGGAGCATTCTCCGGCCAACCGCAAAGACAACACCGCGCAAGACTTGCTGCTCCAAACCACGGACACGCTTCCTATCCAGACCGCGACGGCTTCGTGCGACGCTTCGCAGCAGTGGTTCAGTCTGCGGCGACGGAGGCAGCCAGTCACGAGGTCCCCTCTCGCTCGGTGCGGCCCACAAACGAGTGACGCTTGGAACCCCGCTCGTTCCCCCTTGTGCGCCCTCGTGGGTCTGAGGCTCAGCCTCCCTAGATCTGTTCGTCCCTAAGCGAGCGGCAACCCTCCCGGACGAACAGCAATGACCGGAACCGGCCCTCCACGCTCTATGAGTTCCGGCACCGCGACCAAGACGACCGTACCGGCATCGTCGGCTTAGATTACGCCCACGGGGCCCTTAGGCAGTGAAGCCGACAGTTGAACTCGGCCTAGGGTAGCCTGCAAGTGTAGCTGGTCTCCAGATTCGGATCTCCACCTGTAAACTCCGCGCGTTCGGGATAGACGCACAGCGGACGGGCCTTTGTAATCGTGCCGTCTGTGACCTTGACTGCAGTCAGGGCATCCGGAGCATCGCCATCCTCGACCCAGCTCTCCAGCGCATCCAACCAGTCGACGCGATCGGGTCCGGGACCTCCCGCACAGTGAAAGACCCCGGGCATGAGGTAGAAGCGGAAATAGTCGCGGACGTTCGGGTCCAGTCGCTCGGCCGCCTCGAAATATTCGATCGAGCCAAGCGCCGTGAGCGCTGCATCTGACCAGCCGTGCCAGAGCAACAGCTTGCCGCCGGCCTGCCTGAAGCCGGTGAGGTCGGGATCGGTGGCGTCCAAGAACGCCCCAAGATGCGCTGCGTCGTTGCCATAGGCGTCGAAATCGTATGTGGAGTAGTCGAACTCGGGATCTTGGAATATCAGGTATTTGAAGCCCTGCGTGGAGAACCCAAACTGCGAGCTCGGCTCCCCGTAGGCGGTCATCAAGCGACGGCTAGGTCCGGTAATCCAGCCCTGCCAAGCTGCGGCCGCGGACTCGCCGCCGAACGGAAAGCCCGGGTAGATCTGTCCGTCGGCGTTGCGCGGCCCGCCATAGACCGCCGCAATGGCCTCGCGCTGGCGGATCGTGAGACAGTTGTCCGACGGCGCCTCGCCGGCGCAAACCGGCAGGTCGCTCAGCTTGAAGTCACAATCTCGCGGATCGTTGAGGAAGCCGTCCTCGACGCCATCGCCAGCATCGCAGCGCCGGAGGATCTCAGACTCGAGCAGCCGTCGGTTCTGCGGTGTGATGACAGGCTCGGTCAGGGCACTGGGGTCGGGGAAGATGCGCTGCATGTTGTAGGCGAAGGCGGCGAGCACTCCGCTGAAATCGTGAGCCGGTGCCCCGGCGACGATCCCGTCAAAGTCGTTGGGGAAGCGCTGGGCGGACATCATGGCTTGCCGACCTCCGTTCGAGCAGCCCATGAAGTACGCCCGCTCGGCCGGCTCCCCGTAGTAGGCTCGGACGATCGCCTTGGCCGCTTCGGTCGTTCGATGCACGGCGAGGTAGCCGTAGTTGATCCGACGTTCCGGTTGTCCGTGGGCCCACTCCGCCCGGATGCCATCGCCCTGATGGCCGGTATCGGTTGCCGCAGTGGCGTACCCGCGATTCACCGAGAAGCGCCCCTGGTAGCCGAGACTGCCGACAAAGCCGCCGCCCCCTCCCATGAGAAACTTGCCGTTCCAATCGTCCGGCAACAAGACCTCGAAGCGGATTTCGCTGCCGATCACGCCGCTGACCTTGCAGTGCGGCACTGTGGCGCGCGGCGAGCGTGAAGACACTCCCTCGGGCAAGTTCTCGGATTGACCCTCCTCGCCCTGCGAGGCTACAGCGTCTTGGACGCGGATGTCGGGGAGCTTCAGATCAGTCAAGGCGGCGCAATCCAGCGCGCTGAGGGTTCCGGCGGACATGCTGCCCGCGGCCAGCAAGGCGATCTTTATCGTGCTTGTCAAGACAGGGACTCCTTGGCGTCGGCGTTCGCCAACGCCAACGGCGTAGTTGAGCGTATCAGACCGGGCACACTTGACAGCAGAGGTCGTTATGGCTGAATCTACGGCACATGCGAAGACGCGAATGGATGATGGCTGCTCTGGCTTCCGCCGCGCTGCCCCTGCAGGGCGACGACCACAAGATCGAGCGCGCCCTCATCGACAGCATGCTGCCCAAGGACCTGGAACTGGTCGACCGCTTCAAGCTGGCCGTCGAGGTCGGGTTCACGTCGATGGAGGTCCGCACGGTCGAGGACGACGCCGATGCGCAAGCGATCCACGACGCGGCTCAAGCCGCAGGCCTGCGCATCCACTCGGTGATGAACCAGACACACTGGCGCCACCCCCTGTCCTCGCCGGATCCAGCAGACGTCGAAGCCTGTGTCGTGGGCGTGCGGGCGTCGATGCGCCAAGCCAAGCTCTATGGCGCCAACGCCGTGTTGCTGGTCCCGGCAGTCGTGCGCTCGGACACGACCTACGAACAAGCCTGGGAGCGCTCTCAAGCCGAAATCCGCAAGCTCATCCCGCTGGCCGAAGAAAACGACGTGATGATTGCCGTGGAAGAGGTCTGGAACAAGTTCCTGCTCACGGCCCGCGACTTCCGGCAGTACATTGACGAGTTCAACCACCCCATGGTCCGGGCCTATTTCGATGTCGGCAATATTGTTCACTACGCTGTGCCGGAGCACTGGATCCGCGAACTGGGCGACCGCATCGTCAAGGTGCATCTGAAGGATTACTCGCGCCGCGACGGCTTCGTCAACCTCGGCGATGGCGATGTCGATTGGCCGGCGGTGCGCGAGGCTTTCGCCGCGGTCGGCTACAATTCCGAGGCAACAGTGGAATTGCGCGGCGGCGACCGCGCCTACCTGGCCGATCTGGGCCAGAGAGTGGATCGTTTGCTCGGCCTGTGACGGCGCAGCGGTCTGATCAACCACAGTATCGAAGGAGACGAAAGTGAACTGGCCATCGGCAACCCACGCGCTGCTGCGCATCATGACCGGCTTCCTGTTCGTGCCGCACGGCTATCAGAAGCTGTTCGGGCTCGGCGGCGTAGGCCCTAGGGACGGCACCCTGCCCCTGATCGCGGCTGTGATCGAGATCATCGGCGGGACCCTCATCGTGCTCGGCTGGCAGACCCGCTGGGTCGCCTTCCTCTGCTCGGGCCTGATGGCGGCGGCCTATTTCATCGCACATGGCTTCAATGCCTTCCTGCCTCTGCTCAACAGAGGAGAGACGGCCGTCCTGTATTGCTTTGTGTTCCTCTTCTTCTGGGCCAACGGCTCCGGCCCTTGGTCCATCGACAGCCTGCTTGCCAAACGCAAGAGCGCGTGATCTGGCGGACACTCGTCGCGGCCAGTGTCTGCCTAGCCCGGAACGGCGAGCCGTTCGGCCGCGAAGGCCAGCGCCTGCTCGCGGTCCGTGAGCACGCCTTCGTGCTGCAGCTCGCGCACCTCGGCGAGAACCTTGCCGAAGACAGGGCCGGGCTCATACCCTGCGGCAATTAGATCCCGGCCCGTCAGCAGCGGGACAAACGGCTCTTCCGCCTGGACTTGCTCGAAGTGCCGCGCAGCAAAGTCGTGGTTGTCCAGCAGGCCGTGGCTGGAAAGGCAATCGAGCCTGTGCAGCTCCAGGTGATCCTCGAAGTCCGGCTGTTCGACGAAGCTCCGCAGCTTGGAACGGCGCATGTCCTGCACGTGCGCGAACTTCATGTGATTAGCCACCAGCGCCAATACGTGCTGTCTCATGGCGTTGGAAAACCGCAGCCGCTTGCAGATTGCCTCCGCAAGCTCGACGCCGCGCCCGACATGCCCGTGAAAGCGGATGCGGTCCGCCCGTGTGAACGTCTCGGGCTTGCCCACGTCGTGCAACAGGACCCCCCACGCCAATGCCAGCGAAGGCCGTCGCAGCCCCTCCAGCATCAGCATCGTGTGGGTCCACACGTCGCCCTCGGGATGGTACTGGGGCGGCTGCTCAACGCCCCTGAGGGCTGCGACCTCCGGCAGCAACTGCTCCAGCAGCCCGCTTTCGCGCAACAGCTCGAATCCGCGCCGCGCGCTTCCCTCGGTCAAGATTCGGCCCAGCTCGTCGCGCACCCGCTCCGCCGCCACGGCCCGCAGGGCGGCGGCGTTATCGCGGATCGCCGCCATCGTGCCGGCCTCGATCTCGAACCCTAGGCTGGCAGCCAGCCGCACGGCGCGCAGCATCCGCAGGTGGTCTTCGCGGAAGCGCTCTTCGGCCGAACCGACAGCCCGGATCAACCGGCTCTCGAGATCGGCCGCTCCTCCAGTGAAGTCCAGGCGCTGCTTCGAAACCGGGTCGTAGAACAGGGCGTTGACCGTGAAGTCGCGCCGAATCGCATCTTCCTCGGGATCCTTGCTGTAGGACACCTTGTCAGGCCGGCGGCCATCGCTGTAGGGGCCCTCGCGGCGAAACGTCGCCACTTCTGTGAATCCGTCGTCGCCACGGACGTGCACCACGCCGAAGCGCTGGCCGACGCGACGCGCGCCCTTGAACAGTCGAACGACCTGGTCCGGCCGGGCGTCCGTCGCCACGTCGCGGTCCTTGATCGGGCGCCCCAGCAGCTCGTCGCGCACGCAGCCGCCCACCCAGTAGGCCTTGTAGCCGTTGGATTGGAGCCGTTGGATGACGTGCAGCGACATGTCTCTGCAACCCCAAGCCCAGCCCGGCGAGGCTACAGCTTCGGTCGGTAGCCCGCGCGCGTGCGGACACGGTAGCGCTGCTGGCCAGGGCCCACGAGTTCGACCTGGATGCTGCGCCAGCCGCGATTGGGGTTCGCCTCGGGGTAGTACGTCACCGTGTAGGAGCTGGCCAGCTCGTCGCGGATTTCGACGAACGCCTCGGACTGGCGCTGCCAGGTCTTGGCGAAGTAGGCCTTGCCGCCCGTGCGCTGCGTGATCCTTCGAAAGGCGTTGCTCGAGATCGGGTCGCGATTGAGCGCGCGCGTGCTGATGACATAGATGGGCACTCCCTCGTCCTCGGCGATAGCGCCGACATCGTCCGGAGAGACCGCGCTGGCGTTGTCGGGGCCGTTGGAGAACACGATGATGACCTTGCGCCCCGACACCCTGGCCGCATCCCGCAGCGTCAGCAAGAGGCAGTTGTACAGGGCCGTCTCGTCTCCCGCCACGGAGCTGCGCAAGCCGCGCAAGGCGTCATCGTGGTCCGCCGACAAGTTGGCATGCCTGGTCAGGTTGCGGCTGAACGAGTACACCGCGACCGAGTCCGCGCCGTCGAGTCCGCGGATGAAGTCCGCGATGGCGTCCTCGGCGTAGACCAAGCTGCGGTACATGAAATTGCTGGTGTCGAAGAGCACGAATACGTTCGTGCCGACCAACTGGCCCGCGATCGCTTCGGGAATCGAGAGCTCGGCCTCGCCAGCGACCGGCCCGGGGCGCACGCCGGTCCTGGTGATGCGCCGAGGGGCGACGTTGCCCTCGCCGAACGATGCGATCGTCTGCTGGACGCCGTCCTCGGTGATCCGGAAGTCCTCCGGTGTCAAGCCCTGTATGTAACGACCGCGCGGGTCCGTGACTGCGATGTTTAGCATGACGAGGTCGACCTCGACCTCGAATAGGGCCGCCGGTTCGCCGAGTGCCTCCGGCACCTGCCCGCGCAGGCCGGGCACTGCCTGCCACATGCCCAGCAAGGTTGCGGCGGCAGTGGCCAGCCGCAGGCCGGCGCTGGGCCCCGCTCGATTTAGCCTGCAATCGCTCATTTTCTTAGTATCAGCTTCGCACCTTGGAACCTGCATCAATCGCCCCGGGGAGTCCCTGCGGACGATGCGCTAGCGGCACTGCTGGGGCCGCTCTCCTGGCGCACTTGGTCGGCGATGATCCGCAACGAGCGCCACAGGGCCGGCCAGTCGTCCAGATGCGTGGCGAAGATGCGCTCCAGCGTGCGCTGCGTCCACTGGGGGATCAGCAGGTTGAGTTGCGCCGGAGCGATGTGCAATTCGTCAGACAGCGCGGCCCAGAACAGGTTGTTGGACTCCCAGCTCTCCGCGAGAATGCGGCTCGAGAACCCCATCAACGTAGGAAACAGCGGCAGGTGCAGCAGCTCTAGGCGATAGGAGTGCGCCAGGCGCGGGTGCGGCATCCCGAACATCTGACCAGTCTGGCGTTCGTTGTGGCGTTGCGGGTCCCGGCTCTCCAGCTCCGCGATGGCCGCGACATATGGCCGCCCCAGCGACTCCAGTCGCTCGCCGTGGGACTCGCGCAGCCGACACGCCAGATCGAAGAGTTCGGCCGGGGTGACGATCTCGATTCCCTCCCGCACGCGCCCGCGCCTGAATGCGTCTTCGATCTTCCAGATGCGGGACGGCTCCACCCGCGTCCGCAGTTGGCCCAAGACGGGCCCGGCCAAGTCTTCGTCAAGAGCAGCCTGGGCGAGCAGGGAACGCGACAGCCGCAGGTGCAGCCCCACGTAGTGCAGGTCGGCGGGGCGGACGCCCCACCAGCGCGGCAGGGTGGCGCCAAGCAACATCTGCGGCGCCAGGTCCTGCCATATCAGGGCCTGCCGGTTGGATGGGACCAAGAAGTTCTGCTCTGCCGACGCCAGTTCGTAAGGCAGCGAGACGAGCGAGCCCATCAGGCGGCCGCCGCCGCTGCTGGGCCAGCCGGTCGACTGCATTCGAGCCCGCGACCAGCTGTACTTGCTCTCAGGACCGAGGAAGTCGTGGCTGCGCACGAACAAGGGGTTGGCACGGATCAGTTCGGCCCCGGGCGGCGAATACAGCGCGTACGCGATGCCGACCAGCGAGTCGCGCAGTATCGGCGCCAGTTCCCCGCGAATCGAGAGCAGGCGCCTGGGATTGCCCTGCGCCCGATCCACCGCACGCCGCAGGTTGAGGTTTCGCTGCCCCTGGATGTGGCGGTCGACCCAGTGGCCGCGCGCCATGGCGTTGGCCTCTTCGACGGATAGCACGGACCGCGGAAGCCGGATGTCCGAAATGCTCTCCGAGAGGCGGTTGGCCATGGCCACGTTGAACGCCTCGCCGCGCGAGACGCGCTCGAGGTGGTCGGCTAGGTCGAACAACGTGTCCAGCGGCACCAGCCGTTGCAGAACCAGGAGCTGGTTCACGCGGGCCAGCACCTCGCTCCGCGCCTCCTGCTCGCCGTCGGCGGCCTCGCCCACTAACAGGTCCAGCAACGCCTCCTGCGGATCGGCAGCGTCTCGCCCGGCTGCTTCCAGCAGCGCCAGCACGCCGGCGCGCCCCGCTTCGAACACCCCCTGCGAATCGGTCGCGCCCGAGGTGGCCGAGAGCAGGGCCTGCATCGACGAATCGGCCCGTTCCGGCGGAATCGCGCCGTTCCGGCGCAGCACTTGCCACAGCGCAAGTTGCGCTTGCAGGACGCCGATGGAGTTGGCGCGACGCAGGACATTGCCGATCTTGTCCAGGCGCGCCATCGTGTCCAAGTGCGCGGCGATGGTTGCCTCGGCGAGATTGGGAGAGTCGCTGTAGAGGGCGAACTGGTGTCCGTGGTCCGGGAATGCCCGAATCATCCGCGCGACGGTGTCGGCCGATAGAGGCGTGGCGCGGTTGCGATCCAAGTCCGAGATCGCCAGGAACATGCGCAGCGGCTCGTTCTCGATCGCCTTGCGCGAGAGAGCGAACATGGCCTCGATGACATCGTCGGCCTGCGTCCAGCGCGTGGCGGACTCGGTCAGCTTGCCGTCGTATTTGCCGTGCGGGTGAACGACGAACAAATCCCTCCACGGCCCGATGCCGCCGGGTATGCGCGGAGCGCCCGAAGCTTCAAAGTCGAGCCTCGTCGCCAGCAGCATCAAGTCGGAACTGGCACGAAAGATCGGGCGCGCGGGGCCCGGGCTTGTGACCTTCCCCCGCACTGCCTGATAGAAGCGCTCGATGCGCGGCGGATCGAGGAAGTAGGCCTTCGCGGCGTCCCCTTGGACGCGCGCCAAAGCGTCATAGAACGCCGCCATCCAGCCATCGTCCAGACGGATAAGCCGCTGGAAGAACTGGCCCCCCTGATTTACGCGCTCGCCCACCAGACGTTCCCAGCCGGGCCGCGCACGCGCGCCCCCCGGAGTGACCGCGACACCGTCGGCGACCTCGAACATCGCCCCGAAGAAGTCGAGCACGGGGACATAGTCCTTCAAGTCGCCGATCGGAGCGGCGGCCCGCAAGGCCTCGGCGGTCGGACGGTGCAGGTTTTGCATTGCGACGTACAGCCGCGCCAAGCCCGGATCGTCGATAAACGTGTCCAGGAAGTTGTCTTGGGCGCGTCTGGCCCCTGCCAGCCAGTAGTCCCGGCCGAAGAGGACCGGCAGTCTCGTAGGGCCGAACTGGTAGCTGAACGGCTCGCCCCGGCGGAATGCCAGTTCCAAGTCCGCCAGCGGGAAGGCCGAATCGATGGCGAGAAACGCCCGCGAGGGGTTGACCGTCTCGAGCACGGCTGCCGGGCCGCACGCCCCGCGCAAGCGGTAGCCGATGATCTTCAGCAGCTGCGCCGTCTCGGCCGATTCGCAAACCGCGATGCTGATGGTGTTGTCGGCCCCAGCGAACGTCGCGAGTTCCCTCGCTTGGGTCAAGTACTGCTTCAGCAGGCGGAGATACTCGGTCGGCTCGAACGTGGCGCCACCGCCGGAGGCATGGTAGCCGCCGGCGAAAATCGTCCGGCCAAGCGACGGCAGGATGAGATCGGGAGAGAGATCGGTGGACAGCGCCGCCATCCGGCTGAACGAGTCCAGCGTGCCGGGCACCTCGATGAAATCGGTAGCTTCCGGCGTGGTCAGCGGTTGCAGCAGCCTGTCAACCCCGGGGCTGCCTTCGCCCGCTGCTTGCAACGCCGCCAAGGCGGCCTTGGCCTGCTCCGCATTGCCGTGCGACAGGGCGGCGACCGCGATCCGGCGGCGCAGCTCGGCAGCCGTCGCGGAATCTTCGGGATCGACCGACGCAAGCGCCGCCAAATAGGCCTCGACAGCGGCCGGGTCGCCGTAGCGATCTAAGAAGTCCGCTCTCGCCAACAGCGCTTCGCCATTGCCCTGCTGGTCCCTCACGGTATCTTGGAGCACGCGCCGCGCCTCGAGGGGCTGGCCCGCCCGTTCCAGTTCACGCGCCTGCTCGACGTTGGCGTCGAGCGAGCTTGGGCAGAGAGCGCTGACGAAGACTGCGGCTGCTAGGGGAGCGATCCAAGTGCGCATACCTGATTCCCGAGAGTGATTGTACACCGGCACCGGATGGGGCGGCACGGGCGTGCAATCTCTGGAAGCGATTGTTGTCTGATCACGACCCGCAGCCGCGGCTACAGCCCCTGGAATGGCAGCAGCCCCCAACGGTCGACTAGGCGCGCGAACTGCAACCGCGCATCCGGAATCTCGCAGGGGCAGCCGATCAACAGGCCCGGAAACAGTCGCCGGCTGACGATGCTGACCGCGCCAAGCAACTGCCGTCTAGACCGGCTGCGATCCGCGGCCAGGAGCCAGGGGCCGAGCCGAAGCCTGGGACCGTGACCGAGTCCTGCCAGGGGTGGCGGCGATGGAGTGGACGACGACCGGGCCGGAACGGTTCGGCCCGGTGGAGAAGCTGGTGACGCGACTCGTTGTCCGGTTCCGTCGCGGGCACATGAATTGAGTCCAATCACGCAGATCGCCGCTCCAGTCCGTGTGTGCTGGCCAAGCTCAAATCGCTCTGCGGGCTGAGGTCGAGCGGCGCGAAAGAATCTGTCGCCGCAATTGGCTGATTCTGGGGCGTGGCCATTGTGGCGCAACGGCAAGAAAAATCGCGGAAAAAATTTGCCAACTCAGGCTCGACAGCTTAATGTGAGAAAGTTGGTTGGAACGCACGATCCGATCAGACATATGTCTGATCGGAAAACTGGAAAATGGAGTCTACCGTGTCACCACTATCCTTCCTTCGCTTGGCCGCGCTCTGCACGGTCGCAGCGACAGTTTGCTTCGCCCAGAATTCGGGCATCCAAGGAGTCATCACAGACGCTACCGGCGGTGTCATTCCGGCCGCTAGCGTGACAGTGACGAACGTTGCTACGGGCGTGGAATACGAGGCCCAGTCGAACGAGACTGGCTTGTACTCCGTCCCGTTTCTAAGCCCGGGCACCTATACGCTGACTGCCCAAACCGAGGGCTTCGCACCATCGACCCGAGAGAATCTCAAGCTCGACGTGCAGCAGATCGCCCGCGTGGACTTCACACTGTCGTTGGGAACTGTCGCCGAAGTCGTCGAGGTTTCCGCTGCGGCGGCGCTGCTCGAGTCGGAACAGGCCGCCATGGGGCAGGTCATCGAGAACCAACGCATCGTCGAGATGCCGCTGAACAAGCGCAACTATCTCGAACTCGCACAGCTCTCGGTCGGCATTCTTCCCGGCGCGACGGTGGGAGCGGGCACGCGCCCCGGCCGCGACGAGGCGGGCTTTGTGGGGATGGGCATGCGCGGCTACCAGAACAACGTGATGATCGACGGTATCGACAATGGATCGCGTGCGGGCGGCGGACCGCTGGGTTTCGAGGCCCAGGCCAGCAAGCCGTCCGTGGACGCGGTTGGCGAATTCAAGGTCGTGACGAACAATATGTCCGCCGAGTACGGATTCCGCATGGGGCCAAAGGTCTTGGTGTCGATCAAGTCCGGATCGAACGAACTGCATGGCAGCTTGTTCGAGTTCGTCCGGAACGAAAAGCTTGATGCCACCAACTTCTTCGCCAACCGCTCCGGGGCGGAAAAGCCCACTCTGCGCCAGAACCAGTTCGGAGGCACCCTGGGCGGCCCGATCATCAAGAACAAGACGTTCGGCTTCTTCAGCTACCAGGGCACCCGCATTCGATTGGGAAGGAGTTTCCTGGCCACGGTTCCCAGCAGCCTTGCGCGAAGCGGCGACTTCTCGATGGAGCGCACCAACTTCAACCAGATCTTCGACCCGGCAACCACCGTGGGCACCGGCGCGGAGGCTAGCCGCGAACCGTTCCCGAACAACGCGATTCCCGCAAGCCGCTTCGACCCGGTCAGCACACCCCTGCTGTCGCGCTACCCGGCGTCCAATATCCAGGGGCAGGAGTTCGGCTTCAACAACTACTTCCGGGCTCCGTCCGATGCCGACGACACAGACCAGTACGACTTCCGCGTCGACCACAACCTCAGCGACAGCGACCGCCTCTTCTTCCGCATGAGCATTCGGCGCCAGTTCCGCGTGAACCAAAGCCCCCTGCCGGTCGAAGCCGGAGGCCAGGGCGGCCAGACGGTTGACCTGAACGGAGACAACCTGGCCTTCAACTGGACGCATTCGTTCTCGCCGACGCTGCACAATGAAGCGCGCTTCGGCTTCACCCACTTCCCAACGCGTTTCGACACGCTGATCCAAGAGCCGCTCAACGCGACACTCGGAATCAAGGGCGCGCCGGGCGATACCTTCGGGGATGGCTTTGACCAAGGCTTCAGCTTCTTCAATATCAATGGCTACAACAATCTCGGAACCCCGTGCTGCTGGCCGAACATCAACAACATGGACAACATTCAGATCGTGAACAACCTGTTGTGGCAAAAGGGGAACCACGGCATCAAGTTCGGGTTCGACTACCGGCGTCTCAACATCTTTCGAGAAGCGATGCGGTTCCGGCGGGGGCAGTTCCTGTTCAATCGGGTCTTCACGGCCGAGCAGCCGAACATCGGCCGCAGCCGGGCTCGCACGGGGAACGGTCTCGCAGAGATGATGCTAGGCACAGTGGGGCAGACCCGGGTGGGCAACCCGGCGGGCGAGAATGCGGTCGTGCCCTATACGGGAATCTACGTCCAGGACGACTGGAAGGTGACGCCCAGGCTGACGTTGACGTTGGGCCTGCGTTGGGAACTGTTCAATCGGGGCTACTACCCGAAGGGGCACATTCCCGGCCGCACCGGCGTGAGCAACTACATCACTGCCTACAACGGCCTGCCGGCGGGACAGGAAGAGTACTGGGACCGTCCGGAAGACGGCAGCGACTGCGGCTGCGAGAACGATCTCAACAACTTCGCGCCTCGCGTGGGAATCGCCTACCGCCTCAACGAGAAGACCGTGATCCGCGCGAGCGGCGGGATCTTCTATGGCGAGGGAGACATCGTTACGGACGGCTCGGCCTGGTCCCGGCAGGTGCCCGACTTTACCGAGATCATCACACCCACTTTCGACAACATCACTCCAGTGACACTCGTCAAGGACGGATTCCTGCCCGTAACGCTTCCCGCGGCGGAACCGCTGCCGAATACCGGTGCCTCGGCCTCGTATCGCAGCCAGCCGACGCAGTATGCCTCGCAGTGGTTCATTGACATTCAACGAGAACTGCCCGAGAACACGGTTTGGATCATCGGCTACCAGGGCTCGAGCACGCACTTCATGCAGTATCGGTTCGATATCAACAACCCAGGGCCGCACCCAACGATCCCGGCAAATCGGCGACGGCTGAGGCCGCAGCGGACTGGCGTCACGCTCGGCGAGCCCGGCGCGAATGCCAGCTACAACGCATTGGTCACGCGCGTTGAAAAGCGATTCAGCAAGGGGATAACGTTCCTGACCTCGTATACGTGGTCGCACAACATCGACAACAACACGCAGTTCCTGGATACCGGCCTGTTCAACGTAGCGAATCAGTATGACCGCGGAGCGGAGCGTGCGAGCGCGAACATCGACATGACGCAGAGCTTCACGAGCAGCTTCACCTGGCAGTTGCCGTTCGGCAAAGACCGCGCGGTCGGCTCCAACTGGGGCAGCGCAGCAGACGCAATCTTGGGCGGCTGGCAGGTGGGCGGACTGGTGTCGCTGAGAACGGGATTCCCGTTCGAGGTGACCTTCCCAGGCGACCCGCAGAACTCGGGCACCACCAATCGCGGAGACCGCGTGGGCAGCGGCGTTCTGAGCAATCCGACCATTGACAACTGGTTCGATCAATCAGCCTTCGTTGTCAGCGCGCCGGGTGTCTATGGAACGAACGGTCGCAATGTATTGCGCGGCCCTGGGGGCAAGAACTTCGATTTCATGCTGGGCAAGCGTTTTCGGATGCCATGGGAAGGGCACACCGTGCAATTCCGCTTCGAAGCGTTCAACTTTACCAACACGCCTCAGTTCGGGCAGCCCGCTGGAGGAATGCTGCGGGCAGCCACCGGCACGATCAACCGGGCCGGGGAGCCCCGCAGGATCCAATTCGGTCTCAAGTATCTGTTCTGAAGTCTCGACATCGGAGAACGCACCGCGACAAACGCCAGCAGCTGGATTTCCCGTTGGATGGATCCGAGCTTGCCCGCCAAGTCTTGAGGTGGGACCCGGCCGGCCATCCACCTCGGACATTTCAGGCGCCGCCCGGGGCTAATGCCCCGCCAGGCCTCGGAGCAGCTCCCACAGTCGCCTGACATGCGCCTCCGTGGTGCTGATGTTGCCGATGGCCACCCTGATCGTGTAGCGGCCCTCCAGCTTGGCATGCGAGAGGAAGAACTCCCCGGTAGCGTTTACCGCGCGCAGCAGCCGCTCGTTGGCGGCATCGGTCTCGGCCTCGCTCGCGCCCTCCGGCATGTAGCGCAAGCAAACCAGCGAAAAGTCGACCGGGGCCAGGAGTTCGAATTCCGGGGCCTCCGCCACCCAGTCAGCGAGCAGGCGGGCCAGCCGGACGTGCTCCCGGAGGACTCTCGCCAGGTGCTCGGTTCCGAAGCTGCGAAGGACGAACCAGAGCTTGAGCGCGCGAAACCGCCTGCCCAGCGCGATCGAGTGCTCCATGTAGTTGACCGCCCGGGCATCCTGCCCGCTCCGCTGCGCCTGCGGGGCGCGCGAGGTCGCGCTGCGCAGGTATTCCGGAGTCAGCGAGAGCGCGCTGCGCAAGCATTCCGGGCGGGCCGTGTAGAACACCGAGCAGTCCATCTGGACGAACAGCCACTTGTGCGGATTGATGACGAACGAGTCGGCGCGCTCGCAGCCGGCAAAGTGGCGTCGCATCTCAGGCAGGATCGCGGCCGCTCCCGCGTAGGCCGCGTCCACGTGCAGCCAGAGCCCGTGCTCAGCCGCAATGTCGGCAATCTCCGGCACTGGGTCGATGCCTGTCGACGCGGTCGTGCCCACAGTCGCGGTGATCGCAATCGGGGACAGGCCGGCGCTGCGGTCTCTCGCGATAGCCCTCTCCAGCTCGTCGGGGCGCATCGCGTAACGGTCGTCGCAGCGGATCTTGCGGCAGGCCGCAGCGCCGCGCCCGAGTGCGCTCATCGCCTTTTCAACCGAGGAGTGCGCCTGCTCGGACGTATACATCACGATGCGGTTCAGGTCGAGCTCGGCACCGGACTCGCGAGCCTTGGCGGCGGCCAGCTCGCGAGCGGCGATCACCGCGTGAAAGGTGGCGATGGACGCACAGTCGTGGATCATGCCGAACCACTCTGCCGGCAGGCCCATGGAGACAGACAGCCAGCGCGTGGTGACTTGCTCGAGCTCGGCAAGCGCCGGCGAGGAGTACCACAGCAGGCCGACATTATTCACAGCCGCAGCGAGCGCATCGGCCAGCACGCCGGGACGCGAGCCCCCGGCTGCGAAGTACGCCATGAACCCGGGATGGTTCCAATGCACCAAGTGCGGAGCCACCAAGCGCTCGAAGTCCGCGAGGATCTCCTCATGGGAAGCCCCCTGCTGCGGCGCGCTAGAAGGGAGCTTGTCCACCAATTGACCCGGCAGCACATCGGGCAGCACGCGCTGCCGCTCGGGATGCGCGTAGTAGTCGGCGATCCAGTCGACGACGGCGTGCCCCGCCCTGCGGAAGTCTTCCGGGGACAGGTCGTTGTCGGTGAACGCGCCGAAGGTTCCTGGGGGAGGAGCTTTCAACGGTCTTCCGCACCCTCAGCCGCCGGCACAGGCAAATTTATCCTTCCATCCCCATGCCGCGGTATTGTAGGCTAATCTTAGGCTACAGCCTCTCTGCAACAGGAGCTTCGATCATGACAAGCAGAACACTTCGCGGCTGCATTCTCGCAGCCCTCCTTCTCACTCTTCTGGCCTCGTCCGCGTTCGCGCAGACTGGTCAGCTGCGAGGCCGTGTGCTAGACGCGGACGGCCAAGGCTTGCGCAACGCCATGGTCTACATCGAGCGCGTCGGCGTGCGCGGCAACTACAAGGTCAAGACCAACAAGAAGGGGAACTACTTCCACGCCGGTCTCCCGCTCGGCCAATACGCGGTGCGGCTGGAGGTCGACGGCAAGCAGGTCTACAGCATCAACGGCTATCAGATCAAGCTTGGCGAAGACAAGCCCTTGGACTTCGACTTGGGAGAGATCCAGCGGGAGGCCCAGGCCGCTCAGTCGTCCGGAGCGGGCCCGACCAAGGATCAACTGGCGGCCATGTCGGATCAGCAGCGCAAGGAGTACGAGAAAGCGCTCAAGGCCCGCCAGCAACAGATCAGCAAGAACAAGGAGCTGAACGAGACGTTCAACGCGGGCATGGAAGCCAAGCGCCTGAAAGACTTCGCCGTGTCGGTGCAGCACTTCAGGAAGGCGCTCGAAATCGACGCCGACCAGCACGTCATCTGGGGCAACATGGCCGAGGCTCTCAGCGGCCTGGTCAGCACCAAGACCGGAGCCGAGCGCGACCAAGTCGGCGAGGAAGCGATCACGACCTACCGCAAGGCGATCGAGTTGGAGCCCGATCCGGCGTACCACAACAACCTCGGCCTGCTGCTGATCCGCCTGCAGCGGATCGACGAAGGCACCGCAGAACTGGAAAAGGCCGCCCAGATGGCGCCTGACAACGCCGGGACCTACTACTTCAACCTCGGCGCCACGATGGTCAACACCGGCAACACGCAGGGTGCGATCGACGCGTTCCGCAAGGCCACCGTGGCACAGCCCGACTTCGCGAACGCCTACTACCAGCTAGCCACGGTCCTCGTCGGCACGGCGCAGATGAAGGAAGACGGTTCGGTCATCCCGGCCGAGGGCACGGTCGAAGCCTACCAGAAGTACTTGGAACTCGATCCCCAAGGACCGTATGCGGCCAGCGCACAGGCTATGGTGCAGAGCCTGAGCGGCAAGCTCGAAACCACCTTCGAGCAGCCCAAGAGGCGGCGCAGCAGGAACTAAGCGCGCCGGTGGCGCGTGTCGGTTGGGCGGGCGCGCGCCGGCGCCTGACGGCATAGGTGTCGGCGCGGTCCGAGAGGAGTCTGGATGGGACTGCGGAACATCCTATTGCTGGTGGTCGGAGTGATCGGCCTTGCCATAGTGCGCAATCTGATCCGCGAGATCAGTCGAATCATGCTGCGCAGGGTGAGAGCCGACGCCAGCGGGCCCAAGGCGGAGCAGGGTGATACCGCCGGAAAGGCGAGTGGCGGCGGCAAGCTGGTGCGCGACCCGCAGACGGGCACGTACATAGATCCGGCTCACGCAGTCCGCAGCAAGGTCGGAAAGACCGTGCATTACTTCGAGTCCGAGGCGAGCCGGGACGCCTACCTCAAGGCGAACGCCTGACCTGTATCTCGTCCCAAGCGGCCGCCTAGAGCGCCATGGCCCGTTCATGCCGATCGAGGCCCTGCGGCGGCACCGGCCCAGCGGCGGGCCAGCCGAGATCCGTCCAGCTTCCTGCTTCAGCGGCCGGAGGACAAGTCCCGGCACCGTGCGATGATGGGCTTTTGCCGGTTGGCACGCGCGGTCGCCGGCAACCCGCGACACCCGTCCTGCAGAGATTGTCCATGAGCGAATCAAGAACGTACCCGAACTACATCGATGGCGAGTGGGTCTATAGCGACCGCTTGTTCGAAAACGTGAACCCAGCCGATTCGGGAGACCGCGTCGGCTTGTTTTGCAAGGCGAACCAAGCCGACGTCAACGTGGCCGCGGAGGCGGCGCACCGAGCGTTTCCGGCGTGGGCCTCACTCACCGGACCGGCGCGCGGCGCCTACCTATACAAGGTCGCCGACATCCTTGAGCGCAACCTCGACACGCTCGCGACAGAGATGACTCGCGAGGAGGGCAAGACCCTGCCGGAAGCCAAAGGCGAGACGATGCGCTCGATCAACATCTTCCGCTACTTCGCGGGAGAGGGTTCGCGCATCCCCGGAATCCAAGTCCCCTCAGAGCGCGAACGGGTGTTCATGTACGCAGTCCGGCGACCGCTCGGTGTGGTCGCGCAGATCAACCCCTGGAATTTTCCGAGCGCCATTCCAGCGTGGAAGCTCGCTCCCGCCTTGGTTGCAGGCAACACGGTCCTGGTCAAGCCGGCGACTGCAGCGCCGCTATGTGCTTGGCGGCTCGCCGAGGCCTGCCACGAAGCGGGAATTCCCAAGGGCGTGGTCAACCTGATCTGCGGCTCGGGCGGCGAGGTCGGCGACGCGATGGTGAACGCCGAGCCGGTGAAAGCGGTGTCGTTCACGGGCTCGGTCCCGGTCGGCCAAGCCCTGCACGCCCAGGCATCGGAGCGGAGGTTGCGCATCCAGCTGGAGATGGGAGGCAAGAACCCGACGATCGTGCTGGCTGATGCCGACATGGACAAGGCGGTGGCGAACACCATCAACGCCGCGATGTTCTCCACGGGCCAGAAGTGCACCGCCACCAGCCGGGTGATCGTCGAGAACTCCATTCACGACGAGTTCCTCGCCCGCGTGGTCGAAGCCACCAAGAAGCTGAAGGTCGGCAACGGCCTGCACGAGGGGGTCCAGATCGGCCCGGCGATCGATCACGACCAGCTCCAGACGAATGACAGGTACTGCCGCCTGGCCGAAGAGGAGGGCGCGAAGCTTGAGTGCGGGGGGCATGTCCTGTCGGACGGCGAGCACGCCAAGGGACACTTCTTCGAGCCCACGGTATTTAGCGAGGTCACCGAGGACATGCGGATCGCGCAAGAGGAGGTCTTCGGCCCCGTGCTCGGAGTGATGCGCGCGGCCAACTTCGAGGACTGCATGCGCATTGCCAACAAGACGGACTTCGGCCTGTCGGCTTCGATCCAGACACGTGATGTGTCGCGGATCTTCGAATACGTCAACCGCATCGAGGCGGGCCTGATCACGGTGAATCTCCCCAGCGCCGGGGTTGAGTACCAGCTGCCGTTCGGCGGCTCGAAGGAGTCGAGCTTCGGACCCAAGGAACAAGGCCCGGTGGCATTGGAGTTCTATACGGACTACAAGACCGTCTATTTGGGCTACTAGAAAGCCTCTGCTGCTGTTGTGTCCAGCGGTCGCGCCAACCTCCAGACGGTGACCCGTCGGGCAGCGCTAACCAGTTCGCATTAGCCCCTTGCACTCCCGACCGGGTGAGATGCGGGACTCACGCAACACTCCGGAAGGCGTCAGCCAAGCGCCTCGCCGTTTGCCGTCTTCAGATCGGACACGAACAGCCGCTCCACCAGCCGGGTATCGTATCCGCATCGTCGGCCGAAGGATCTCACAGCGAGCGCTTTGTCAGCGCGGTCTTGAGCGGCGCAGAAGTCCCCCAGTACGCACGTGGGTCATGCGAGACCGAGCGATCCACGCTGCAGCGGCAAAGTCGGTGGTCTCAGCAGTTCTGCCCGTGCATTAATCCGGCTGTCCGAGAGCACCTCCGGAAAGCAAGTGATCTCCCCCCTTAGAGCTACAATCGCAAGCGGAGCGGGCCGGACGAATAGGGTTCTGGTTCATTCCGGGGATCGTTGCAACTCGATATGCGCTGCGGGACGGGCGGACGGAACCAAATTCCGGTGCCGAGTCTCGATCCTCGCTGCTTGGATATGATTCGACTGTGACACTAAAACGACGAGAGCACAGATGATGTGGACGGGCGACCAGATCCTGAAGAGGCTTGAGCTTGGGGAGGACAGCCACGTCGAATTCAAGGAAGCCGTATTCAAGGGCAAGAAAATCAAGGCGCCTCAACGGAACGACATCGCCGATGAATTGGCCTCGTTCGGCAACGGCGGCGGAGGAACGCTGATTTTCGGCGTTTCGGACGACCGGAGGGTTCAGTCCTTGATCCCAGAACAGATGGATGCACTGGAAGCCTTCGTAAGCGAAATCTGTGCGGACAGCATTCGTCCCCCTCTAGCATTCACCACCCAGCGGGTCGCCGTACGAGCTCACCAAGCCGTGCTCGTCGTCGAGGTGGAAGCGAGCGCGGTCGTGCACAAGAGCCCGGGAGGGTCCTACCATCGGCAAGGCAGCTCGAAACGCGAACTGCCAACACAAGCGCTACAGCGTTTGTTTCAGCGGCGGGGACGGTCGGGCATCCTCGGACCGGATGAAGCAATTGTCGCCGGAACGGGTCGAAATACGCTCGCCGGCAGGCTCGCGACTCGATTTCTGAGCTCTCGAACGTCCGAGCCCCGCGACGCGCAACTCGCCAAGCTGGGACTACTGAGGGACGACGACTCCGGCATCGCCCGAGCGACGGTCGCGGGCGTTCTTCTCTGCACCGAACAACCAGACAAGTTCATTCCCGGCGCTGCGATTGAGGCAGTTTGCTACGGCGGGTCTGTACAGGGGAGGGCGAACCAGCTCGACGCTGCTACGATTCGCGGGCCGATCGACCTCCAGATCCGCGAGGCTGTGACGTTCGCCAAGCGCAACACAAGAGTTCGGGCACGGAAAGCACCGGGTCGTATCGAAACCCCCCAATTCAGCCTGCGGGCGGTGTTCGAAGCAATTGTGAACGCAGTCGTTCACCGGGACTACTGGCTTGAACATGCGAAGATTCGGCTATTCGTTTTCGAGGACCGGCTTGAACTCTACTCGCCAGGCTCGCTGCCCAACACGCTGGAAATAGGGGCCATGAGATTTCGGCAGGTCACGCGCAACGAGACTGTCGCGTCGCTGATGCGCATGCTGGCTGTCGGCGAAATTGACGGAGCCGGCGAGCGGCAGTACTTCATGGAGCAGCGGGGGGAAGGGATTCCCATCATCTACGAGGAAACCAGCGGACTTGCCGGCCGGGATCCTACCTACGAGGTGATCGGCGGATCGGAGCTGCGGCTGACGTTACCCTCGGCTCAGCCTCCATCGGAAGGAATCGAGGGAGAGGTTTCTGTGACAGCTTCCGACCACCCGGCAGTCGGCGCGCAAGTCGTGACGCTCTACCCGAACAAGACCTGGATAGAAGCAACAACCGACTCATTCGGACGTGCCAGGTTCGGATTCTATGCTGCGCTGCCAATCACCGTCTACTGCGCAGCGCCAGGGCACGCAGGCGCTGTTACACGTAACTGGCACCCGCCGGAGCACCTATCGGTTGAGCTTGCGGAACTGCCGTCGGGAGGCTCGATTGTATTCCCCGAAGGCACTGGCCATCTCCCGAGATTGTCAGGCCGCTTGAATCCAGTCCAAGACAGCTTGGACCGCATGTACCTGTACGCCACGAACATCGCCATCAACGAGGGCGAAACGCAACCTGTGCAGTTTCGTCTTGGCCAGCCACTTCGGCTGACCGACGCCTATGGTTCCGAATGGAAGGTTCGATTCACTGAGATGATCGGTAAGGCGGCATTGCTGGAATACGTACCGCCGGAAGGCAGCTTTTCTCCTCAGTTCGACTGATGGCGTGCGCGGCAGGAGCATTGTGGGGCTGCAGGCCGGAGTGGTGTACTTGGAAATCCGGTTGCAGGACCGTGGAGAGCCACTCCTCGGACCGTCGCAGGCGCCTCCATCCGACGCCCGGCTGGATTCAGATCGCAATCGCGAGAGGGGCCGCGGCGCATGCGGTGGTCGCGGGGACGGAATTGGGCAGTCAGGCGGCCGACTGGCGGCACTGACATGAAATCGCTCAGCGCATGCTTCCAACTCGTGCCACGAGTTGCGGCACACCGGAGCTGAATCGCAATCAAGGGTTCTGCATGCACAAAGGGACGACACAGCCGGAACGTTCGCAACGACCTAGGCCGGCCCCGCTGGACTGGGATCTGATGGGCCTGCGGACGCCGCGAGTTGACGGCCCCGCCGTGCTGTCGCTGGGCCGGAACAGGCGCGGACGGGATTTGGTCGTCGGAGACATCCACGGACAGCGGGAGACATTCGAGCACTTGCTCGAAACGGTCGGGTACTCGCCGGACGACGGGGACCGACTGCTGCTGCTCGGCGATCTTATTGACCGCGGCCCAGACTCGGCTTCGATGTTCGAGTGGCTACAACGTGACGACGTGACTTGCGTCCGCGGTAACCACGAGCAGATGATGCTGGATGCGCTCGAAGGCGATAGCATGGCTCGAAAAACTTGGATTGAACTCAACGGAGGGGGGTGGTCAACGGCGCTGACCTCTGGCGAGTGCGACGCCTGGCTCGAGAAACTCCGGAGCATGCCGCTGGCCGTGGAGGTCGAAGGGGGGCAAGGAACCTTCGTGCTGGTACACGCCGAGGTTCCGGTCCAAACCCCGTGGTGGGCCATGAAGGCCTGGCTCGAGGAGGGAGATCACTGCGCGGGAGTGCGAGCGATCTGGGCGCGCGACAGAATCAATGGACCATCACAGTTTGACCACGGGGTGCCTGACGTGTGGCGCACGTTCCACGGGCACACGCCCCTCAAGCAACTGGTGCGAATCGCAAACATGCGCTGGATCGATCTTGCCGCTGCATACGCGAGTCGCATCGAGAGCGCATCGATCGCCTGCATCCCGATCGGCCCAGACGGCCTGGAGCAGGACCCTGTCTTGGCGAGGGTGCTAGACGTGGATCCCGGACAGTTCCAAGCGACGGGCAGCCGCCCGAGGAAATAGCGCCGCGCGCGGGCCGGTCGTGGACTCGGCAACAGGTCACCGGTCCGCCTGGAGCTCTCGCTGGCTGTGCATGCCGATGTGGCGTAGCTGACCGATGCTGGGCAAATCGTCCAGCACGCAACGCCTGGCCTCCCTGGGGCTATGGCATGCATCGAATGGCAGACCAGACGCAAGCGGGCGAGTACGGCGAACCAACCGCTGCTCCGAGAGCTGGCGGCACAGAGCCTGCTCTTCCCGCGAGCCCCGCGGCTGAAGGCTGTACAATCAAGGGACGCGCCGGAACCCAGACTCGCTGGATCCGGTCGCCGCAATCCTGCACGAGAGCGTTTCGGGTCGGCGTCATAAGGGCACGTAGCTCAGTTGGTTAGAGCGCCTGCTTCACACGCAGGAGGTCCCCAGTTCGAGTCTGGGCGTGCCCACCATCTAGCCTGTTTGCTGTCAACCCCCGCCTCCGTTACGTCTCGCCCCCGGTGACGGAATCGCCGGGCAGGTCCCGCCACAGAAAATGCAAGCTATGCAGGAAGGGCGGCGGCGCTAATGCTCGAGACTGAAGAGGATTCTTCAAACGACGTCCGCTGCAAGGCCCAAGTGAGCCCGGACTTCCGGGATCAAGTAGAGGCTCAGCCGGGGCGGCCGGGAACGGACTCGACAGATCACGAGGTGGCGGCCAACTATTCTATAGACAAGACTGGGACTGAGGGATTTCAGAGATGGATCCGCGCATCGACACATCCCTAGACCAAATCGCTGCCTTTTGCGGGCGTTGGCGAGTCACAGAGCTCGCACTGTTCGGTTCGGTGCTGCGGGAAGATTTCGGCCCCGACAGCGACATTGATGTGCTCGTGCGCTTTGATCGGAAAGCGCGCCACACGCTCCTAGACATTGGACAAATGGAGAATGAGTTGAGCCGATTACTCGGCCGTGACGTAGATGTGATCGAACGCACGGCGATTGAGCGAAGCCGAAACTACATCCGCCGCAAGGCTATTCTCGATTCTGCCGAGACGATCTATGCGGCCTGACGATGCCTGTCTGCTCGACATGCTGCTAGCGGCGCGCGAAGCAATGGAATTCGCCGCCGGACGCACCTTCGCGGAGTTCGAGCGAGACCGTATGACGCAGCTTGCGATTCTGAAAACCGTAGAAATCGTTGGTGAAGCTGCATCCCGAGTCAGTGCCGATACCCAAGAGGCTCACCCCGACATACCGTGGCCCAAGATCATCGGCTTACGGCATCGTCTAGTGCACGCATACTTCGAAGTGAGCTTGGAGCGTGTGTGGGACACCGTGCAGCGGGACATTCCCGCTCTCATTTCCCAACTCGAGCTGCTCGTTCCGCCGGAGACGGAGTGATGGCCCGCGCGAGCATCGATCGGCTGATCGCCAGTTCTCCCCCCAGAGGAGCCGGCAAAGCTGTGCGACCGCCGGTGGCTGGACGCCGCCCTTCTACTTGCGTACCATCCTTGTACTGGGGCCAGGCGTAGCTGTTCCAGAAGCGACCGACGGCCCGCCCTGCGACTCCTCGATTGCGGTGAACCATGAATCCACGCCTACTACCACGAGCACTATCGATCAGAGCCTTCCTAGGCCTGCTGGCAGCAAGCATCGCGCTAAGCGCCCAAGCTCCCAAGAATATCGTCCTGATCCTCGCTGACGATCTTGGCTACGGGGACTTGAGCTCCTATGGCGCGACGGCTTACGAGACTCCTAACATCGACCGTCTCGCCAAGGAAGGCCGATTGTTTACCGATGCCCACTCGCCTCACCCGGTCTGCACGCCCACCCGCTACGGGTTGATGACTGGCCGATACAGCTGGCGTACGTGGGCCGGATCCGCCAATGTCTGGTCGGACGATCCGTTGCTGATTGAGGAGGGTCGCTACACCCTGCCGATGCTGCTGCGCGAAGCGGGATACAGGACGGCGATCATCGGCAAGTGGCATCTCGGGTATGGCCGCCCCGGCAGCGCGAATTGGACGGAGGCCGGTGTCGACTACAACGGCAAGATCGCGCCCGGACCGCTCGAAGTGGGATTCGACTACTACTACGGCATCCCTCACGTAGGCCAGCAGCCTCATGTCCTGATCGAGAACCATCGCATAGTCGGGCTGACCCCCGAATCCCCGCTGAAACTCCACCGCGACGAGCGCTGGATCGCCAAGACCTCTTACCTCGAGCGCTTCGGATATCCCCCGAGACACCACTTCACGGGCGGCAAGGGAGCGCTGTACGATCACCGGGAGCTCGCCCTCACGCTTACAGAGAGGGCTGCGAGCTGGATCAAAGAACACTCCGAAGATCCGTTCTTCCTCTACTTCGCTCACCGCAACACTCACGGCCCGATCATTCCCAACAAGCGATTCCGCGGCAAGAGCGGGATCGGCACTTACGGCGACTTTGTCCTGGAACTCGACTGGTCCGTGGGGCGCGTCTTGGAGGCCCTAGACGAACAGGGCCTGACCGACGAGACGTTGGTGCTGTTCTCAAGCGACAACGGAGCGGTCGTGCGCGGCCTGCCCGGCCACCGGGTGAACGGAGCGCTTCGCGGCCAGAAGACCGAGGCGTATGAGGGCGGTCAGCGCGTGCCGCTGCTCGCACGCTGGCCGGGACACATCAAGCCGAACTCGCGTTCGGACGCACTGGTGGCTCTGACGGATATGCTCGCAACGGTCGCAGACCTATTGGGGGAGCGGTTGCCCGAAGGTGCCGGGCCGGACAGTTTCAGCTTTCTAGAGGCGCTCCTAGATCGGGAGCAATCTCTGGCGGGTCGAACGGCGCTCGTCCACAACAGCTACCGAGGAGGGTTCGGGATTCGCCAAGGCGATTGGAAGCTGCTGATGTTCCAAGGCGGGGGTGGCCGACCGGTGGGAGGCGGGGGCTGGAACCCGTTCGACTACGACCGCACGATCCCGTACGGGCAGCTCTACAACCTGCGCGAGGACCTCGGCGAACAGCGCGATCTGTACGCGGACGAACCCGGGCGAGTCGCGGCGATGGTGCAGTTGCTCAGGAAAATCCGTTCATCCGGCAGCAGCCGGTAGAGCACTGGGGCTGACGTTGCATTTCGCAGCCGAATCAACCGCAGCCGCTCATCGCGATCATTTCGTAGCGCGTCCGTAGTTCTGTACCCAGTCCCTGCCAATCTGCGCAACGCGGTCGAGGGTCTCGCGCACATCAGCCGACGTCGTCGCGCGGTTGACGATGCAAAGCCGAAGCGCGAACGTCTGGCGCAGGGTCGTTGACGAGATGAAGCTGTGGCCATCCCAGAACACCTTGGCCAACACGTGTGCGTTCAGGGTTTTGAGGGTGTCCTCGTCGAGGCCGCCGGGGTTCACTCGGAAGCAGACGATGCTGAGCGAGGCCGGGTGCAGCAACTCGAGGATCGGATCGCTCTGAATCTGCTCCTCGGCACGGCGGGCGAGTTCGAGCCCACTTAGCACGGCACGCCGGAACGCGGCCATGCCAAACGTCTGCACCGACATCCAGAGTTTCAGCGACCGGGCAGCGCGACTGAGTTGCAAGCCGCGATCGGCAACGTTCGGGTGGTTCGAGCCCCAAATCGTGTCTTGGATGACATCGTGCCGCAGGGTGAAGGGACGTTCGAGCGTCCGCACATCCTTCACAATCAGGCAGCCCGCTTCGTACGGCTGGAAGAACCACTTGTGTGCGTCGAGGCTGACGGAGTCGGCCCGGCCGATTCCGCCAAGCTGTCGTCGCCCGGTCTCCGTCACGACCGCAAAGCCGCCATAGGCTGCGTCCACGTGCAACCAGATGCCCTCTGCCGCGCAGTAGTCGGCTAATTCCGCAAGTGGATCCACCGTGCCTGTGCTCGCGGTCCCGGCGTTGGCACAGACTGCAATCGGCACCAGCCCTGCGGCGCGGTCGGCGGCAACGCGACGCGCGAGGAGTTCCACGTCGAGACGGTACTCGCTGTCGCTTGGGAGGGAGCGTACGTGCTCTGGCCTCACACCGACGGTGGTCGCGGCGCGCGCGATGCTCCCGTGGGTCTGATCGCTCATGTAGACGACCGGGCCGGCGGGCGCGCCCACCGCCTCCCGCGCGGCAACTAGCGCGTGAACGGCGGCCTCCGAAGCGCCGCTCACGAAAAGTCCGCCCGCGCCATCCGGGCAACCGAGCCACTGCCGGATCCAGTCGATGACGGTCAACTCGATCTGGCTGGGGCCGCTCGCAGTCAGCCAGGTGCACTGATTGACGGTCCACGCGGCCGCCATGAAGTCGGCCAGAACGCTGGGCCATGTGGGCGACACCGGCACGAATCCGAAGAATCGAGGATGATCAAGCCGCGCCGCGAGTGGCAGGATCTCGCGCGCTACCTGCTCGATGACCTCGGTGGCTTCTCGCCCCTCTTCCGGCGGCATCTTGTGAAACTGCTCGGCGAGGCCCTGCTGAAACTCGCCGTCCCAGGGCGGTCCATCCCCGAGAGTCTCGGTGCGTTCGACGAGCAGCTCTACGACTCGCCGCGCGCAGGCGCGCATCTCCTCGGGAGACATCTGAAGTTCGGCAGTACCCATTGATTCCGGATTCCTCAAGCTAAGGCATTGTATCGGCAACTCCTAGGATGGCTGCGTCTACGAAGCCTACAAATATGACATAGCGCACAGCAGTCTCTCGTTAGGCTTGTCATTCTCCCTCCCGCGAACATACAAGGCATCCGAGCTGAACACCGGCCCGCCTCGGGTGCCGGTTCAGCGCTGCTTCCACGAACATAGGACTCCGCAGTGCCACGGCGGCGCGCGCCGGCCGGGCGGGCGGATAGCATCCGTTCTGTCCCGTCGCCAATCGGATTCCTTGCACGGGGCGCGATGGGGAGGCAACTTCACAGGCCCCGCCACCCGCCGACGCCTGCCACCTCTACGCGATGCGCCGATACGGCCTGCCGTCTCGATCCCAGCATTCGCACAGCCCATCGGAGCGCTGCGTGCGGTATGGTTGCATTGCGATGCGGGCAAGGTGGCTAACCCATTGGATCACGGCAACAACTGTCTTTGTGACGGCGATTGTGGGTCTAGCGGCCTGCAGCCGACCAGCCCATGACCCCGTCCCGAGCCGGTTCGAACAGGTCCAAGAGGCCGTAATGGCCTATCTCACGGACGAAGCGCGCAAGATCACGCAGCGAGCCATATCCGAGACCGCGTCGCGCGAAGCGTGGGAGTCTGTCCGCGAGCGCAGGCTGGCCGAGCTCAAGGAGATGCTCGGACTCTCCTACGAACGGCCCAAGACGCCCTTGAACGCCCAGCTCCGGGGCACGATCGAGCGTCCCGGCTACACGGTGGAGAAGGTCGCCTTCGAGAGTCTCCCCGGCGTCTACGTGACAGCGAACCTCTACCTGCCCGCCGACGCCGCCGGTCCGGTGCCAGCCGTGATCTACGTCTGCGGTCACGCGTTCTCCCCGTTCGGGGCCAAGACCTCTTACCAGCGCCACGGCCACACGCTCGCACGCCACGGCTACGCCGCGATGGTCATCGACCCAATCCAGATCGCAGAGACGGCCGGTCTGCACCACGGTGTCCACAACCAAGAAATGTACGAGTGGTATACCCGGGCATACAGCCCCGCCGGGCTGGAAGTCTGGAACGTGATCCGCGCGTTGGACTACCTCGAGACGCGACCCGAGGTGGACAGCCAGCGGTTTGCGATCACCGGCCGGTCCGGCGGCGCTGCCATGAGTTGGTTCTCGGCTGCAGTCGAGCCGCGCATCAAGGCAGCGGTCCCCATCATGGGAATCGGCACCTACGAGGTCAGCGTGCCGGGCGACACGCAGCGCTTGCACTGCGACTGCATGTACCCGGTCAACTTCCGCATGCACGACCTGATCCACTTGGGGGCATTGATCGCTCCCCGGCCCCTCTTCACGGCGCACGGGCGGCTGGACCCCCTATTCCCGGTCGCGGGCTACACGCAGTTCGAGTCGGCGATGACCGACCTGTACTCGTCGTACGGAGTACCCGATCAATTCCGCAATCTGGTTGTCGAGAGCGGTCACGAGGACTCCGACTTCCTGCGGGCCGAAGCCGTACATTGGCTAGATCAGTGGTTGCTGCAGCGAGAGCCCAGAGAGATCGACACCGCGTTCGAAGAGGTCGAGCCCGCCGAGCTTGCGGTGTTCGGTGACGAGGCTCCGGCAGACGCTCGCAACTTCAGAGCGCACGAGTTCTTCATTCCGGCTCCCGAGGCGGTCACTTGGACCAACGAGGCCGCTTGGACGAAGCGGCGCGCCGAGCTCCTCAAGGCGCTGCGCGAAGACGCCCTCCACGCGATCCTCGAAGGCCTGCCCGTGAATTCTGCAGTGCCGGGACGCCTCGACCCGCCGGACGGATACGAGGCGGTCTCGTTCGACTATGCCGGCCACATCCCCGTCGAGGCGCTGCTCCGGATTCCCGACAATCCCGAAGGCCCAGCGCTGCTGCACGTCGCCGCGCCCGGAGAGGATCCGGCAGCCGTCTCTCGCCTGCTGCGCAACCTCCGGCGCTTCGGGCGCAATCCGGTGCTGGCGGTATACCCGCCCGGGACCGGGACCGACCTGTGGTCGAAATCCTCGTGGAAGGCCCTGCTGCGCAACGCGATGCAAACCGGCCGCACGCCGGACACGATCCGCATTGGCAGCGTGCTGGGCGGGCTCCAAGTGCTCCGCGAACGGGCTGGCAAGGACCTGCCAGTCGCTGTCAGCGGCATTGGGCCCGCCGCTGGCTGGGCGCTATACGCGGCGGCACTGGATGAGACCATCGCCCAGGCGATACTCATCCGCGCTCCCTCGTCGCATCTGGACGGCCCGATTCTCTTGGCAGCGATGCGCCACGCCGACCTACCTGACGTCGCAGCTTTGGTCGCCCCTCGCCGCTTGACGTTCTATGGGCGGATGCCCGCTGCATTCGGGCGCACGAGGCAGATCTACGAGGGGCTGGGCGTCGGCGACCGCCTCTCCGTGTCGATGAGCGTCGGGGCGGCGCTCAACCAACAGTTCGGGCACAACTTCTCGATCGGGCAGTAGCTCGAGGAATCGACGGAGACGCAGGGCTGGGCTACTGCTCCGATTCCCCGGCAGGGGGTACCCGCACCATCGTCGCCATCAGTGCGGCCACCGGTTTTTCGTTGCCCTCGACAACGGCGACCGCTTCCCCGGAACAGACTGTCAGCTTGCGCCCGGGACGAAGGACTTGGCCGCGGGCGACTAGACGCTCGCCTGCTGCCGGAGCCATGAAGTTGATCTTGTACTCGACCGTGAGCACGGTCGAGCCAGCCGGCATGAGCGTCAGAGCGGAGCAGCCGCAAGCGGTATCGACGATGGCGGCAATCACAGCGCCGTGGAGATAGCCGTGGTGCTGAAGCAGGTCGTCCCTGAACGGCAGCACGATCTCCACCCTGCCCGGCGACACGCTGCCGATCTCGGCGCCGATCCCGCGCATGAAGCTCTGCTCGGCAAAGACTGCCCGAACGTGGGAATCGAACTCGGGGAACTGCGCGTGAAAGGACGCCATGAGCCAGCGGATCGAGCTGCGGCCTAGCGGGCTGCAAGCCGGCCGCTGTACCCATCCTAGCCGGATTCCGAAACCAACAAGCGCCTCGGCGTCCCCGCCGGCTGATCCATCCGCGACAGCACCGCCGACGCAGGCACCGCCCGAGTATGCTGGAATGATCGGAGGTTTCATGCCACGCCCGAAGTCCCCGCCGGCGAGCCCACATCGCCATCGCCCGTCGCAGCTGGCAGCCCTGGCCCTGGTTGCAACCTGCCTGCTCGGGCCGAGCTGCGCGCCCGCTCCAACGCCAAGCCAAGCGACGGAAATCGAACGCGAGCAGATCACGTTCGGCCCCAAGAACCACTTCTTCGGCTATATCGGCCACGTCGGGACAATCCCGTGGAATCAAAGCGGCCGCTACATCGTCGCGCTGCGCACCGAGTTCGTGGATCGCATGCCCGGGCCGACCGATGCCGCGGAAGTGATCCTGCTCGACACCGAAAACGACTACGCGGTGCGCGTGGTGGACACCTGCCGGGGCTGGAACGTGCAGCAAGGCACGATGCTGTACTGGAACCCCGCCGACCCCGAGAACCAGTTCTTCTTCAATGACCGCGACCCCGAAACGGGCAGGGTGTTTGCGGTCCTGTTCGACATCGCCGCGGGCCGCCGCGTTCGGGAATACCGCTTTGACGAGACCCCGGTCGGCAACGGCGGGGTGTCGTTCGACGGCAAGTACTTCGCCGGGATCAACTACGCGCGCATGGCCCGCCTGCGCCCAGTTACAGGCTATCCGGGCGCGCGGGACTGGACTGAGGGCGTGAGCGCACCGGAGGACGACGGTGTGTTCTTGGTCGATGTCGAAACCGGGGAGAAGCGCCTGCTGGTCTCGTTCCGCACTCTCGCTGAAGCACTGCGCCGGGAGTGGCCCGCGATCGACTCGATCCCGCTATTCATCAACCACACCCTCTGGAGCCGCTCCGGCGAGCGCCTGTTCTTCTTCGCCCGGGGCAATTTCGGCAAGCCCGGCCGCATCAACGCTTCGTTCACGATCGCGAGCGACGGCACGGACCTGCGCCGGCAGCAGACACACATCGGCGGCCATCCCGAATGGGATGCGGGCATGCGCATGATCGGTTCGATCGCGAACCGTCAGGCAGTCTTCGACGTAGACACCCAGAAGCTCGTCGAACTCATCGGCGACACGGAGATGTTTCCCGATCCCGAGGGCGATATCGCGCTGTCGCCGAGTCTCGAGTGGCTGGCCAACGGGTATAAGGACGACGGCAAGGTCCACTACGTGATCCACAACCGGCGCACCGGAGAGACCTTCCGTGCCGGCGGTTATGACCTCTTCGGACGCGTCTCCGGCAACTTGCGCTGCGATCCCGCACCGCGCTGGAACCGAACCGGCGATGCACTGCTCATTCCGAGCATGATGGAAGACGGCACGCGGCAGATGTTCGTGCTCCGCCTCCCTACGACCTAACGGGCCGCAATCCGGCCGATCCGTCGGGACATCGCACGCCCAGGAGATTTGATCGTCGGGCCGCCAGGGGTGCCTTCCCTCGAGCCAAGCCGACACAGACCGCTGCGGTCCACTGCGAGTAGCGAAATCGCGGCGCTTCGCCAAGGGGGGTATTCTCAGTAAGGGAAGGCCCGGGTAGTTCCGCCTCCCGCGTAGCATGTCGGATTTCGACAACTGGCCGACCGAGATCAACCTAGCCTTCGTCGAAGGCCTCTACGCCGAGTACCTGCGCGATCCGACTTCCGTATCGGCCGAGTGGCAGGACTATTTCGCTTCCATCGCGACCGATGCCGGCCCTGCGGCGCCATCGCCTTCGTGGGCGCCTCCGACGTTTGAGCCGATCGGAAGCCCGCGGCCCTCGCGTCAAGAGCGCGACCGGGAAGCCAGCGGGAACGGCCCGTCGCCTGCGACCCTCCAGCACCGCGTCGACAAGATCGTGCGGGCATTTCGGGTGCGCGCGCACATGGTCGCTCGCGTCGATCCGCTGGACATGACGAGGAGGGTTTCGGAGGAGCTCGACCCCTCGTATTACGGAATTCACGAGCAGGACATGGACGGGCAGATCTCCCCAGCGACGCTATCGGGCTGCTCGCTGAACACGCCGCGCCAAGTCATCGAACGTCTCAGGGAAACGTACACCCGTTCGATCGGAGTGCAATTCATGCACATCGACGACCTGGGTATCCGCGATTGGCTCCAGAAGAGGATGGAGTCGTCCGGCAACCGGGTGCAGCTGAGCCAAGCGCGCCAGTTCAGGATCCTGGCCAAGCTGTCCGACGCCACGATATTCGAGGAGTTCATCCAGAAGAAGTTCGTCGGGGCGAAATCGTTCTCCCTAGAGGGTTGCGAGACCTTAATTCCCCTCCTGGACCTACTCATCGAACGCGCCGGCGACGATGGTGTCCGGGATATCGTGGTCGGAATGGCGCATCGGGGGCGCCTGAACGTCCTAGCCAACATCATCGGCAAGAGTGCCCGACAGATATTTCGCGAGTTCGCCGACCTGGACCACGAGCACTTCGAGGGCCGAGGCGATGTCAAGTACCATCTCGGCTACAGGGGGTCGTGGTTCACATCGCATGGCGAAGAACTGCGCATTTCGCTGTGCTTCAACCCGAGCCATCTGGAATTCGTGGGCCCGGTCGCGGTGGGCCGGCTGCGCGCCAGGCAGGATCGAAAGGGGGATTCGCGGCGAACCAAGGGCATGTGCATCCTGCTGCACGGCGACGCTGCCTTCGCGGGAGAGGGCATCGTGCAGGAAACGCTCAACATGAGCCAGCTTACCGGCTACAGGGTCGGGGGCACGATCCACGTCATCATCAACAACCAGATCGGATTCACGACCAGGCCGACGCAAAGCCGGTCCAGCATCTATGCCTCGGGCGTGGCGAAGATGCTGCAAATTCCGATCTTCCATGTCAACGGAGAGGATCCCGAAGCGGCCGCCCAGGTAGTTCGCCTGGCGGTGGATTTCCGCAACCAGTACCAGCGCGACGTGGTGATCGACATGTACGGCTACCGCCGGAGAGGACACAACGAGACCGACGAGCCGCGCTTCACACAGCCGCTGCTGTACCGAGTGATCGGAGAGCGCAAGCCCGTGCGGGAAGCCTACCTCGAGCACTTGCTCAAGCAGGGAGGAGTCACGCGCCAGGAAGCCGACCGAATCGCGGAGGAAAGGCGCCAGGAGCTCGAGCGCGAGCTGGCGTCATCTCGTAGCGAACACTACATCCATGTCGGCGACCAAGTGACCGGTGACTGGTCGGGTTACAACCGGGGATCGGACTCGCAGGTCGCAGAAGTGGACACGGGCGTTCCAAGGGCCACCTTGGCGTCCATCCTGGAACGGCTGGCCGTAGTCCCGGACGACCTAGGGCTCGACCCCCGGGTCGAACGGCTGCTCAAGCAGCGGGCCGACATGGCCAAGGGCCAGCCTCCCTTGGATTGGGCTGCGGCCGAGGCGGCGGCAATCGGGAGCTTGCTGGTCCAAGGCCACCGAGTCCGCTTCACAGGCCAAGACACGGAGCGAGGGACCTTCTCGCACCGGCACGCGGTCGTATACGACGCCGAAACCGGCTTCCCGTACACACCACTGCAGCATCTGTCCCCGAGTCAGGGGGCTTTCGAGATTCACAACAGCCCGCTGTCGGAAGGCGGGCCGCTGGGGTTCGAGTACGGCTACAGCATGGAATGGCCGGACGGCCTGATCCTGTGGGAGGCCCAGTTCGGGGACTTCGCCAACGCGGCCCAGGTGATCGTGGATCAGTTCATCTCCAGCGGCGAGGACAAGTGGCACCTCTGGAGCGGCTTGGTCATGCTGCTGCCCCATGGCTTCGAAGGCCAGGGCCCCGAGCATTCCAGCGCGCGGCTAGAGCGTTACCTGCAGTTGGCGGCCGAGGAGAACATCCAAGTTGCCTGCCCCACCACGCCCGCGCAGTACTTCCACCTGTTGAGGCGGCAAGTGCTGCGCTCGTGGCGCAAGCCCTTGGTCGTGATGACGCCCAAGAGCCTGCTGCGGCACGCCAAGGTGGTCTCGAGCATCGCCGAACTCTCCTCCGGTCGCTTTCGGCGGATCATCAGCGACCCAGTGGCGGATCCGTCCGCAGTCAGGCGCGTGCTCGCCTGCAGCGGCAAGATCTACTACGAACTTGCGGAAGCCCGCCGAGCGGCCGGATGCGAGGACATCGCGATCATGCGGCTCGAACAGCTCTACCCACTCGGCCGCGAAGCACTCGAAGAGGAGCTAGGGGCGTACCCCGAGGTCGATGTGGTCTGGGTCCAAGAAGAACCGCGCAACATGGGCGCGTGGAGAGACCTACAGATGCGCTTCCGCGGGCTGTTCTCGGACGTGGTCTGCCGTCCCGAATCCGCCAGTCCGGCGACCGGATCGCCTGGCAGCCACAAGCACGAGCAGCAGCAGCTCATAGAGCGCGCTCTGACAGTCGGCTAAGGTGTAGGGTCAGCCATGACTGTAGAGCTGCTAATTCCCGAGGCCGGCGAATCGATCACGGAGGTCCGCATCGGGCCTTGGCGCAAACCCGAGGGCTCGCATTTCGCCCTGGACGAGGTCACTGTCGAAATCGAGACCGACAAGGCTGCCATCGAATTGCCGAGCCCTGTAGCCGGCACGCTTGTTAAGATCCTGAAGCAGGAAGGCGAAGACGCGGTGCCGGGCGACGTGATCGGCTTGATCGAGCCCGGCGAGGCTCCGCATGGGCAGGAAGAGCCCGCCGCGGCAGGCGCTGACAGCGTTGAGGCCGAAGCTGCCACCCCTGCGCCGGCCGCAGCGGCCGAGCCCCCGGCCCGGGTGATGCCTAGCGCACGCCGCGTGCTGGGTGAAGCCGGCCTTCCAGCCTCGTCCGCGCAAGGCACGGGGCCGGGGGGCCGGGTGCTCAAGGAGGACGCGACCCGCGCCGTGAAACGGGCCCAGCCCGAATCCCCGCCAGCCGCAGTGCCCGCGCCGCAACCGGCAGCCTCAGACGAAGCTCCAGCGGCTTCCGCGCCGCCCAAGCCGGCCCCGGGAGCCGCCGAGGAACGCGTGCCCATGTCGCCGCTTCGAAAGGTCATCGCGCGCAACCTCGTCGAGGCCCAGCAGCAGGCCGCCCTGTTGACGACGTTCAACGAGGCCGACATGACCGCAGTGATCGAGTTGCGCCGTCGGCACAGCGAGAGCTTCCGGGAGCGGCACGGCGTCAAGCTCGGCTTCATGTCCTTCTTTGTCCGGGCAGTGGTGGACGCGCTGCAGGCTGTTCCGGCCGTAAACGCCCGCATCGAGGGCAGCGAGATCGTCTACCACAAGCATCAGGACATCGGTATCGCCGTCGGCGGCGGACGAGGGCTAGTGGTGCCGGTGCTGCGCCGCGCCGAAACGATGACCTTCGCTGAGATCGAACGCGCCATTCACGACTTCGGCACTCGGGCTCAGCGGAACAGGATCGAGATCTCGGAGCTGCGCGGCGGGACCTTCACCATCTCGAACGGCGGGATCTACGGTTCGATGCTGTCCACGCCGATCGTCAACCCGCCGCAGAGCGGCATCCTCGGCATGCACGCCATCCAAGACCGCCCGGTCGCGGCGGGCGGAGAAGTCGTGATCCGGCCCATGATGTACCTAGCGCTCACCTACGATCACAGGATCGTTGACGGGCGCGAGGCGGTGGCATTCCTGAAGCGCATCAAGGATCTCGTGGAGAGCCCCGAGAGGATCTGGCTGCAATTGTAAGCCAGGACCCCGCAGGCCAACCATCCCATCAAGCGGCGGAGCGCTCACGATGCAATCTCACGACCTGATCGTCATAGGGGCCGGTCCGGGCGGCTACACCGCCGCCATACGCGCGGCGCAACTGGGGCTCGACGTGGCCTGCGTGGAGAAGGAAAAGGCGCTGGGCGGCACCTGCCTGCGAATCGGCTGCATTCCGAGCAAGGCTCTGCTGGAGTCCTCAGAAATCTATGAACGGGCTTCGGAGGGTTTCGACGAGCACGGCGTGAAGGCCTCGGGCGTGCAACTGGACCTAGCCCGCATGTTGAAACGCAAGGATCGGGTGGTGACATCGCTGACGCGCGGCGTGGCGAGCCTGATCAAGAAGAACAAGATCACCCGCTACACCGGCACCGCGAGATTCGCGTCAGCTTCGAGTCTGGCGATCGATACTCCGGGCGGGACTCAAGAAGTCGAGGCCAAGCACATCTTGATCGCGACTGGCAGCAAGTCGTCTTCTCTGCCTGGCATCGAGCTGGACGGCGACCGCGTGGGCACGAGCACGGAAGCGCTCTCGTACAGCGAGGTCCCCGCCCGCCTGGCCGTCATCGGCGCGGGGTACATCGGACTGGAGATGGGTTCTGTCTGGCGCCGCCTCGGTGCAGAGGTCGTGGTCTTCGAATATCTGGACCGCATCCTGCCGGGCATGGATCTGGAAGTGGCGACGGCTGCCCACAAGATCCTGGCCAAGCAGGGCATGCAGTTCCGGCTTGGAGCCAAGGTCACCGCGGCCCGCGCCGAGGGCGATGGCTGCACGGTCGAGTCCGACGGAGCCGAGCCCTTCGCCTGCGACCGCGTGCTGGTGTCGGTGGGACGCTCGGCAAACACCGAAGGACTCGGGCTGGAATCTGTCGGCGTCGAGCTGGACGGCCGCGGACGGATCGAAGTCGGGGATGGATTCCAGACATCCGTGGCGGGGATCTACGCGGTCGGCGACGTGATCCGCGGCCCGATGCTGGCGCACAAGGCCGAGGAAGAAGGCATCGCGTGCGTGGAACGCATCGTGACGGGCTACGGCCACGTCAATTACGACGCGATCCCGGGCGTGGTCTACACGCATCCAGAGATCGCTTCGGTTGGGAAGACTGAAGAACAGCTAGCCGAGGCGGGGACCGGATTTCGCAAGGGAGTGTTCCCGTTCGTGGCCAACGGCAGGGCCAAGGCCATCGCCGACACGGGCGGATTCGTCAAGGTGCTCGCTGACGAACGCACTGATCGGGTGCTGGGAGTCCACGTGATCGGCCCCCGTGCCGGCGACCTGATCGCCGAGGCGGCGGTGGCCATCGAGTTCGGGGCCAGCAGCGAGGACATCGCGCGGTCCAGCCACGCGCACCCGACGCTGGCGGAAGCGCTCAAGGAGGCCGCCCTGTCAGTCGACCGCAGGGCAATCCATTCGTAGCCCGCGCGCGGCTCGGCGAGGCACTGCGGGCCGATCGGGTACTTCCCCTCGGCAGCGGCCATGTCTGAGGAAGACGCAAGGACCCTCGCTCAATGAATGGGGCGTCCGAACCGGCCTAATGCCGGAGTTTCCGGCAGACGGGACAAGCAGTGCGCTTCGCGACCGGAGGCTCCGATCAGGACTGCGAAATGGTGGCCAGGGACGGACTTGAACCGCCGACGCCGGCCTTTTCAGGGCCGCGCTCTACCACCTGAGCTACCTGGCCAGTATCCTCATGGTACTTCAGCCCATTAGCATGGTCAAGACTGCTCCTCCGGCGTGATCCTAGAGTGCAAAAAACCGTTTCTTGACCGGATGTAATTCCAGATCCCGGGTTTAGCTCGCCATCGCGATAGATCTCCGTGAAGTCCTCCTCTCGACACACGGGCTCAGCACGTAAGCCTAGCCAAGTCTCGCACTCGAGCGGCTGAGGGGTATCGATTGGGTTGACCTCTACAGGACGTCGGTCCCCAGCCGCTGCTGAGTCACCGGTCGAGGGGTTGCGCCCCCGGGACCGACCATCCGGCCGGATCCCGCTGTCCCATGGGCCGAGCGCCGAGGCCGTAACCCGGTTCGTGTGGCCTGGTGGAGGGCGACGCCAGCCCGGCCCCAATGATTGGACCCGACTAGCCTCTGCCGTCCCGCTTGAGGCGGCCTTCTCCGGTCGCTGCACCCGACCGCCTCAAGCCCAATCGCAGCGCAGGGGAGAACTCTGCGGCGGATCCCCCCCAGAAGTGCGCAACCTTCGTTGACATTGACTTGCCCTGACGCAGCCTCACTAGTCTTGAATCCGACTTGCACTGGAAACGCCTAGGCGAGTCACCGATGGCTCTGGCTTTCGCACATGGAGGCCATACACCAGTGTTAGCAGCAACCCAGCCGCGCTAATCACCAAATAAGGCCAATGCTCCCAAAACGCACGATTGGCCAACGTTGAACAAACCCAATACAAGAGCGCGCCGCAGTACGCAACTCTCGCCAGAAGGCTTGCTTCCTTCCAACGTTTCCCGATCTGCATAATTGAAACGAACCTCATGGTGTTGCCAGGATCAATTAGAGCCGCATCCCTGAATCGCGTAGTACTCCCACCAGCACCTTGTGCTGGTCAATGTTGTCGTGACGCAAATGGCAGTCGCAGCGCCACCTGTCCCGAGTGTAACAACTGTGCAGCTCACACCAGCGACGTACGTCGATGTCACACATTCTCGAAAGCGGTTGCGACACCCGTTCGCGCGGGCTGGGAGCGCTGAGATGGCCAAAACGGTACAGAGCAGAACTAACGAGAAGGCTCGCTTGAAAGAGATTGGAACCGTCATCATTGTGTCACTCCGTCTTTCGATTCTTGCACCAGAACGAGATTTCGATACTGTTCACGACTGTTCTCAAGGAAGCTGGCTTCTTGGGATTCGGGAACCGCCATCCCGTTGATCCGTAGCGCTCTTGAGAATTCCGTGATCGCTTCTCGTGCGGCAGCCATAAACTCAGATTCCGACATCTGTCCGCGAGTTGATTCGAAGATTGCGGACTTCATTGCTCGCGTGAACAGTTGGTTTGCTTCCAGCATGGCCAGCGACTCTGAATTGCCAAGCACAGCACCAGCATCCTTCAATACCGCAACGGCACCCTCGTGGTCACGCTGCATGGCAAAGGCCAAAGGTGACAGGCCTTGCCCAAGCGGATTAGGGTCTGCTCCGTAAGAGAGCAACAGAGTCACAATTGCTTCGACAGCAGTCCCGTCCGCAACCGCCCCAGCAGCAGCTGCCAATGGGGTCATACCATGCAGGTCACGTTTGTTAGGGTCGGCCCCGTGGTCCAACAGCAGCTTCAGAGCGCCAAAATCCGCAGTGGCCGCACTGAGGTGTAACGCCGTCTGTCCATGGTCGTCACCCGCATTGGGGTCTGCCCCCTGTTGCAAGGTTCGCTCTAGCTCACCGCGATCGCCATCGAGCACGGTTTGCATCAACACTGGTGTTTCGGCCGCGAGCCCAAGCATCACCGCGAAACACAGCAGAATCGAAATTTTCATGTTGTTTTCCTCCAATTCAGTTCGGTCCAACCGAACAAGACCAGTTTTACTAAATCTTCTAACTTCTTTTATCGAGCATGATATAGTGGTGCTTCCCATCGTCTCGGGCGATCGAGATGCCATCTAGGTAAGGAATCACGCCCTCGTTGGCTGCCTGCAGGCGAATTTCAGCGCCTCGCGGCGGCCGGAGCGAGTCCGTTTCAGTGCTTCAAGCAACCCAGAACTTAGATTCTTTGGGGAAATTGCGAAATTCTTCCTATTACGCGCTTGACAAGAAGTTATGACGCACACAATGAGAATGGTTGAGGCCAATAGACTGTCCATGATCGACCGAGTCCGAGTAGAGAAGGCTCTGTCTTCCTCCCTCGCTGCGAGGACTCGGAACGCCTACCTCAGCCACTGGAAGGCATTCGAGGACTGGGCCGTGCAGCAAGACTACGCTGCCCCACCTGCGACGCCTGAATTCGTAGCAGCGCATCTGGCGTATCTCGCCGAGACCGTGAGCGCTTCGACCCTGAGAGTCCGGCGTGCTGCCATCGGGGCAGCCCACCGCGCCGCAGGGCTTCCCGACCCCACGGCGAGCGAACTCGTCAAGAGAGTCCTCGGTGGACTCGTTCGGCAGGTCGGGAACGCTCAGCGGCAGGCCTCCCCGCTCACCGCCAAGGTGCTCGACTCGGTCCGAGCGACCGCCTGCCTACGACGATCCGGCGGCGGCCCGGTGCGGCAGCGCCGCGAGAGCTCGGTGACCGCCCGTCGCCGAGGCTTAGTTGACATCGCCATCTGCAGCACTATGCGCGACGCTCTGCTACGACGCGAAGAGGCTGCTGCTTTGACTTGGGGCGACATCTCCGAGGAGACCGACGGATCGGGCCGCTTGGCGGTTCGCCGAGCCAAGACCGATCAAGAAGGGAACGGCGCGATTCTGTATCTGGGCCAGCAGGCCATGCGGGATCTTGCGGCTATCAAGTCGCACTCGGCGAAACCTTCCGACACGGTGTTCCAACTCTCCGGATCTCAGATCAGCCGGCGAATCGCCGCAGCAGCCCGGGCGGCTGGACTGACAGGGGAGTACAGCGGCCATAGTCCGAGGGTCGGCATGGCCCAAGATCTCGCAGCCCATGGCATCAGCCTGCCCGAGCTAATGCAGGTAGGCCGCTGGTCTTCGAGTTCCATGCCCGCGCGCTACATCAGAAGCCAGAGCGCAGCATACGGCGGCATTGCCAAGTACTACGCTGCACAAAGCAACACTAAATTGAAGAATCCAGAATTCGAGGCTGCGCCGCTTAGGGACACTGCCTCGTAATGAGCAAGCGACGCGACAGCTCCGACTAAAGTGCTACGCGCCCATCTCCCCCCGAAATACTAAATCTGTTGCTTGGCTGGCGGTTCTCGCCCACGCCCTAGAACTCGTACCGCACGAACAGCTCAATCCGCCTCGGTCCCACGATGGTCTGGGTGATTCGTCCGAACTGTGTCGAGCCGATCGAGTGTGACCCCGTGTAGAACGACGGGTGGTTCGGCAGGTTCTCCACTCGCGCACCGACCTTGACGAAGTGGTCCTCGGTGATTCTTGTCATCTTGCTCACCGAAAAGTCGAACTTGAATGCGCTCGGGCCCGAAAACAGGCGTCGCTGGAGGTTTCCAACCTCGCCCGGTCCTGGATGGGAGAAGACCTGCCCGGTGAACCTTTCCGCGCCATCAATGGCCACGCCGCTGTTGTCGCGCGGATTAATTGCACCCTGCGAGATCATGAACGGCCCATCGTCGGTCATTCGGAACCGTACGATATGGTCGAGCTGGTCCTTGTTCAGAGATGTGGACGCCGTGTTCTCGCCAGACCGGCCCCGGCGATTCAACGTGCCTCGACCCGATGAAATCGACAGCGGCGACCCGCTCTGCAGCGTCACGATGGATGCCACCGTCCAGCCCTGAAGCAAGCGATTGGTTGAAGTGAACGGGAGTCTCCAGATTACGTTCGCGTTCATCACATGGGTCAGGTCGAAGGTTGCGCGGGCGCGCTCCAAGTGCGGCTGCGCGAGATCGAGGAATGGCGCGAAGCGGTGGTAGCCAACCCCGCTGGAGTCAGTCAGCACCTTTGAGAACGTGTAGTTTGCTTGGAATTGCACGCCGCTCGCCGCTCGCCGCCGCACCTCGAGTTGCAAGCCGTGATAGCTCGAATTGGAATAGTTCGTGACCAAGTCGCTTACAAGCGCACTCCGGTTGCGCCGGAAGCTCACGTCGGTGCCCTCGGTCAGGCCGTTCACTATATACAGGGCGGCCAGGCCGCCCGGCTCGCCTTGGCGAATGAACTGCTGCACCACCGGGAAACTGATGTATCCTCCGCCAATGATCCTCGGAAATACGGTCAACTCCTGGCTGCCTTCTAGGCCCGGGTTGTAGGCGGGGTTGAACGATCCGGTCGCCTCTTGGGCCAAGAAGCCGTTGTTGCGAGCGCGAATCAGATCGTCGAGGAACCCGTTCTCCTTGATGATGACCTGGTTGTAATCGAACGCCCGGACGAGCTTTGTGCCCTTGTTGCCGACATAGCGGGCTTCAACCACGGTCTTCCAACCGATCTCGCGCTGGAGACCGAAGTTCCATTGCTGAACGTACGGCGAGCGGTAGTTCGGATCGATGGAAAACACAGCTGCGTACGGGTCGATCGCCTGATTCTGGCTGACGCGGCGGGGCACCGCGTATTCCGGCGGGTCTACGGTGACTGGTCCGTCCGCGAGGAAGGCATCAAGATTCTGCAACCGGTTGGAACCTTCTAGTCCGTCGTTGGCCGAAATGGCATTGTTAGCACTACCGATAGTCTCGTCGTTGACGTAGTTGATGCTGTAGCCTGCGCGCAGCGATGTCTTACCATCGCCGAAGACATCCCAGGCGATACCAATATTCGGCGCGAAATTGTTGCGATCCGGATTCCACAGCGGCCGCCCGACGCCACCTCCGGCAAAGTCGAGTTCGGCGTCAGAGAGCAATGTATCGATCAGGCTTCCCGGCCCGGGCACCGGCAGCAACATCAGACTGTCGCGCTCATCCAGTCTCCCGAAATACTCCCAGCGCATACCCAAGTTGACAGTGAAGCGTGGCCGGATCTTGATGCTGTCTTGGCCGTACAATGCGAACGAATCGTAGCTGTACCGCCTGCGGTTCTCCTGTCCTGGGACGAAACCGGAGGTTCTGTCCCTGATATTAAACGACTGCCTCGCGCTGGAGATGATTCCCGCCAGCGACGCCAGTAGGGATTGGGCCGTGCCCAGATCGCCAGAATCGATCCCACCGGGAAATAGCGCTCCGGGGATTTGGTATTCGCTCTCCACGCCTAGGCCAAGCAGCATCTCGGGGACGACGCCACCGTAGTGAAAGCTCTCGACTCGGACTTGCTGGGCGTCGAATCCGAACTGCACCGAGTGCCGACCGATCAGCGCCATGGCGTTGTCACGGATATTGAAGGTGTCGGTGTAGCGCCCTTGTGGAGCAAAGTTCACGTTCGGATTCGTATACAGCATCCCCGAGACTTCGTAGTCGGTCGGAGCTGCACTATTGCGAAAATCACCCGGGGCGAGATTGAAGCCGAACCGCGCTTCGTTGGTCCAGCGCGGCCCGAACGTGCTGCGCCACGAGGCCGAGAGGAATTGCGATTTGACGAAATCCTGCACCGGCGGCACTTCGCGGTAGCCCACTCCTATGTCCGAATCCGGTCTGTCATTAGTCTCCTGACTCCGCTTGTACGTCACCGCAAGCGCTCCGCTCCCGCTCGCGTTCCAGTCGCCACGCGCAGTGACGGCATTTCTGTCAGCGTTGTCGCGCGTCAAGAAGCGATAGCCGGCCGTATTGAGCTGGCGCTCAGACGTGCTGTCGCCCCGGTCGAAGTTGTTGATTTCGCCGGGAGCCGGAATCTGGCTCAGGATCTGCTCTGCCGCCGCGTCCGCCCCCAGTCCTTGCAGCCTCAGTACGTTGACTTCGCGCAGCGTGTCGCTCAGGTCCAAATACCGAAATACCCCCTGGGCCGCCGTCGGAGTCAGGATCGTAGTGTTGACAAGACTCTCGCGTCGGTCTGTCATCACCTCATAGTTGGCGAAGAAGAAGACGCGATTCTTGATCGCAGGGCCGCCCAGCGAGCCGCCGTACTGGTTAAAGTTCAGTTCCGGTTTCTCTAAGCCCTGCCGGTTGGAAAACCAAGGCGAGGCCGCGAGCTTGTCGCTGCGGCTGTGCCAGTAGGCGTTGCCGTGAAACTCCGGCCCGCCAGATTGTGTCGTGAAGTTCACTTGGGACGACCCCATGCCGACCGCCGACGAGCCATTCTGCGTCGTAATGGCGAACTCGGCGACTTGATCGATCAGCGTCCGGCTCGACAAGAAGTCCAGCGCGTTGTTGCGGATGAAGTTGTCTTGGATGTTGATGCCGTCCAAAGTGACGTTAGAATATGACGTGCGCTGGCCGTTGATGACCGTGTTCGCCGCGCCGCCATAGACGACTCCCGCCTGCAGGCTGACGAAGCTCAGGGGGTCCCTTCCGATCAAGGGGAGCTCTTGGATCTGGTCGGAGGTGACGATGGACGTGACTTCCGCGTTCGACGTCTGCACGCGCGTCACGTCCCCTTCCACCACCACGACTTCTGTGGATGGCCCCAACTCGAGAGTAATCGGTGGCAGAGAGGTAGCCAGGGCAACATCGACCTTCTGGCTAGTCACGGTGTACTTGCGAAAACCGTCCGCTCTGACCTCGATCGTGTACATTCCGGGCACCAAGGAACTCACACTAAAGGAGCCCACCACGCTCGTTTCTAGTTCGACCATTGCACCAGTCGATTCGCTTCGAACCGTCACCGACGCACCCGGAATGGACGCCCCGGTGGCATCCAGAACAACACCTCCTAGCCTCCCCGTAGCTGTTTGGCCAAAGACACCAGTCGGGATAACCAAGACCACCAGAATGATCAGAATACGAGCTAAATTCATGAATTCAATCTTAATCTACACCATGTCCACTAGACTGCCTCTGCCCCTCCAATTCACCGGAAGTTGACAACCGCAATTGCGGTGCCGGACGTATAGGCCGGATCTGCACGCGACTAGGGCAGCACCAAGTCGCTGCAAGGAGCTGCCCGACACCAGCAGCCGCCTATTGGCGACAGCGATGCCACCCGGGACCGCATTGCCGGCGGTTCAGGTCGAGCCCAGACACCGACCGGACATGCAGCCCCGGCCCGATCCACACGCTGGCTCAGGTCACGATGTCACGGTCTTGGAGAAGCGCTTGCGTGACGCAAGTGTCATACCTTTGGCAGAGCCCAGCGCTCGCGGTACTGTCGGGAAACCAGCGCGTTCGCGGCGGAATCCTCGCCAAAGCTCCCCGTGACCGCGTCGAAACGCAGTTTCCGGTCTGTCCGCCAAGCGATGTTCCCGAGGTGGATCAGTGCCGACGCGCAATGGCCGATCTCGATGTCGCACGCCGGGCGGCCTCCGGCGCGGATCGCATCGACCATGTCGCGCTTGTGGTTGACGTCGTCCTCCGCCTTCTCGCTCGCGCCGGATGTGACGATCTTGCCCGCTTCGTCGTATGCGCGCCAGCTCCCGTTGCCGATCACGACGTAGCCGTTCTCGCCGTAGACGGCAGCTCCCTCGGCCTCGCCATCCATCGTCGTGGGCTGCCAGTTGCGCATTTCGTACATCAGCGTCGCGCCGGGATAGTCCCATGTCACCACGAGCGTGTCAGGCCACTGCTGCGCGTCGTCGAAGAAGAACTTGCCTCCCGAAGCCGTCACAGCCGTCGGCCAGTCGGGCAGCTTCTTGCCCATCGCCTCGAATCCGGCCGCCAAGCCGCGGCGGGCATAGTCCACGCGGTGAACACCATCGTTGCCCAAGTCTCCAGTGCCGTAGTCGAAGAACCAGCGCCAACTGCCATGGAAGCGACTCCGGTTGAAGGGGCGCTTCGGGGCCGGGCCGAGCCACATGTCGTAGTCCACTCCAGCAGGCGCGGCCTCGTCCGGCGGGTAGCCGATTCCCTTCTGCCGGGCACTCTCCCAGCCCTTGGCAAAGGCAACCTTGCCCAGCGCGCCGGTGCGGATGTATGCGCAAGCCTCCTCGTAGTTCCGGCCGCTGCGGGATTGGATCCCCACCTGTACGACACGATCGTACTTGCGGGCAGCATCCAACATGGCCCGCCCTTCGGCGATGTTGTGACCCGCAGGCTTCTCGACATAGACGTGCTTGCCCGCCTGGCAGGCCAAGATGGTCGGGATCGCGTGCCAGTGGGTGGGTGTCCCGACCACGAGCACATCGATGTCGGGATCGTCCAGGAGCCGGCGAAAGTCGGTCTCGACCGCCGGCCGGCTGCCCTGCCGGTCACCGACGGCAGAAACGGCCTTGTCGAACAAGCGCCGATCCACGTCGCAGATGGTCTTGACGCGGACGTCCGGCATCTCGGCGAATCCGTAGAGCAACTGGCGCCCGCGTCCCCGAAAGCCCATCATTCCGACCGTGACGCGCTCGTTCACGCTGGCTCCGCTGAGGAGCGCGGGCGTGATCGCCCCTGCGGTGGCTTGAAGAAAGTCTCGTCTCGTGCGCATCGCGATGCCTCGCACGTAACAATAGCGCGAAATCGCCTTGAGCGTCGAACCCTTGCGAGGGAGCGACCGCCACGACCGATACCAAGCGCGGTCTGGCCCGGCGGACAGTCAGAAGCCGAAGACGCCGGAGCCCAGGGCGTACACCGCCATCGGCACGATCAGCAGGCCGATCAGATCGAGCAGGATCCCCGCCCGAACCATTTGTGGAATCGTAATCCAGCCGCTCGAAAAGATGATCGCGTTCGGCGGGGTCGCGACCGGCAAGGTAAACGCAAACGAGGAGGTGACCGCCATCGGGATCAGAAGCAGGTAGGGGTGCACGCCCACCTCGCCTGCCATGGCGGCTACCGCGGGCGACAACATAAGCACTGTGGCGACATTCGAAGTGGTCTCCGTCATGGCCGTGGTCAGCACGCAGACGGCAACAACCAGCACCCAACTGGGCAACCCGCCCAGAGCGCCCAGCCACGCGCCGATCCAAGCGGCCAGCCCGCTGTCGGTGATCCCCGCAGCAAGCGCGAATCCGCCCCCCAGCAGGAACACAATGCCCCACGGCGTGCCACGCGCCGCATGTCGCCAGTCCAGCAGCCGGCTCGCCTCGCCGGGCTTACCGGACGGGAGCATGAAGAGCAAGATCGCCATCGCCATGGCGACAGTCGAATCATGCACCGCGCCAGGCACGGGGAACAGCTGCGACCAGCCCGGAAGGAAAAAGCCGCCCAGATCTATCGGCGCGCGCAGGATCCACAGCAATCCGGTCGAGGCCGCCACGATCGTGACGCGCTTCTCCGGCACTGACATCGCTCCCAAGGAGGCACGTGCATCCCGGATCACGCTCTGGCTGCTCGAAAAGCGCACGGCAGACAACGGAATCTTCGAGCCGAACCGGCACAGGTAGAGCCACGTGAGCGGCACGAACACGACGATGATGGGCAGGCCGACCATGGACCATTGCGCAAAGCCAATCGGCGGCAGATCCGGGAACGCGTCCGTGGCGAACCCTAGGAATGCAACCGTGGTTGGAGAGCCCACTACCGTGCCGAGCCCACCGATGCTGGCCGCGTAGGCGATCCCAAGCAGCAGCACCGGACCGAATGTGTCGCGTGCGAGCTGTTCGTGCTGGGTCCCTTCGGGGGCGCCTCTGACCTGGGCCGAGCCCACGAGCTGGTTGACAACGGCTATCGCCATCGGCAACAGCATCATGGTGGTGGCGGTGTTGGAAATCCACATCGAGAGCAGCGCTGTGGCCACCATGAAGCCCAGCACGATTGGCCGGGGTCGCGAGCCGAAGCGGTCGATGATCGCCAGCGCGATGCGGCGGTGCAGGTTCCAGCGCTCCATGCCCTGCGCGATGATGAAACCTCCGACGAATAGGAAGATCAGGTGGTTGCCGTAGTGCGACGAGACCGCGCTGCTCGTCGCAACGCCCAGCAGCGGAAACAGCGCGATGGGCACGAAGCCGGTCACGCCGATGTGGACGGCCTCGCTAATCCACCAACAGATCATCAAGACGGCGACAGCGGCCGTCTTGTGGGCCTCCGGGCCCATGCCCGCCGGCGTCGGCAACAGCAGCACAGCCGCGAAACCGACGATTCCGGCAACCAAGCCCAGTGTCTGGCGCTGCAACCCAAGCATGCTGACTCGGCTAAGGTCCGGTCTCGATCCTCGGAAACCTTCGTCGAACCGACGGGGGCGGGCAGGAAGGCTTGGGGAAATGGTAGCGCTACGGGGATTCGAACCCCGATTTGAGCCTTGAGAGGGCCCTGTCCTAACCCTTAGACGATAGCGCCGTGCTAGCGCTTAGCTTAGCAGAGCGCTTGCGAATTCATAGACGACGCAGCCGTTCCCCAGATTCCCGGTTCAGCTAGCCGTCGCTAGGAATCTCGATGACGTTGGCCACTCGGCCGGGGTTGGCGGAACAAGATGGCTAGTCCGTTCGCTTGGGTGGGGGTGGATTCTATGTGGCAGGAGGCGGGTGCCCGTCATGGGAACAAGATGCCAGACACCAAGGCCTAGAAGAGAGCAATCCCTTCAACCGCAAGGGGTTATCGGCCAATCGGCCTGCGTGAAGTTTCGCTTAGACCCTCTCCGCACAAAACCACAGTGCACCGGCTGTCGCGCCGACCCACTCGGAACGGGGGATAACGGCGGCAAATCGCCTCTTCGGCCCAAAGCGACCCAGCGGGAAGTCAAGGTGCCGAGCTTAGCGCTTGGGGAGAATGTCGTCGGCGAAGTCCGTTGTGTCCGCCATCGCCGCGACGCACCGCTCAAAGATAGCGGCCGCATCTTGGCAACTCTCAGAGCGTTTCATTGCCCGCCGCAGGATGGTCAAGGCACTGGTCAACCGTTCCATCGCATCCAAGACCTGCAAAGCGTGAATTCTCCTATTCTCAAGAGCCGTGTCGATCTTTGCCATCAGCGGGCTGTTGGGCGGGACAGGCCGATCCCATCCCATTGCGCGTTCCATTTCCTCATCCATATCCGCCTTCGCGACCCTAGCGGCCAAGTCCGCCGACTGCCGCGACGCAATGAACGCCCGCTCTGCTATCTCCACGCGCCGCATAGCAAGCTGCAATGCCTGATCGTCAGACAATAGTCCCTCAAGCCTTGCAATCGAATCGTGATCCGTCACGCTGCGCCTTCTTGCCGTGGGCTGTCTACAAGGCAACACACTTCGTCGCGGTGCGCTGCATTCGCTGAAGTGATGCGGTAGCCCCTCGTATCCGACATCATAGTCAATGGCCGGGGTTCTCGCCGCCGGAGCGTCAACGTGGGCCGTCGGGCCGTGCGTTGCTCCAGAACCGTATGCGAGGGTTGCCTGAATGGGCGCACTGTAAGCCCCATAATGACTATTCGGCTCGACCGAGCCGTCACGGCGTGCGCATCCTCAACCGATATGTCTTCCGCGAAGTTGCGGTCGCATCGCTTGTCGGCACGGCGTTATTCACGCTCGTGCTGTTCTTGCAGCGCGTCGAGCCAGTCATGGAACTGCTGGTCGGACGGAGAGTGCCGGCCGACGATATGGCGCGATTGCTGGCGCTGACGCTCCCGCAAGCGTTCCCATTCACGATTCCGATGGGCGTGCTCACCGGGATCCTCGTCTCGCTAGGGCGGCTCTCTAGCGACAACGAGGTCTTGGCCATGGTCGCATCCGGTATCCGGATCCGTTCCTTGGTCCGCCCAGTCTCGCTGGTCGCCACGATCGGTTTGCTGGTCTGCGCGCTAACGACGCTGTGGCTCACTCCGTGGTCCCTGCGCGAGCAGGTCCGGATCGCCGAATCGCTGCGAATCCAGCTGGCGGGCACCGAGGTGATCCCCCGGGTGTTCATCGAGGACTTCCCGGATCACGTGATCTGGGTGCAAGACGTCGTTCCATCCGAGGGAATCCACTGGAAGGGGATCTTCCTGGCAGACATGCGGCCGCCCGAAGTCCGCGGCTCGCTGAGCGGCGCCGAGGTCCAGGCGGCCGGGCCGCGCATCACGCTGGGCACGGAGGCCTTCGTACAGCCCCGCCCCGAACAAGGCCGGATCCAAGTGCGCTTCCCCCAAACCACCACGTACGAGCGGTCCAGCAATCCGGAACAGTACCTCGCACTGCGGTCCCAAGCGGCCGATCAGGTCCTGCGAGCTCGCCCCCGAAGGTTCGATCCCGGCGCGAAGCGGTTTGATTCCATGACCACCTCCGAGCTTTGGAAGGAGGCATTGCAAGCAGGCGACCCGACCGCTACGGTGCTGCTCCACGACCGATTCTCGCTGCCGTTCGGGTGTTGGCTGCTGCCCTTGGCGGGCTTGCCTCTGGCCATCTCGCTGCGCAGGGCCAGCCGCGCCTCGGGAGTGGTCGTCGCGATGCTCCTGTGCTTCTCCTACTGGATGATCTCGCTGGCCGGAACCGCCCTGGCCGAACGGGGAGCCCTGCCGCCTGCCTTGGCCGCTTGGTCGGCCAGCGGAGTCTTCGCCGTCGCAGGTTTGGCCTTGCTCGCGCGGACAGACACCCCCGAGCATCGAGACTGGCACACGGCGGTCGGCGGTCGCCTGGCACGAGCGGCTAAGCAGTTCATCGGCAAGAGAGGCACCGGCGAAGATGAAGCCGCCGTCAAGGAGCCGATGCGCGACCCGCTGGACCTGTTGGTGCCGGTCGTCGACCGCTATGTGCTGCGCAAGTTTCTCTTCTACTTGGTGCTGCTGGTCCTCACCTTTACTTCGATCTGGTACGTGTTCAGCTTCTTCGAGCTGCTCAGCGACATGCTGACACGAGACAAGCTAGGACACTTCGTCCCGTACATCTACTACCTGACGCCGTTCCTCGCCTACAACACCATCCCTCTCGCGGCAATGGTAGCGACACTCATCTGTTTCGGCGTCATGGGAGCGCATAACGAGATCACCGGATTCCGGTCTTGCGGCGTCAGCCTTTACCGTCTGGCCCTGCCCGTTCTGATCGCTGCCAGCGGACTTAGCGCCGGCCTCTTCGCCCTCGAAGAGTCGATCCTCCCTGCAGCGAACATGCGCCAGGACGCGCTACGCGACGAGATCAAGGGCCGGCCGCCACGCACCTACCTGCGACCAGACCGCCAATGGACGTTCGGGCTTGACAACCGAATCTTCTACCACCGAGCCTTCGACTCGCGCAGCGAGACGTTCTCGGGCATCAGCGTCTTCGACCTCAGGACCGAACCGTTCGAATTGAGCCGACACATCCATGCGGAACGGGCACGCTGGGATGAAGAGAGCGCAGCGTGGATTTTCGAGAACGGCTGGGTGCGCGAGTTGCGCGGGATCCAGACCGATGCATTCGAGCCCTTCGAGGCAAGGGCCTTTCCCGGCATTCGCGAAGAGCCTGAGTACTTCCTCAAACCGGGTCGGCACGACCAGCAGATGAACCTCGCCCAGTTGCGGGCCTACATCCAAGACCTCACTCAGAGCGGCTTTGACACCATTCGGCTGCAGGTGAGCATGCACAAGAAGCTGGCGTTCCCGCTGTTCGCGTTCGCGATGGCCTTGGTGGCCCTTCCCTTCGCGTTACAGACCAGCGAACGCAGCGCCCTGTGGCCGGTCGGGTTCGGCCTGGGGCTGACCGTGGCGTTCTACGCGGTCACGGCATTCAGCGAACAGCTCGGACGGGCTGGCCAACTACAGCCTCTGCTGGCGGCTTGGGCACCGTGCGCCCTGTTCGCCCTGGGCGGAAGTTACTTTCTACTGCGGGTACGGACTTGACTTCGGCCTGCGGCGCAGTGTGAAACGGGGCCTGGCCCGGCAAGCCATTCCACCGGGCCTGTGCCGCCGTGTCGGGGCCGCGGCCGGCAAGGGGATTGAAGCGACGATCGCGTTCGACGGCACGACTGCGATCGCATCGGGCTTTTCTTTTCCCTGTAGCTGCAGGCCGGAGGTCTAGCTGGTTGGCGAGTTGGCTCGAACTGTAGAGCCGTATATGCTAACGGAGACCGCCGGGAGGGGCGAGAGTCTGTGTTGCACAATTGCAGGTCCGCTGACCGCAAGCATGCACCGCGCACTGTCGCGCGGGACGATCCTTACATCGCTTCGGCCAGTAGCAACATCGCGCTCACGCACCTTGCCGTATCTTGATGAGCGTCACCGGCACCGGGCGGGGAGCAGACTTGGATGGGTTCCCGCTACTGGAGGGCCCCAGCGCCAGCTTGGAACAGAAGAGCCATGAAAGAGAATCCCGAGATCGTTGTAATAGGAAGCCTGAACGCTGATCTCGTTCAGAATGTCGATCGCTTGCCGAAGCCAGGCGAGACCATTGTTGGCGGCAACCTGCAGACGTTTAGCGGAGGCAAGGGTGCCAACCAAGCGTATGCCGCCGGCCGAATGGGGGCTCGCGTGAGCATGATCGGCCAAGTGGGTAGCGACGGGCTGGCGTCGCTCCTGCTGCAGAGCCTGCAGTCCGCCGGTGTCCACACCGACTCGGTGGGCAAGGTCGACCTGTCGACTGGTGCGGCGGTCATTCTGGTCCTGCCGGACGGAGAAAACCTGATCGTCATCTCCCCGGGCGCGAACGCTACCGTTACCCCCGGACTCGCGGCGCAGAGGCTGAGCGCCTTGAGCGAGGGCTCCTACTTGCTGTCGCAACTGGAGATCCCGATCGAATCGGTCGATGAGTCCCTGGCGGTCGCCAAGGCGCGCGGGGCGACCACCATCCTCGATCCCGCGCCAGCCCGGGAACTCTCTCCCGATCTGTTGCGCAAGGTGGACTTCCTCACCCCGAACGAAACGGAGACAGAGACTCTATTGGGGGCGCCGGGCTTGAAGATGGAGAGCGACGCCGACTTGGAACTCGCAGCGAGAGCCGTCCTCGCCCTTGGCCCTCGGTCCGTCGTCCTGAAGCTCGGCGCGCGCGGCTGTGTGATCGCCAGCGGCGAGGGGTGCCAGCGCGTTCCCGGGTTCAAGGTGTCTGCTGTTGACACAACCGCGGCCGGAGACGTATTCAACGGCGCCTTCGCCACGGCACTGGCCGAAGGCAGGGGCGTTCTCCAAGCTGCAAGATTCGCAAACGCAGCCGCGGCGCTGTCGGTCACGCGGCCCGGCGCGCAGAACTCGGTCCCGTCGAGGCAGGAAGCGGAGCGCTTCCTGAGCGAAGTCGCGGGTTGAATTGGCGGAGCGGAACCCAAGGAGGTTGAGATGTTTGTTGTCGAAAGCCTGGGACTGGCGATCTTCTTGTGCATCATCACCATGATGGGCTGGGGGTCGTGGGCCAACACGCAAAAGCTGGCCGGCAAGGAAGACTGGCCCTTCGAGCTGTACTACTGGGACTACGCGATCGGCGTGTTCCTGACAGGCATCCTGTTCGCCCTGACGCTAGGCAGCTTCGGGAGCGTGGGCATGGGGGCGGCGGCCAATCTCGGACAAGCGTCCGGGGTGCCGATCGGAGACGCCATCTTGAGCGGGGCTCTGTTCAACGTCGCGAACATCCTGCTGGTCGTGGCAATCGACGCCGCCGGAATGTCGCTCGCTTTCCCGGTCGGAGTCGGGCTGGCCCTGGTGATCGGCACCGTGCGCAGCTATATCCAAGCGCCCAAGGGGGATCCGACCCTCCTTTTCGCCGGGGTCGCGCTGATCGTCGTTGCGATGATCATGTCGGCGCTCGCATACAGCAAGCTGCCGCCGGTGGCGGGCAGGCGCCTCGGGCGCGGCCTGCTATACGCAGTCTTGGCCGGCTGCTTGATGGGGTCGTTCTACCCGATGCTGGTCCGGGCCGTCTCGCCGGATTTCAGCTCGGGCGCCATCGAAGCCGGCTTTCTGACCCCGTACACCGCCTTGCTCTATTTCGGGATCGGCCTCCTGCTGAGCAACTTCGTCGTGAACACGATCTTCATGAAAGCCGGCGGGAAGACCTACGGGCGTTACTTCGGCGGAGGGCCCAAGCTTCATTCGCTGGGAATCCTGGGAGGGATGATCTGGATGGTGGCCCTAGGCTTGAACGTGATCGCTTCGGGCGTGGCGGGGCCCGCGATTTCGTACGCCCTGGGCCAAGGCGCTACCTTGGTGGCGGCTATCTGGGGGGTCTTCATCTGGAAGGAGTTCAAGGCCGCGCCCGCGAGCGCCTACCCCTTCATCGTGCTGATGTTCCTCGGCTACACGAACGGCCTGGCACTGATCGGAGTCGCGACTCTCTAGGCAACCGGGGCCGCGACCGGGCCTGCAACCAGCAAGACAGCTAGCTCGCGGGCACGAAACGAACGCACATTGGGTTTGGCACCGTCACGCTGACACCGGTCGGGCTGAGGCGGCCCGTTCCGGTGTCGACTGTGAAGACGTGGACGCTGTCCGAGCGCTGGTTGGCCACCAGCAGAAAACGCCCCTCGGGCGATAGCCGGAAGTTCCGGGGCCAGTCGCCGCCGGTCGGCACGCGCTCGACAGCCTCTAACTGGCCGTCACCAGGATCGATGGAAAACACCGCGATCGTGTTGCTCCCGCGATTCGATCCGTACAGGAATCTCCCGTTCGGATGCACCAGCACCTCCGCCGTGGTGTTGGCCGGCCCGTCGTATTCCGCGGGCAGCGTGCTGATCGTCTGGACATGCTCCAACTGCCCCGTCTGGGGCCGGTAGTGCATCACTCCCACTGTCGACGCCAGTTCGTTGATGACGTATGCCCAAAGCCCGTTTGAATGGAACGTCATGTGACGCGGCCCCGAGCCGGGCTCCATGCGGACCTGCGGGTCAGGAGTGCGCTCAAGCTCCGCGGTCTGCGGGTCAACCGAATACTTGACCAGCTCGTCGGTCCCCAGATCCGGCACGATGACGAAGAGACCATCGGGCGTGAAGTTTGCCGAATGCGGGTGCGGCTCCCCTTGGCGAGTCGGGTGGACGCTCGACCCGCTGTGTGGCATGTCCGAAGCCGGCTCCCCTAGGCTACCGTCGGGCTGAACACCTACCGTCACGGTGTTGCCGTCCCCGTAGTTGACCGCCGCGAGCACGGTCGCCGCTTGGTTGACGGCGACATGGGCAGCGCCCCGCCCAGTAGTGGAAGCTCGATTGAGCTCGCTCAACCCCCCGCTTCCGAGATCGATGGCATACGCGGCTGCCTCGCCCCTGAAGCCAGTCCCTTGCTCGCCCTCGCGACCAACCGCGTAGAGGATCTCGCCCCGAGGGTGCAGCGCCAGGAAGCCCGGACGCCCGAATTGCGCAGCCTGCCGAGGCGCCCCCAGCGCGCCGGTCTCTGGGTCGAACGAGGACACATAAATGTGGTCTGCGCCCGTGCCGAAGTACACCCACCGCTGCACTGGGTTAGTCTCCCCGCTGCATCCCGCGGCCAGCCAGGCCGCTACAACACAAGCCGCAAAGGTAACCGCTCGTTTCGGAAATGCCATCATTCCACCTCCAGTAGTCTCGCCGCACTAATCCGCCAAGCTTTGCTATCGGGCTACTGCAAATCACAAATGGAAAGCAACTTACTGGCGCTGAGTTGAACCGCGATTGCTTCGTACATTACCAAACTCTTATCGGGAATCGGCGGGACTGTCCTGATCATTGGCGAAATGAACCGTTCATCATCAGAGCGCTGATCGCGAGAGTCGCTGTGCACGACCGGAAGCGCCCGTGTGAGGCGATTCACGATCCCTACGTCTGGGTGTCCTTCAGGTCCGAAAGCGGAAAAAGCGAATTGGAATGTGCGTCCGACGCTAGATATAGAGCACCTGCAAGCTTCATGACCGCGCCCTCAGCCATGAGGCGCATCAGCCAGCCCTGGGCTTGGTTCTTCTGAACGGCCAATGCTCTCACGACATCCTCAACACCTCTGGGCTGGTCCAAGAACAGCAGCAGCAATTCTCGCACGCTCGCGAATAGTTGCTCCGCCGGCTCGAAACCACCCATAGAACCCAGCGGAAGCCCCAACTCTTGGGCACCAATGGCTCGATAGCGAGTGGGCTTCGAGAGTCTCTCGATTGCGCCGTCAGCCACCAGCCGCTTCAGCCAGCGACGCCCCTGATGCTTCTGAACCTCAAACGCCGAGGCAATCTCGTCCTCAGTCTTGGGCTCGTCCAGGTACCGTACCAGCGATTCGCTGACGACGGTAAGCAGCTTCGCGGCCACACGGACTTCGGATTCCCGCGGAGGCTCGGTCCCTGCCGTCGGCGTCTCCGCTTCGACGGGCTGGGCGTCCCCCGTATCCTGAGCGATCTGAAGCTCTTGGGGCGGGGCGATGGATTCCGGCGTTGGAGTTGCACTTGGGTGGGTGATCAGGAGTGAGTCGAGAAACTCTGGACCATCAGGATCCACCCATCGACGCGCTCCGCGGTCTAATAGTGCTTCGAGCCCCCTTCCCATCTCGCCTGTTGAGCGCACATAGACAGAAACGAATCGATGCCGGTCGAGCTGCTCGACCGCCCCGGCCCAGGTCCCGCCCTTCTCGAACTCGGCGCTGACGACGAGCGCTGCGTCCGCCAGTGCGTAGATCAGCTTGTTGCGCTGCATTGCGTGGCCGACGAGGAAGCCTGCGGCGGGGTCATATGGACAGATGAGAACTAGTCTGCCATCCATCAAAGCGCTTCGATATTCCCGGCGTGTCGCAGCGCGTTCGAGACCGTCGGCCAACACGCATGCTACTGTCCCGCCAGCGTCTAGCGCACCGCGCATCGCGGCCTGATCGACGCCTCGGGCACCACCCGAAACCACTGTGCGCCGTGCTCCGGCGGCGAGCCGTCCGACGCCCTCCGTGTACGAAATCAAGGCATCGTCGACGTTTCGGGAACCGACGACAGCCAAGCCGCCCATGTCCAGATCCTCGCGCTTCCCACAACCGTACAGCACCGGCGGTGCCAGTTCTCGCAGTCGTCTCTTTAGCCGTTGCGGGTATTCAGCATCCGCGCGACTTGTGACCCAAAGCGCGCGCATACGCCAGCGCTCCATCGCTTGAGCGAGGAGGAAGCCCCGCCCTAGTAGACGATCAAGCCGGCCGGGGTTCAAGTCGAGTCGGCACTCTTTCAGCAACGTTCCCGCACCGGCCCGCAGCAGGTCAGCGGGTTCGTGCCGCGATTCCCGTAGCCAGCGCGCGAGGCGGTTGTACTCACCGACCCCTAGCGGCTTGGGGGACGATCGCCGTTCCCGCCCAACGATCAACGGCGCGGTCAGCAGCAAGATCGCGCGGGTGTTCAAAGAAGGCGCGTCGGTCACAACCGGCCTCCCGCGTCTGCGAGCGCGATTGGCCAGACTGGGCCGCATCCCCGCCGGCGCAATTCCCAAGCGGCGACGGTAAACGTCCATCGGGAGTCCACGACATCATCCACCAACAAGACGGGTCCAGACAGGATGGCGTTCTTGTCGACAGCGAGCGAACCGATGACGTTGCGGGCCTGGCGGTCGCTGTTCTCCATCGTCTTCTGCTCCGGTCGGGTGCCCTTTTTCTGCAGCACTCGGCTGAACGGCAGATTCAGCGCAGCAGCTAACTGACGAGCAAAATCGGGCACGAGATGCGGATTCCGCAGCGACGGAATGGCGGCGACCCAAGTGGGCGGCGGGTCCGGACGCCACTTGGACAACAACTCCACGCACGCATTGACCAGTTCGTTCGAGAACTGCCCATCTTGCAGCTTGCCGCGACCGACCAGTCGTCCCCAGCCCGCGTCGTTCCAGACGCATAGCACCCTTCCCTCTTGTGCTCGGTGTTCCGCGTCGATCATCCCACCCGGAGGCCACCGCTGCCGCGGTTCCACCGGCAGGCTCGAACGGCGCAAGAAGGCGACCGCCTCGGATACGATCTCAGGACTGCACAGCGCGGGTAGCGGCGGCAGCGGTGGTGACGAGCTCCCACACGGGTCTCCATCGAGGGCTCGTATTAGGAATGCCATGTGGCCGGACGAGCGCTGCACGTACTCTTGCATCTCGGCCTGCTCCTTGCGCCGCAGGTCCGTGAGGCGTTCCGCTCGTTCCCAGAAATCATCGCTCAACGACGCTGCGGTCAGCTGCCACGCCGAACCCTGCCTGACGATCGGCGGGGGCGATTCCAGAGACAGTAGTTGAAGAGTCTTTTGAATTCGGCCGGAGCTGACGTTGACCTCCTTCTCGATTTGATCTTGCGTTAATCCTTCGTCGTGCGCTTCCAACGCTGCCAAAACCTGTTCCACCTCGTTGCGTGTGGGAAACGCACTCCTGATGAAGTAGCCCGTGATCTCGGTGTCCTCCTCGCCGCTGAGCAGCACACCGCGGGCCGCTTCCAGCGCTCGCCCAGCCCTACCCACTTGCTGATAGTACGCCACGACCGAGCCGGGAGCTTGGTAGTGGATGACGAACGCCAAGTCCGGCTTGTCGAATCCCATGCCAAGGGCGGCGGTCGCAACGAGCGCCTTGACGTCGTCGTTGAGCAGTGCCTGCTCCAACGCTACTCTGTCCGGTCAAGTCTTGCTGGTGTAGGCTTCCACCTCAATGCCGCGAGATCTGAGCCAGGCTGCCACCAAGTGGGCGTCCCGCACCGTTAATGTGTAGACGATGCCGCTCCCTGCCAGCGACGGCAGCCACTGAGCCAGCCAAGCGAGTCGTTCAGCCTGCCCCCCATTCGGATGGTCTGTAGAGCGAGTGACGGCCGGCTGAGATCGCCGCGCAACACCTGTAGACCCGGTCCTAGAATCACCTCAAGGTCCTCCATCACGCGAGCGTTGGCGGTGGCGGTGGTCGCCAGCAGGCGAACGTTGTGAGGAAGGATACGGACGATGCGCTCGATCAGACGATAGTGAGGCCGAAAGTCGTGGCCCCAGTCCGAAATACAGTGGGCCTCATCGATGACCAGAAGAGCGATATGCTGAGCGACTTCCGCCAATACCTCGTTACGAAATCGTTCGTTGGCGAATCGCTCCGGAGAAATCAGCACGATGTCCACCGTATCGGCGCGAATCGCCTCCTCAACGCTGTCCCAGTCTTCTCGGTTGTCGGAGTTAATCGTATTGGCGCGGACGCCCATCCGCTCCGCAGCGGCAATCTGGTTGCGCATCAGCGCCAACAAAGGGCTGACGAGTAGCGTCGGACCCAGGCCTGCTTCGCGCAATAGCCGGGTGGTGATGAAGTAGACGAAGCTCTTTCCCCAGCCGGTCTTCTGGACTAGGAGCTGTCTGCCACGGCCCTCCACAAGGTGCCGGATAGCCTCTTCCTGTCCCTCACGGAATCGTGCGTCCAGCCGACCGGTGCCCGCCTTCAAGAGTTCCAGTGCCCGGCGGGAGTCATAGTGCATCTCGGCACCTATGGCGTGGTCTTGATCGGTGCATCGACTGACGAAATGACGTGGCCGGTTTCAGCCGTCAAGCCATTCCGCTCGCTGCCAAGCGGCCTTGCTGCTCATCAACCCGGCCAGTCGAATGGCATTAGGGTCGGGCAAACGTAAACACCGCGTGCCCCGCGGCGATCGTGACGTACTGCCGGCCGCCAGCCTCGTAAGTGATCGGCGAAGCCGCTATCTGGCCACCCAAGTAGCGCTGCCAGAGCAGCGTCCCGTCTGTCGCGTCCAACGCATAGAAATGTCCTTCCCTGCTGCCGGAAAACAGTACATTGCTCGCAGTGGAAAGCAGGCCCGAGTCGGTCACGTCGGTCATCGAGAACTCCCACTCCATCTCGCCGGTGAGCGGGTTCAATGCGCGCAAGGCTCCGTAGCCGTCGTCCTCGGTGTAGGTCATGAACCGCCGCCGCACCGTCGCCGCAACAGGACCGCGAGGGGAGCCGCCCAGATAGCGCGTGCCCGGCTCGTACTCCTGGTCCCACTTGTAATAGACCGAGTAGTAGCCCTCCCAGACCGGCAGGTAGAAGAGCTTGGTCAGCGGGCTGAATGACGGGGCGTACCAATTCGTCCCTCCTTGGACGCCCGGCCAAGTCTTGGTCCCTTCGCTGCTCGGGCCCCGGCCGGGTATCTTGACTGGACGGCCATCCTCATCGAGGCCTGCGGCCCAAGTCTGCTTCACGAACGGCTTGCCCAGCAAGAACTCGCCCGTCTCGCGGTCCAGAACGTAAAAGAAACCGTTGCGGTTGCCCCAGAGCATCAGCTTGCGCTGCTCGCCTTCCCACTCCATGTCGGCCAGCACCGGGATCTGCACCGCGTCCCAGTCCCACTCGTCGTGGGGCGTGAATTGGAAGTGCCACTTGAGCTTGCCCGTGTCAGGATCCAGCGCGATGACCGAGTCCGTGTAGAGGTTGTCGCCAGGGCGGACGTCGGGATTCCAATCCGGCGAGGGGTTGCCGACGCCCCAATAGGTGAGGTTCAGCTCTGGGTCATACGAGCCTGTCAGCCAGATCGAGCCGCCACCCGTCTTCCAGGCGTCGTTCTCCCAAGTCTCGTGGCCCGGCTCTCCAGGTCCGGGAATCGTGTAGAAGCGCCACGCCTCCTCGCCGGTAGCGGCATCATAGGCCGCCAGGTATCCGCGGATGCCGAATTCCCCGCCCGCGGTGCCGACGATCACCTTGTCCTTGATCATCAGCGGAGCGACAGTCAGCGAGTACCCCTTCTCGTAGTCCTCCACCACCGTGGTCTCCCAGACCTTGTTCCCCGTACTGGCATCCACCGCAAGCAGCTTGGCATCCAAGGTGCCCCAGTAGAGGGTGTCGCCCCAAATCGCGGCGCCGCGATTGACTCGGCCGCAGCACGGATAGATGCGCTCCGGCAACTCGTGCTCGTAGATCCAGAACTCGCGGCCAGTCGTCGGATCCAGCGCAACCAGCTTGTTCGGAGGCTCGGTGAGGTACATCAAGCCGTCCACCACCAAGGGCGTCGCTTGGAACTTGTCCGTGGAGGAGGCCTGATAGACCCACTGCAGCTCCAACTCGTCGACGTTGTAGCGGTTGATGCCGGTCAAGCCGCTGAAATGCTGGCTGAAATAGGTGCCGTTGTACGTCAGCCAGTTGCCCGGTTCAGACCCGGCTTGGTTCAGGCGCTCTTGATCGACTTGGGCGCAGAGGCAGGTGGCGGCGAGAATCGCCAAGAATGCTGGGCGCATTGCAATAGGATAGCCGACACACCCAATCCGCAAAGGGTCGGTCACGCGGATAGAATGGGGCACTTGTGAGGGCGGTCGTGCAACGCGTGAGCCTTGCCGAGGTCACGGTCAACGGCAACACCGCAGGCCGGATCGACGGCGGACTGCTGGTGCTGCTGGGGGTCGGCAGGGGGGATACCGCCAAGGACGCGGCCTACCTGGCTTCCAAGACCGCGGGCCTGCGAGTCTTCGAGGGGGCTGACGGACGCATGACCAAGTCCGTCAGAGACATCGGCGGCTCTGTCCTCGCAATCTCCCAATTCACCCTCTTCGGGGACGTTCGCCGCGGCCTGCGACCCAGCTTCGATGGCGCTGCCGATCCCGAGACAGCGGAATGCCTCTACGAAGAATACGTGGCCCAACTGCGAGCCGCGGGACTGGATGTCGCGACCGGGGTGTTCCGTGCAAGGATGCGTGTCGAGTCCGTCAATGAAGGACCGGTGACGATATTGCTCGACTCGACGAAGCTACTCTGAGCGGCCGGCCGAGCTTGCTTACTCGTATACGACGGCCACGGCGCGAGTCCAGCCAGCCGAAGCGCGCTTGATCTTGGTCGGAAAGCAGATCACGTCGAAACCCGCAGACGGCAGTGTCTGGAGGTTGCCGAGCTTCTCGATCTGGCAGTAGCCTCGCTCGATTCCCGCCTTGTGCCCTTCCCAGATAATCGACGGGTCCCCTGTCTGGCGCCAGCGCTGCGCGGTATGCGGAAACGGCGCATCCCACGACCACGCGTCGGTCCCGACCACGCGGACTCCGCGCTCGGTCAACCAAAGAGTGGATTCCCGGCCGAAGCCGCAACCCTTTGAGAGGTAGTCCTCGTGGCCGTAGCGCGCACCGGCCGAGGTGTTTACGACCACGATATTGAGCGGCTGCAATTCGTGGCCGATCCGGCGCAGCTCCCGTTCTATGTCGTCAGGCTTGACCACGTAGCCGTCTGCCAGTCCGCGGAAATCCAGCTTGACGCCCGGCTGGCAGCACCAATCGAGCGGAACCTCGTCGATCGTGATCGCCGGTGCCCCGCCGTCCATCGTGGGATGGTAGTGCCACGGCGCGTCCATGTGGGTGCCGTTGTGGCTGGAGATGCGAACGTCCTCAACGGCCCAGCCCATCCCTTCGGGGAGTTGGTCCGGCCGCAGCCCCGGAAAGACGGAGCAGACCTCGGGCGCGGTTTCCGCGTGCCCGCGATAGTCGATCTCGGGCAGCATCGGGTCCGGATCGGAACGGATGCCCGCCTCGAGCGGCACCGAAATGTCAACGAGCCGCCGGGGCATTCTTGATTTCCAGGTCGGACTTGGAATGGCCGACCGCATGCTTCCCGCGCGAGCGCGCCGCCTCGCGCTCCGCGGCGTCGAGAGTGCTGTTGAACGTGGCGCCGAAGCCGTCGACCTGGCGGTAGGCGTAGCCCTGCCAGGGATCGAGCCCATCCATGCGCGGATCCCCTCCCTCGCGCAGGATTTCCTCCAAGCGTTGCGACAGCTGGGCGCGCACCGGCTCCAGCTCGGGATCATCGGCCAGGTTGTTCATCTGGTGCGGGTCCGCGCGGCAGTCATAGAGTTCCTCGGCCGGCCGCTTGCCCAGCCCCACCTCGACCTCGCGCGGGAAGCGCTCGCGGGTCTCGGGAAGCAGCAGGAAGTCCTTGAACGGCCCGTCGTCCAAGTCCCCGTGCGGAGCCTTGTTGGACGAGATGAACTCCGGCCCGCCGGTCGGCCAGCGATCCGGCTCATAGTTGCGGATGTAGAGGTAATCATGCGTGCGGATGGCCCGCATGGGGTACGTCGCGCCGTCGGGCCGGCACCAAGTGTGCCGCTCCATGGCGGTAACCACGTGATCCCGGCTGGGGTCGAGTCGGCCCTCGCCGACACCAGCGAGCAGCGGCACCAAGCTGCGGCCATCGTGGGACGCGACAGGATCCACGCCCGCAGCTTCGAGAAAGGTCGGCGCGAAATCGGTATGGCTGATGAAGTCTTCGATGGTCCTGCCACCGGGTGCCCGGCCGCCCCAGCGGACTGCCGTGGGCATGCGGGTGCCGCTGTCGTAAAGCGTGGCTTTCGTACGGCTGAATGGCATGCCATTGTCCGAAGTCACGACGATCAGCGTGTTGTCCAGCTCGCCCATGCTTTCAAGCGTGTCCAGCATGCGGCCAAGGTGCCGGTCGAAGTGCTCGATCTCGTAGTAGTAGTCCAGCAGCTCGGAACGAACCTCGGGAGCGTCTGGCAGGTAGGGAGGGACGAAGACCTGGTCGGGGTCCAGCCCGCTGCGCGCGCCAATCCCGGGCTCGTAGTCACGGTGCGGCTCGGTCGCTCCGAAGAAAAAGAAGAACGGCGCCCCCTCCGGGCGGTCGGCCAAGAAGTCCTCGAAGTTTGACGCGTAGTCGCGGATGTCGATGCCATCCGGCGGATCTGGCTCCAAGCGAGCGTCGTACTCGGTGCCGAAGGGGTGCCGCGCCAGGCCCGCCGCCCGCCAGTCGCCCGGTGCCCACGGCTTGCCAACGAAGCCGATGTGATAGCCAGAATCCTCCAGCAGGTGCGGGAAGAGAGGGTAGTCGGGCGGCAGCGTGCCGAAAAGGACCCCCGCCTCCCCAATGCTCCAAATCGGCCGGCCGGTCAGCAAGGCCGACCGCGACGGCGTGCAAGACGGGCAAGCCGTGTAGGAGTGGTTGAACAGCACACCCTCTCGGGCCACGCGGTCGAAGGCAGGCGTGCGCACCACCGGATCGCCGAGAATCGAGGCGTGCGGATACGACTGGTCGTCCGTATAGGCCAGCAGGATGTTGGGCCGGCGTTCCGGAGTGCCGGTGCCGCATGCGGCCGCAGCCAGCGGCACGGCCAGCATTTCGCGGCGTGTCAGCGAGGTCATTGGGCTAATCCTATTCCGCTTCTGAGACGGTCTGCAAGATCGAGCGCTTGCTCTTGGCGCCCTCCGAACTCCGCGCCGGCAGCGCATCCATCACCGCGGGGTACGGGTAGTGCAATCCGAGCAGGTCTTGCATCCGCTGCTCGTAGCCGAGAGCCGTGTCGCGGTCGATGCACCGGTTCCAGTCCTCGATCGGCTTGATCGACTTGATGGTGTAGGAGCCGAGGAGCGTCGCCCGTGACGCACTAGTGTGGTTGGTTTGGCCCGCGTGCCAGAGCAGCGCGGGGAACAACAGCAGCGTGCCGGGGCGCATGGTAGCGCGGATGTGGCGTCGCCGGAACTCGTCGGGGTCCGGCCAGCGGGCAAGTTTCTGGCTGCCCGGCACGATGGCCGTCGCGCCGTTCTCCAGCGTGAACTCGTCGAGGGGCATCACGGCCTCGACAGCAAGGTGATAGCTGGCGTTGAGCTGGCTCGGCCAGCGGTCGCGGGCGTGCAGGTCCCAATACGGGTAGTCGACATGAGGCTCTTGCGCCCGGGCCCTGGGGTGCAGCACGTTGGCTGCGAACGAACTCAGCATGAGATCTTCGCCGAGGATCGGGCGCATGATCGCCAGCATCCGCTCGTCCGAGCAGATCTGGCGGAAGACCTCCCCCTTGGCCGGCAGGTTCCACACGCGCGCCTGGCTGGCGTTCTCGTCGTCGCCATAGAAGTGCGACGTGCGATTCGGCTCGCTCCCGAGCAGTTCATAGATGCGCTCGCGGGCCGCTGCGATGAGTTCGGGAGAATAAAAATCTTCCAGCAGCAGGTAGCCCTGCCCGTCGCAAAGCTCGCTGACGGCTGTGGCTACATCTGGGAGCCCCGACGCCATGCGGTTAGGATAGCGACTCTGTGGGAGGAGCCTGAGTGAGCCAGCTACACATCGCGCTGATGCCCGGAGACGGCATCGGGCCGGAGGTCACCGACGCCGCAGTCCGCGTGCTGCAGGCGCTGGAAGCGCAATCCGACGACCTGGTGTTGCGATTCGAGACGCTGTCCGTCGGGGCCGGCGAGTACCTGAGCTCGGGCGATCCGCTTCCAGCGGCCGCACTCGAGCGGGCGCGCGCTTGCGACGCAGTCCTGCTGGGAGCGATGGGCCTGCCGGATGTGCGCTGGCCCAACGGCACCGAAATGGCGCCGCAGATCGACATCCGGGAACAGCTCGATCTCTACCAGGGCATCCGCCCGGTTCGCCTCTATCACGAGGCACTGACGCCCCTGCGGGACAAGCGGGCAGGCCAGATCGATCTCGTGATCTATCGGGAGAACACCGAAGGACTGTTCTGGGAGCGCCAAGCCAGCCATGACCCGCGGGCTGACTATGTCGAGAACGCGATGCGCATTTCGCGTCGCAGCAGCGAGCGCATCGTGCGAGCGGCGTTCGCGGCCGCTCGCGAGCGGCGCGGCAAGGTGACACTAGTGGACAAGGCCAACGTGCTGCCGGCCATGGCGTTTTTCCGCGAGGTATTCGACGGCATCGCGGCGGAGCAACCCGACGTTGAGACCGATCGGGTGTACGTGGACGCCGCGGCGCTGTTCCTGGTGCGGCAGCCGGAGCAGTTCGACGTGATCGTGACCGAGAACATGTTCGGCGACATTCTCTCGGACCTGGCCGCGGGCATCGTCGGCGGCATGGGCATGGCGCCATCGGCAGACATCGGCGCCCAGTATGGGGTGTTCCAGCCTGCCCACGGCAGCGCGCCTGACATTGCAGGCCGCGGCGTGGCCAATCCGCTTGCGACGATCCTGTCCGCAGCGCTCATGCTCGACTGGCTGGGCCGGGACGCCGAAGGAAGCTCGATCCGCGGCGCGGTCGCGACCGCGCTACAGGATCCGGATTGCCGGACGCCCGATCTGGGAGGCAGCGTGTCCTGCGCAGAGATGGCCGAGAGGGTGATCTCGCTGCTGTGACGCCGAGAGCGGCGAGGCGCGTCAGCGGGACGGCCAGTGGGCCGGGTGTTCCAGAGGTTCGGGCAGCACGGTGCTGTGATCGCCGCGGGTCGTAAGCATCTGCTCCGGCGTCAAGTCCTCGGCAGTGCGCAGGTCCGCGCCACGAAGATCGGTGTCGGCGATGTCGACTCCGATCATGCGCGCGCCCACGAGATTCGCGTTGCGCAAGTCGGCGCCCCGCAGGTCGGCACCGGAGAGGTTCGCGAGGACCAGCACCACCTCGCGCAGGTCGGCTTCGCGCAGATTCGCCAAGCGCAGGTCCGAATGGGTGAGGTCGCAGCCCCGGAGGTCGACCCGCACGGTAGGATTCTCCGCCCGCCAGCGATTCCACGTATCGACATCCGAACGCAACATGCGCAATTGCAAGGGATCGGCCATGTTAGTCCCGCCAGAACGCCGCATCTGGGCGGCTCCGTCGCTGCTGACGCTCCATTACAGCAAATTCCGCCACGCGCCGCCTCTGATCCGCTCCGAGCGTCCGACTGTCCAAGTCACGCGATCGCGGTGATTTCTGTAGCCCCGTGATCTTGCGTAGCGGCAGCCGTGCAAGATTCAATGCAGGGCAGGCACGAGATGCCGTGGGACCGCCACGCTGACAGTGAGGCTAGTAACTCGGTCCCGAAAGACTCGGACCTCGCTAGCAGTTTCCCGCTAGCAGTTTCCTGACGCAATGGCAAGCAGGTATGTGTTAAACTGCCGCGATGTTACGCTGAGAAGTAGTTCAAGAGAATGCACACGTTCCTGATAGTGTCGATTGCGGGCGAGGATCTATCAGAGATCGTCGGGGCCGCGTTCGAACCCGACCACCGCTTCGAGGTCAACGACAGCACGTGGCTAGTCGGGCGGGCGGACGTTCGGTCGAGCTGGGAGGTTTGGGAAGCCCTAGCTCCATCCCAATCAAGCACTGCGGCGGATGTACGACCCAGGGTCATCATAGTTCCGATGAAGGGGTATTACGGACGCGCCAACGCATCGGTCTGGCAATGGCTCGAAGTCAAGGGCGCGGAAGATGGATAGAACGAACGGCCACGATCAAGAGCCGATAACCCAGTCGGCAGATCCGCCTTCGCCTCCCGGCACGGGTAGCGGGCGAGATGTGTTCAGCGCCCTGCTCTCGATCATGAAATCGCTGGGCAGGATCGAGGCCAAGCAGGAGAGCCTCGAAAAGAAGGTTGATTCGATGCCTGATGTGGCTCCCGAGATCGCCCGTCTTGACGAGCGGTCGCAGACAGTGCGGAATATAGCCATCGCAGTACTCGTAGGTGTCTTCCTGTTGGTGCTCCGCGATTGCGATGTGGTGGAGTACTTTCGTGCGGCACCCGCGCCCCGCGCAGTCGAGGAACCAACGCCGTCGCCCTAGAGCGGACAGATTCCTGACCGATCCCGCGTAGTCTCTCGGTTCTATCCGATAGAAAGTGGTTGCCCGCAACAATGGCCCCTGGATTCGGATTGACACAGGCTAGCATTGACTCATTGAAATCGCCGCCTTCCCGCTTGCTTCGCTCGCACCACTCTCAGTAGATTCGATCGGCCTTGATTTCTCGCACCGTCATCGTCGGTCCGCCGGACTTCAGTCTCACGACATCTCCTTCAGAGGATTTCGTTTTTTCTGCTATGCGTTCGTGCGATCATTGAGCAGGTAGGGCAACCAGATGCGTACACAGACAGTGATCTTGCTCGGCGTCGCGCTGATGCTGGGCTCCTGCGGTTCAAGCAGCGAAGACGGCGATCCGGCAAGCGAGCAGGCCGCCGAGCAGCAAAAGCCCGCGGAAGAGATCCGGGACGAGACCTACCGCTTCAACAAGGACGGCCTAGTCGAGGCCAAGGTCGTGCAAGACAACCTGTGCGGCCAGGATTTCATGCCGGGAGGCAACTTCGCCGAGTACGAAAAGGGCGGCAAGAAGTACCAAGTCTGCTTCACGCTGCGGCGTAACGCCGACGCGGCCATGTTCCTGTCGATGGACTATCGGGACGCCCTGAGCGATCAGAAGTTCGTCCCGCACTTCGGCGGCTTCTACGGCATGGCCGGGGAGACCCCGACGCTGATCTTCCAGAAGAACAAGTATCTTGTCGTCATCGCAGGCTTGGAACTCGAGGAGGCCGACCAGGCCGGGCGCGTGATCGCGGGCTATCTGAACTAGCTCCCAGGCCGTGCGGCTAGAATGTTGGCAGCGATGAACCGGACACTTGCTTGGCTGAGCGTGCTATGCGTCGTCCCCGGCCTCTGTGCGCAAGACGACGGCAGTCGCTTCTTCGAAGAAGCGATCCGACCCCTGCTCGCAGCTAAGTGTCAGGCCTGCCACAATGACACGGTTGCCAGCGGCGGGCTGGCTATGACGTCCCGGGAATCACTGCTCAGGGGCGGCGGGCGAGGCCCGAGCGTGATACCGGGCAGCCCGTCCGACAGCGTCCTGATCGCAGCCGTCGAGCAGACCGGCGCCCTGAAGATGCCGCCGACGGGAGCGCTGCCAGCCTCCGATGTCCAAGCCCTGCGCGCCTGGGTTCGCGAAGGCGCGGCGTGGGGCCGCCCGGCAGGTGATCCGCAAGCGGCAGAGGCACTGTGGTCGTTCAAGCCCGTGGTGCGCCACGAGCCGCCTCCAGTGCGCAACGCGGCTTGGGGCCGCAACCCGATCGACGCATTCATCCTGAGCAGACTTGAAGAGGAAGCCCTGGAGCCTTCTCCCACAGCAGACCGGCGCACGCTGATACGCAGAGTAACGCTGGACCTCACGGGACTGCTGCCGACGCCAGGAGAAGTCCGCTCCTTCTTGGAGGACGACCGAGCCGGTGCCTACGGCCGACTCGTGAAGCGGCTGCTCGAGTCTCCGCACTATGGCGAGCGCTGGGGCAGACACTGGCTCGACATCGCCCGCTATGCCGACACCAACGGCTACTCGATCGACGGACCGCGCTCGATCTGGCCCTACCGCGATTGGGTGATCAACGCCCTCAACGACAATCTTCCGTTTGATCAATTCGTGATCGAACAGGTCGCCGGCGATCTCCTGCCCGATCCCACGCGCGACCAGCTCATCGCCACCGGCTTCCACCGCAACACGATGATCAACCAAGAGGGGGGCACGGACTTCGAACAATATCGTGTCGAAGCGGTGGTCGACCGCGTCCGCACCACCGGCGCGGCTTTCCTAGGGCTCACACTGGGCTGCGCGCGCTGCCACGACCACAAGTTCGATCCGATCTCGCAGCGCGAGTTCTACGAGGTCTTCGCCTTCTTCAACAACATTGACGAGATCGGCGGCAACCTTGAAGAGCGCGAGGGCCGCCGCCGCATGATGGACCCGATCCTCGAGCTAGCCGAGCCCGCCGCGCTCGCTGAGCGCGACTCGGTGCGGGGCGAGATGGACCGCCTAGAGGACGAGCTCGAAGCCTTGAGCGCGTCGTTGGAAGCAACCTGGGCCGAACGCTTCCCGCCCGGCGAGATGGAGGACATCGAACGAGCGCGCGAGATCATCGCGCTGGATCCGAAGGACCGCTCTTCCGTCCAGGACAGCGTTTTGCAAAGAGTATTCGCCAGCCGCGTGCCCGAGTTCAAGGCCAAGCAGCAGGAGATTGGCGCGCTCGGAAAGAAGCTGCCCGAGATCCCCTGGACGATGGTCATGCGCGACCTGCCCGAACCGCGCGATGCCTATATCCACGTGCAGGGCGACTTCACCCGCCGCGGCGATCCGGTCGAGCCGGGTACGCTGCGAGTCGTGCCTGCGATGCGTCCCGACCTGCCGCGCAATCGGCTAGGCTTGGCGCGCTGGCTGGTCGCGGACGACAACCCGCTCACGCCCCGGGTCACCATGAACCGACTCTGGCAGCGCTACTTCGGGATCGGAATCGTAGAGACCGAGAACGATTTCGGCACGCAGGGCAATCCGCCCAGTCACCCGCAGCTGCTGGACTGGCTCGCCTCGGAATTCGTGCGCAGCGGCTGGGATCTGAAGCACATGCACCGACTGATCCTGACCTCGGCTACCTACCGCCAGGCTTCCTCCCATCGCGCCGATGCCGCCGCGATCGACCCGGGCAACCGGCTGCTCGCCCGGCAGAACCGCCTCCGCCTCGAAGCGGAGATCATTCGCGACGCCGCCCTGTCGGCATCCGGCCTGCTCGTGCCGGAGGTGGGCGGCCCCAGCGTGTACCCGCCCCAACCCGCTGGCGCCGGACAGTTCACGCAGGTGGACCGGAACTGGGAGGCGGACGAGGGACCGAGCCGCTTCCGGCGCGGCATGTACACGTACTTCATCCGGTCCGCAGCGCACCCCGGACTGATCCTGTTCGATGCCCCGATCGCCCAAGAGAGCGTCACGCGCAGGAATCGCTCCAACACGCCTCTGCAAGCCCTGACGCTGCTCAACGACGAGTCCCAGACCGAATTCGCGAGCGCCCTGGCGACCCGCATTCGCGAGCACTCGGACGATCGCGAAGAGCGCATTCGGCACGCCTTCGAGATCTGCCTGGCCCGACAGCCCCGGGCGCCGGAGACGGAGCGGCTGGCCGGCTTCTTGAGCCACATGACCGATGCGTTCGCAACAGACGCGGAAGCGCTGCGCAAGACCGGAGCGGACACTCCCGGCTGGGCGGCCTGGACGGCCGCCGCCCGGGTGATGCTCAATCTGGACGAATTTGTGACGAGGCAGTAGAGCGATGAACCCCCGGACCGATCTCCCCCGCGCCGTGCTGAGACAGCGGACCCGGCGCCAGCTCTTCCAAGACTGCGGCGTCGGCTTGGGCAAGCTGGGGCTGACCTCTCTCTTCGTGGGCGATGCGCTGTACGCCAATCCCGCCGAGCAGCGCGGAATGCATCACAGCCCGCGGGCGAAGAGCATCATCTACCTGTTCATGGCGGGCGCCCCCAGCCAGTTCGAGCTGTTCCAGCCCAAGCCGGAACTGCAAAAGCTCAGCGGCCAGCCGCTGCCGCCATCGTTGATGGAGGGAAAGCGTTTCGCGTTCATGGAGTCGTTCACCCGAAACCCGCCGAAACTGCTGGGCACGCGGCGCGAGTTTGCCCAGCACGGCGAGTCGGGCCAGTGGGTATCGGAGTGCCTGCCCCACATGGCCCAGATCGTAGACGACCTCACCTTCGTGCGCACGGTCCACACCGAGAACTTCAACCACGCACCGGCCAAGATCTTCATGAACACGGGCACGCCGTTCTTCGGGCGTCCGAGCATGGGAGCTTGGGTCAGTTACGGCATCGGCAGCGAAGCCGACGACCTGCCGAGCTTCGTCGTGCTGCAGTCCGGGCCGCGCGGGCCGCGCGGCGGCGCGATGAACTGGACCAGCGGCTTCCTGCCGACCGCGCACCAAGGCGTGCCGTTCCTCGGCGGAGGCGCGCCCATCCTCAACATGACCAGCCCGGCCGGTTTCGAGTCCGGACGACAGGCCGCGACGGTCGAGGCGATCCTCGACCTGAACCGGCTCAACCTGGAGCAAGCCGGCGACCCGGAAATCGAGACTCGCATCTCCGCCTACGAAATGGCGCACCGAATGCAAACCAGCGGACCGGAGCTGATTGACTTCTCCAGCGAGTCGCAGGCAACTCTCGACCTGTACGGAGTCAAGCCCGGAGAGCAGTCATTCGCCAACAACTGCCTGCTCGCCAGGCGCCTGGTCGAGCGCGGCGTTAGGTTCGTGCAGCTCTACCACTCGAGCTGGGACCACCACGGCGGTCCGGGCGAGACCCTCGACAAGGATCTGGATGAGGTCTGCCTGTCGGCCGACCAACCGTGCAAGGCGCTGATCATGGATCTCAAGCAGCGTGGAATGCTGGAAGACACGCTGGTGGTCTGGGGCGGCGAATTCGGTCGCACGCCGATGGGCGAGGTACGCGACACCGTTGGCAGGAATCACCACATCGATGCCTTCACCATGTGGTTCGCCGGCGGCGGCACGAAGCCGGGACAGAATATCGGCGAGACCGACGAAATCGGCTTTGCCGCCGTCAAGGATCCCGTGCATGTGCATGACCTCCAAGCCACGATCCTGCACCTGCTGGGCATTGACCATGAGAAGCTAACGTTCCGTTTTCGCGGCAGGGACTTTCGACTCACCGACGTCGGCGGGAATATCATCCAACCGCTCTTGGCCTAGGCCGGCACGGCACCCGTCGAGGAACGAGCACAGACGAAGGCATGGGCAGACTAGTGTTGGTGCGCCACGGGCAAGCGTGCGCGTTTACCGACGACCCAGACCGGCTATCGGAAACGGGCTGGGAGCAGTGCCGGATTCTCGGGCGCTATTGGAAGGCTCACGGCATCCGCTTTGACCTGGCGTTTCACGGCACCCTGCGACGCCAGCGAGAATCCTACGAGGCAGCAGCCCAAGGCTACGAAGGCGGCGGATCCGACTTCCCGGCGGCGACCGAGCTGCCCGGCCTGGACGAATACGAGGCCCAAGACGTGATAGCGGAAATCGCTCCGCGCCTGGCCGCCACGGACCCTGCTTTCGCGCCGCTGTGGCAGGCGTGGCTCGACGGCAGGGACACTCCGGACCGCAACCGCCCCTTCCAGCGAATGTTCGAAGCTGTGATGGAGCGCTGGGTCGACGGCAAGATGCGGGAACCGGGCCTGGTTCCGTGGCAGCAGTTCAGAGAGCGCGTCGAGACGACGCTGGCAGAGTTGCGCGCGACGCCGGGACCGGGGCTGCGACTAGTCGCGTTCACTTCAGGAGGGCCGATCGGCGTAGCCCTGCAGTCATGCCTGGGAGCACCAGCGCGTGCCGCGCTGGACATCAACTGGCGGGTCCGCAATTCGTCCCTGACGAGCTTCCTATTCCGCGGGCCGCGCTTCTCCGTGGACGCCTTCAACGAGACGCCGCACCTAGTCTCGTCCCCGGACTTGGTGACTTTCCGCTGACGCCTACCAGTCGAATTCGTGCAGTTTGCTCCACGGGACTAGGCTGTCCGTTCCCCGTCGCTGCAGCTGATCGCCACCGTACACTACTGCGACGGAGCATCGGCCGACCTCTTGGGCAAGGTGTTTTCGAACGCGTTTGGCACCGCCGATCAAGCCAGAGGACGCCGTCGCGGCGGATTTGGCTTCGACAAGCATGATTTCCGAAAGCCGTCTGACTACGAGGTCGGCCTCCGCACCGTTCTGATCGCGGTAGAACGCGAGACCATTGGTTTCGCCCCGATTGGCTTGCCGCTTGACGAATTCCGAAACTACCCAGGTCTCGAAGATCGAGCCTCGAAGCGGATGTATGCGGAGTTGTTCGGGTGTGCGGATACCCAGCAACCAGCAGACGAGCCCGGTATCGTAAAAATGGAGCTTCGGCACTTTCACGATCCGCTTGCGAAGATTCATGTGAATGGCGGGCAGACGGAATACGAGAAAGCTGGCTTCGAGGATGCCAAGCCAAGCCTTCGCGGTGGGTTGCGTGATACCGCAATCCCCAGCCAGTGCCGAGTAGTTGAGCAACTGCGCCGTTCGTCCGGCGCAGAGTACGACAAAGCGCTGAAACGCCGTGAGATCACCTACGTTGCTGACCATCCGCACATCGCGTTCGATGTAAGTGGCGACGAATGAACGGAGCCAGTCCACAGGATCGAGATCGCTATCGAATATGCGCGGATACGATCCGGCGAGGAGGCTCTCATCAAGAGTCTCTGGACAACGTGGAAATCGTATCGTCTCGCCTCGCGTCAGCGGAAGCAAACGGTGTACCGCCGTCCTTCCGGCCAGTGACTGGCTGACTGACTCGAGCAGAGAGAGGTTTTGCGAGCTCGTGAGAATCCAACGACCCGGCGTCGTTTCTGCGTCAATGGAGCCTTGCAGGTACGAAAGCAATTCAGGTGCCCTGTGTACCTCGTCGAGGATGGCACCTTCAGGAAACTGGGCTAGGAAGGAGCGGGGATCTTCAAGTGCAAAGGCCCGCACGTCTGGAGCTTCCAGTGTCTCGTACGGGTGCTGGGGGAACAAGGCGCGGCACAGCGTCGACTTGCCGCTCTCCCGGGGTCCAGTAAGCGTGATGGATGGCCAAGTCTGCGCCGCCTCGGCAAGCCTTGAGGCGACGTCGCGTTCGATCACAGCTCATAGCTTAGCAAGAGAATAGGCTAACTCAAAATATCGTCTTGAACTAGCCTAGACTTGAAACACCTTCATCGCCTCGTCACCCAAGTGGTTGATGACCTTTACAGCGATTCGGCCGGAGGTGGGCTTCGGAAATGGCCGCGAGGTGTCGCTCCGTAGGGTAGCCCAAGCATCTGGGTCGATCTCTGCCTTCAGCGTCGTCTTAAGCGCTTTGTAGGGGTCGTTCGCGCCTAAGAAGTAGGCGTGGCGGACAAAGAAGCTCTCCTCGTTGTAGTCGGTGTCGACGAACCAGCAGGCAATTCCATCGGCACCGTCGCTCCGTACCTCCCCAGTGTTGGGGTGGAAGATGTCCACGCCATTGATACGCACTCGAATATTGTCAGCACCGTCGTCCAAGATATCGATATCGGGCTCGCCAAAGATGACGAAGAGGTTGCCCTTGCCCGTGTTCTTGAGATCACCGGCCATGTGCAGGTCGGCATTCATCCGCGCCTTGAGCACCGGGATGCGTCCCAACTTCTCGAATTCCGAAGCGTGGGCATCGTAGCTGAATGCGCAGGCGACCAGCACGTCGAAGCCTGCGTCCGCAGCCTCCCGTGCAGCGGCCACGAGGTCGGGCCGCGCGACGGTGCCGAATTCCGGCCCGACGAAGACCCCTGCGCGGCGAGTGGTACCGACCTCACCGCCACCCTCGATATAGCGCCCTTCGCCACAGACATAGTGGCCGGGCCAAGGTGCGAGCGAGGTAAAGGTAATGCGATCCTCCTTGTGCGACTGCTGCAGGCCGGAAGCCCTGAGATTATCCAAGATCATCTCGGTGAAATTCTCTGCCTCACCGTAGCCGAGCTTCTGGTCGGCCTGCACGGAGAAGAGTTCGTCGTTTTCGTCCACCGCCAACATCCGGTGCGGTGCCAAGCTCTCAACCGTGAAAGGACCAGCAACCCGGACACGCGCATTGTCGGTATAGGGTTTGTCGTAGAGATACTCTTGGTCCGCCTTGGCGGTGATTGAGGCGTCGATCTCCTTCTGCCTAGCGATACGTGCCGTCCACCAGTCGGCGTGCGCAGCCGTGGCTGTGTCCGGCCAGTCCTCGTCGGCCTCGCGCGGGATTTCCCACTCCTCCAAGTCTCCGTTGCCGTCGCTGAGGGCGACATTGAGTTGGGCGCGCAGGGGCTCCAGCGTTTCCTGCCACTCTCCCCAGATCACGTCAATCTCGGAATCGTTGGCGATAGACTTGAGCGTGATGTGCGGTACACGTTCATAGACGAATCCTTGGCGGATGTCACCATGGGTCGGCACTTCCGAAGGTACACGCCGCGCGATCTCGGCTTCCTGTCGCTGTCCCTCCGGACTGTCAGAGAGCAGATACCAGGGATAGCGCGCACCCATAACACGTGCCCGCGCCAGTGCTAGGGCAACGCGGGATGTGTCGATCGTGATCCACCGCCGACCCCACTGCTCAGCAACGTAAGCCGTGGTCCCGGAGCCGCAGGTCGGGTCGAGTACGAGGTCGCCTGGGTCAGTCGTCATCAAGATGCAGCGCTCAATCGCCTTCGATACTGTTTGGACGACATAGGTTCGCTGATCGGTGCGAGAACCACTACCGGTATCTGACCAGATGTTAGTTAGCGGTCGTACGGGTGTGTCATAAAACAGCCTCTTGTATCGAAGAGTGCCGTTGGCGTTACAAACTCTGTTGGCTCTGCCGAGCCGACGTAAACCCGAGAGCGACGTCGACCAATAACGCCGCTTCGGATTGAACTTCTGGCCCATGAATGGAAAATCGTCGCGAATATACTCGTGCGATGACGTAAGGTCGGCTAGTCCGAATAGCGCTCCATGCCGCTCAACTTCCTTGGGATTGTCTTTTTCGGATTTGCTCAACCTACGCCAACTGAAACCGTTAATCTCTGTACACCCATAGGAATCTTCAGAAACATCCGAATAGCCCTTCGGCAGGTAAAGATGTCGGAACTTGCATAGCTGTTTGTCCTTTGCATACGCAACGATTGAATCGAAGACCGAGGGCAGATGCTCTGCCGTTCGATTACTAGTGGTTCTGAACTTTATCTCTGCCAAGAAGTTTCCAATGCCAAATACTTCGTCCATCAATGTCCGAACCCGATGCACATTCTCATCCCCGATCTGCACGAAGACCGACCCACTTTCTGCAAGCAGATCCCGCGCCACGGTCAGGCGGTCACGAATATACGTGAGGTAGGAATGGATGCCATCGCGCCAGGTATCGCGGAATGCCTTCACCTGTTCCGGCTCCCGGGTGATGTGCTGGGCCTTGCCGTCCCTCACGGTGCGGCTGGTGGTGGACCATTGAAAATTGGAGTTGAAGCGAATTCCGTACGGCGGATCGATATAGATGCACTGGACCTTGCCGCGCAGGCCCTCTCGTTCGGCCAAGCTCGCCATCACTTTGAGACTGTCGCCCAAGATCATCCGGTTCGACCAGTTCGCGTCGTGGCGGTAGAACTCGGTGCGTGCGGTGCCGTCGGGCAGACCATTGAAATCAGCGAAGAGGTCCGGCACTGTAGGCGATTCCTCCTCCCGCCTTTCCTTGGTCTGGCGGAACAGGTCGTCTATCAGTACCTTGGGATGCACCTTCTCCTGGATGTAGAGCGGCGGCGCCTGAACGACGAGATCGGATGCATCCTTCTGATCCTTACCGCGCCAGACGAGTTGGGGATCGAGATCGCGGTTGCGCCGAGCATAGGCGACGCGGACTGGTGCAGTTTCCTCTTCGGATAGGACGGGATGATACTCCGTCGTCGGGATGTTGCGGCGCGAGGCCTCAGCGTGGGTGAGGGTCTCGACGGACTTGGTTCTCTTCGGCGTTCGGGCCACGGATCAGGAACTCCTCTTTGCGTGCGGCGACCGGCCTTCGGCGTGGGCTGGATCTGTCAAACACAGATACACGAAAAGCCCCTGACGCCCGCAGCATATGCTGCTGCCCGTAGCTGGCTCACCGCTGCCGCGATAGTACTCGCCATCGTCCATTCGATTCTCAGGAAGTGGCAGCATAAGCAACCCCGAGATCGTCGGCGATCCCGCTCAGCTTAGTGTCCCGTGTCCAAAGTGCGGTGCCGGACCGACCGAGCACCGAACAGAGAAGATGTGCATCGATAAAGCCGATTCCCCTACCAACTAGGCCTCTCCGTTCAATCATCAACCGAACCTCCGCATGTTCGCACTCGTTGATGGCAGGCAGGTCGCTCAGACTCCGCAAGACTACCTCGCGGTTCCGTAAACGACCACAAGCGATCTCGCCGACGACCATCGCGTGCATCAGCACTTCTCGGGCATCCAGCAGTTCGCGGAGGTGAGCCTCGGGACTGTGCAGATGATCGATCCACACCGAGGTATCCACCAAGATCATTCCGCAGGCTCACTTCGTCGTCGCGGAATGTACTCCAGGCCAGGTTCGCGCCCGCCAGCTTCGGCCAACCACTTCGCGGCAGCGATCTCAGCGGGCGATCGGAACTGTGTAACCATGCGGTCGAATTCGGCTTCCACCTTGGAACCGAACTCCGCTTCCATCGTATTGACATCTCGGAACTCCGCGAATGCCCACCGGCCCCACGTGCCGAGATTGTTGACGCCCGGCACCCAATAGGTGGTCATCGTCTCCTTCTTGTCCTTCGCGTCCTCCCCTCGGTAGCCCTTGATCTCGACGATCAGATTCAGCGGATCGTCGTCCTCTCGACTTCTTTGCAGGACCACGATGAAATCAGGGAAGTAGGTTCGCGTTTCTGAGCCATGGCGGTAAGGCACCTCCAGCCCTAGTCCGTGATTCTTGACATAGGCACGCACTCTGGGATGCGCCTCGGCGACACGGCAGAACTCTGCCTCCCAGTCGCTGTCGCAGACAGCGAAATTGATGTGGCAGCGCCGCGGATGGGTCTCCCAGAGGTTCTTCTTCGAAGTGGCGAATCGGACATCGGCCGTCGAGCCAAAACGGTTGTAAGGGTCGAGCACGGCCTTGACCGGGCGTTCGTCGCTGTGACGCGCAACGATGGCGTTGGTGATGCGCTCGCAGGCCATGTCGGCTAGTTCCGGGTACATTAGCTGTGCCGGATGCGTTCCTCCTTTGCATCGGAGATGGTCATCCAGCCATTGCCCTGTGATCTGCTTTATCTGGCCGAACAAATGGAGCTTGGGATCCTCGCCGGAATCGCGCCACTTGGTCTGCAGCAGCCGCTTGGTCAGGTGAAACAGAAGCGTCGAGCGCCTGAGACTGTTCGTATGGACGAGGTCAAGATTGACACCTTGGCCAATGATGCCCTCGTTGCGAGTGTTCGAAGGGCCGACGAGGTCGGGGGTGAGTTCCAGTGTCGAATCCTCACCGAAGGTTGCGGACAAGCGTTCGTCGGGCAATTGAACGCGGTAGCCTGCAACGCGAGGAAATCGAATCTCGCATCGGTCGCGTTCCGGACGGACCGCGTGGACCTGCACGACAGAGTGCGGCGGTTGCGGCGGGCCGACCACTGGCTTGGCCGTGAAATCGAACGGGATGCCGAGCACATCGGCATACTCGACATCCAGACGGCCGTCTTCATTGAGATCGTAGGACTGTCGCCGCAGCGCACGTCCGACGACCTGCTCGCATAGAAGCTGGGTGCCGAACGCTCGCACGCCCAGCACATGGGTGACGGTGTTGGCGTCCCAGCCTTCCGTCAGCATTGAGACAGAGACGACACAACGGGTCGCGCCGCCAAGTCGGCCGACTTTTCCCACGGTGTTCATCACTTCGCGCAGCACATCTTGGTCAGATAGGTTTTCGGCCTGCTGGCGGTCGCCGGTGCGCTCTACGATCTCACGGCGGAACCGCTCAATCTCGTCAGCGGCGAGTTTACGGAAGTTCGGTTGGAGCGCCTGGCCCGACTCGAGTTGCTCGGTGTCGATCAACAAGGTCCTCGGGCGGCCATACGCCGCACCGTTCTCGTCAAAATTGCGAAACAACTCAAGGCGTCCGTTTTCCAGAGTCGTAGAACCATCGGGACGCTGGCGATGGAAACCGGCAATGTAGTCGTAGACCAGCTTCGAGGCTGAAGTGTTGTTGCAAACGACGATGAAGCAAGGCGGGACATCGATACCCGCTTCCTGCCAGAGTCGGAAGGTCTTCTCGTAATGGCCATAAAGGGCTTCCAATGCCGTCTTCAGCGTGATCGGGATCTTGAGGGGGTCAAGGTCCTGGGCAGTGGCCCGACCCTTTCTTGGCATTTGCTTGCCAATGTGATCCCACAAGTTCCGGAGTTTCGGCATATCGCCGCCGGGAATGTTGTCCGCTACGGGCACACGCGGAAGCTTGACAATGCCGCACTCAATCGCATCCATGAGCGAGAAGTCGCACATGGTCCAAGGGAAGAGCGTACCCTCTGCATAACCTGAACCGCGCAAGAAGAACGGCGTTGCCGAGAGATCGACAACACGAGTCAGGCCCAGCTTCTCCTTAACTGCCTCCAGACCGGAAATCCATAGTCGCGCTGCCTCTCGGTTCTTCTCGGCATCCTTGCGGTCATCGCCCTTCAAATCGCCTTCGTCGTCCTCGCCCGGTTTCTCCCGATAGCAGTGGTGCGCCTCGTCGTTCAACGCGAGCACGTTCTTCATGCCCATCAGCTCCGGCATGACTCGCTGGAGCATCTGGCCGGTACTTTCTAGCGAGCGCAACTCGGGGCCGCGGCCTTGGAGCAAGTTGCGACCGCCCTTTGAGATCGCCATCATTTCACGGGGCTTGAAAGCGTGGAAATTAGTGATGACAATTTTCGCCCGGTCCAGATCGCCCAGCATATCGTTGGGCACGAGTTCGCGACGCCGGTAATAGCTGTCCGGGTCATTGGGCTGGAGCACACGCAGGCGGTCTCTGATGGTGATCCCAGGGGTAACCACCAAGAATCCGCGAGTGTAGCGCCGGCTGCCTGGGTGGCGGACCGCATTGATCGTCTGCCACGCGATCAGCATCGCCATGACCGTAGTTTTCCCAGCACCGGTGGCGAGCTTCAGCGCCAGCCGTGCGAGGCCCGGATTCGCCGCGTCGTTCGCCTCTTCTAGATGGTCTAGAAATCGTTTCCCCGACTTCCCTATCGACGGCGCAACTTCAGTCAGCCAGATGACGGTCTCGATGGCCTCGACCTGGCAGAAGAAAGGCCGGAGATTGCTGAACTTGTGGTGGCGCCAATGTCTGAGCAGCCGGGCCGTCTCGGGCGTTACCCGCCATTGTGCGGAATCTGGCAACGTCCGCCAGCGGTCGACCTCGTAGCGGACACCGTCAATGATCTCCGTCAGGTTGTATTGCTGACCACCGTGTTCGAGTTTCCGCGCGGCCTCTTCGAGAACCAGCTTTTGTTGGCCATTACGAAGCTTCTTCGGCTTCGGGATCGGCGTGATGAACGAGACGCGCCGCCGCTGATTGACTACTTTGTGTGTCGGCTGGCCGCTCTTATCGAGCTCCCAATGAGACGACGGATATTCGTAAGGAGAATTCAGGATCGGGGATTCGAAGAAGCTCGCCATGCCAATGTCGATCGATCGTGCCCGCCAAGCCTCCACTATACACACGGCTCTTGTGATGGACTCGCTTGCCTGTCGGTACCATAGTCTACTCACGAAAGCGCAACGCTAATCGTGATTGAAGCCGGAGGACCTGCAGGGTGTGGCATCCGTTCGATACATGCATAGCGAAACACCCCTCGCAGGGTCATTGAGATGAACGATCTTCGAGCCGACCTTCGGGTCGAGCAAGTGCAGCTCGGCCTGCCCAAGTCAATGCAGTCTCACTTCAACGAGAAGATCTATTCGTTATCACCGTAGTGTTCCGACATGGCAGCAGCTGGAGGCGACAGCCTCGGCCGCCTCACATGTACGGCTGAGGTGCTGGCCTGGCGGTGCCGGGCCGGCGTATTTCGCCGCGGTTGTGAGGAGCTAGGCCGCAGCCAAGCAAGGGCTTCACTGCCGGGTCCTGCCTCCGAGGCCCACTGCTATACTTCGCAAGGCGAAACGACCGCCGACAGCAGCATGGCCATAACCGAAGCACGCCCCCTGACAGCGCCCCCAGATGCCGACATGTACCCGTACTCGGACGGCAAGATCATGGCCGAGACGGGCTTGCACGTCGACGCCATCCTATATGCGCTGGCGACTCTGCGGAACTGGTTCGCGAGTCACGTCCGCGTGCAGGTGGGTGCGAACATGTTCGTCTACTACCAAGAGGGCGACGCGAGCAAGCGTCTGACGCCGGATCTGTTCGTGGTGCGGGGGCTGGAGGCGCTGCCGGAGCCCTCCTTTAAGATCTGGGAGGCGGGACGGCCGCCGACCTTCGTGCTGGAGGTAGCCTCGCCCTCGACGGAGAAGCGGGACCGGGACGAGAAGCAGGCCCTGTACGCGTCGATGGGAGTGGAGGAATACTGGCGCTTCGCTCCGAAGGGATTCCTCCAAGATCTCGAGCGGGAACGGGTGCGCCTAGTGGGAGGAGTGCTACAGGGGCTGGGGTACGCGCCTTTGGAAAGCGCTCCGGACGGATCGATTCGCAGCGAGGTATTGGGGCTGGATATCCGCGCTGACGAGCAGCCGGAGACTCGTCATCTGCTGCGTTTCCGGGATCCGGAGACGGGGCAAGACCTGCTGACGTTTGGTGAGTTGCAGGAGGCGCGGATCGAGGAAGCGGCGGGCCGACGGGAGGCAGAAACGAAGCTGCGGCAGGAAGCGGCAAGCCGACGCGAGGCAGAGGGCAAGCTGCGGCAGGAGGCCGCAAGCCGACGCGAGGCAGAGCGGCTCCAGCGCGAGGCGGAAAACAGGTTGCGGGAGGAAGCGGCGAGCCGAGGCAAAGCCGAGCGCGCACAGCGCGAAGCAGAGCGGGCAGAGCGCGCGGCGACCACGGCGAAGCGAGATGCCGAAGTGGAAGTCGCTCGCCTTAGGGCGCAGGTTGCCAGACTCAAGAGGGGTTAAGGTCGCGGTTCAAATAGTGTGCTCTGACGCGGTTGCGCCGTTGACTGCGCGCATCGTTCTTGCAACGCTTGGTGCCATCGCAGCTCCGCAGGCCATCCTCGAGAAGAGTGCTTGAATGCCTCGGCCGAAAACGTGCGGGTCGAGACGCTGCCGCGTCACTTGACGTCCGCAAACGTGACCGTGGACTCGACAGGCGAATGGCGCCCGATGAGGCTCTCGATGAACAAGTCCGGCTGCCCAAGAATCGAGCGGTTGCGCAACAGTCGTTACATGAAGACCATGTCGGAATAGTTGCCGGGTGGAGTGGCCTGTCCGCGCGGGACGGTGTACTTGCGAACCGTGTCTTGGTTCAGCTCGATACCCAATCCCGGCCCTTGCGGCAGCTCGACCTGACCTTCCGTGACACGCGGTCCAAGAATGAGCAGTTCTTCGATGAACGGATTTCCGGTCTGATCCACCTCTACGGTCAGGGCATGGGGAGTCGCCGCCACCAAGTGCATGTTGGCTGTCAGCGCCACCGCGTCGCTCCAAGTGTGCGGCGCGACCCTGACATCTCGGTCAGCCGCGTCCGACGCGATGCGCAGCGCCTCGGTCAGTCCTCCGCAACGGCAGCAATCCGGCTGCGCGATCTCGACCACTCCGCCATCGATCAGCTCCTTGAAGCCTTGCCGCCCGAATTCGTTCTCGCCGGCGGCCAGCGGAATCCCCGGGATGCTGGGCCGCAGGGCCCTGAACGCTTCGGGCTGCTCCGGGGCGAAGGGCTCCTCCAGCCAGAACACCCCGGCCGCGAGCCAGTCCGGAGCCATCCGGCGCGCCTCGCTGAGCGAATAGCGGGCATTGCCATCGACCATCAGGCGTGCCTCCGGACCGATCGTGTCGCGCACGGCGCTCAACGCTGCCCGATCATAGTCCGGATCTTTTCCCAGCCGCATCTTGACGGCGCGGAAACCGCGTGCGAGATGTCGCTGCGCCTCGTCCCTGAGTTCGCCGATCTCGCGCTGCCAGAGCAGCCCGCTGGCATACGCCGGGACTGCCGCCCTGGCTGAGCCGAGCATCTCGCAGATCCGCTTTCCCTCGACTTTGCCCCGGATGTCCCAAAGGGCGATATCAATGCCGCCGAGAGCCGATACCGCGGCACCCTTGCGCCCGTACCAGCGCGTCAGCGCGTAGCAGCGCTGCCAGCAGGCCTCGATCTCAAGCGGATCAGCGCCCACTAGAAGAGGACGCAGCTGGCCCTCGATGATCGTCCGCACCAAGTCCGGATGCGAATAGACCGAGCCCAGCCCCTCGACGCCTTCGTCGGTGCAGACCTTGACCAGGGTCGTCAGGCGGCCCGTGCAGGTTCCGCCCGCATAACGAAATCGTCGCTCGGGCGCGTACTCGAACCGCAGGTTGATGACCTCGATGTCGCGAATCTTCATGGCACAATCGCTCGCCCCGTCCTGTTGGCCTACCAGAACACAACGAAACTCAAGACTGCGCCGAGAGCGACGATCGCTCCAGCCAAGAGTACCGGCACTGTCGTGGAACGCTGGTCGCCATACGTAACGGCAATCGCGGCGCGGCTGTCGCGCAGCCAGCCTTCCGATGCCAGATCCCGGGGCTGGCTGGAAGGCTCCCAGCCGCGCACGGCCGATACGGCCAGCATCGCGGCGACTGTGAGCAGCAGGCTGATGACGGTGCTGGCATAGTTGTTCACCAGCGTGGCAGGCAAGACCGCTACGCCGAAACGGAGGGCCACCATGGGAGCCAACAACTTGAGCGTTCCGTAAACGATTCCCACCGCAAGCCCCCAAGTCGCGCTGGAGCGGTGAACTCGGGTGAACGCCCCCATCAGATAGACCGCCAGCAGCGGCACGACAAACGCCCCCACCCAGTCCAGAAACACCATCAGCATGCCCCGCTCTTGCATCATCAGGGGCACGAACGCGAAGGCCCCCAAGATCACAACGGGCGTGAGCCAGCGGCTAGCCGACACGAAGTAGCTGTCAGGCCGGTCCTTAACGAACAAGCGTGCAAGAACGTCGCGCACGAGCAGGGACGGCACGGTTGAGCCAATCGAGTCGAAGGTCGAAAAACAAGCGGCGACCACGCCCGCCACGATCATGCCGCGCAGTCCGGCCGAAGTGAGTTCCCGCACGACCAGAGGGAACGTCGAGTCCCGCACCTGCAACTCCGCAGCCAGCGGCATCAAGCTCGGGTCGGGAAAAAGCGCCCGGCCGAAGATGCCGACCGACAGGTTGGTGAAGTTAAGGACCAGCAATACGAGTCCCGAAACGACTACGGCCATGCGCAAGTCCCACTCGCTGCGCGCCCCGAACAGGCGCATGGACTGCGTGTGGTTAACCACGGCGTAGCCCAGGCCGATAATCAGCCAAGCCAGCGAAACCAGCCAAGCCGGGCTCCACGTGACGATTTCCTCCCCGCCCGGACTCAGCTCGCCACCGATGAGAAGGCGCCTCGCTACCGTCTCCGGCGACCCTCCGGCGACGCTCTGGACCGCGATGTCATCGGTGCCAGCGTGCAGCAGTTGCGCCGACAGGCCGGGTTCGTGGCTCTCCAGTCGTTGGCCCGCGCCGCCCCAGCCGCCAACAGCCATCCAGACAGTGCCAAACAGAGCGAGCGACGCAACGACCATGACAACGCTCTGCAGCGCATCCGTCATTGCCACCGCCCGCAGCCCGCCCAGCGACGTGTAGGCGGTTGCCAGCACGGCGATCAGCACGACACCCCACCACGCATTCGTGCCCAAGCCGCAGACGATCGCCAGCAGGAGGTAGAGCGTGGTAGCGATGATCGCCAAGACCAGCGTGCGGTAGAGGGCCTGGACCAAGGCGCTGATCACACGGGCGGAGAGACTGAAGCGCGCCTCGAGGTACTCGGCATTGGTGTACATGCCAGCGCGGTACATCGGGAGCGCGATCCAGTTGGCGAGCAGGAACCAGCCCAGAGTGACGCCGACCCAATTGGTGACCAGATAGCTCATACCGACGGCGTACGTGCCACCGGCATCAGCCACCAGATCGCTGGCATCGATAGCGGTGGCGTAAAGCGAAAGCCCGATCATCCACCACGGCAAGCTCCGCCCCGCCAAGAACCAATCGGAGCTGGTCTTGGTGTCGCGCCCGCGAATAATTCCGTAAAGGATGATCCCAGCGTTGAGCGCGACGACGATGGCCCAATCGATCGCGCTCATGCTACGCTTTGCCTGAAACCATGGCCTCGCGGCGGACAGTCCTGTGGATCGCGGCGGTGGTTGGACTTGTGCCGATATCGGTCACGGCGCAAGAGCACGCATTCTTCGAGAAGCACGTCCGCCCGATTTTGGCCAACCGGTGCTTCGCCTGTCACGGCCCGCACGCTGGCGAGGGGCAAGCCGGGCTCCGGCTGGACTCAATGGCTGGCATCCTCAGGGGCGGCCGCTCGGGACCAGCCGTGGTGCCGGGCAGCGCAGCCCAGAGCCTGCTGATCCACGCGATCAATCATGACACACTGCTGCAAATGCCGCCCAAGTCGAAGTTGCCGCTTGGCGAGATCGCGGTCCTGACCAGATGGGTCGACACGGGCGCGAACTGGCCCGAACACGAGCCGGCCCCCGCACCGGAGGCAATCGCGCGGTCTGATGGCTTCTCAGCCGAGGAACGGTCGCACTGGGCTTTCCAGCCGCTACAAGCCCCGGCCATGCCGCCCGGCGATACGGCCGTCGACGCCTTGCTAGGAATCGGCCAGGCGCGGGCGGGCCTGAGGCCGGCAGGGGCCAGCGACAAGCGGGCACTGATCCGGAGGGCTACGCTCGACCTGCACGGCCTGCTGCCCACTCCGGACGAAGTCCGCAGATTCCTCGCTGATGCGTCAGACGATGCCTTCGCGCGCGTGGTGGACCGGCTGCTGGCTTCGCCGCGCTACGGGGAGCGCTGGGGCCGACATTGGCTGGACGTGGCGCGCTATTCGGACAGCAACGGGATGGACGACAACATCGTCCACGGCGACGCCTGGCGCTACCGCGACTACGTGATCCGGGCGTTCAATCAAGACAAGCCCTATGACGAGTTCGTGCGCGAGCAACTGGCGGGCGACATCCTCACGGAGTGGAGCGACACCAACCGCGCCGAGGGATTGATCGCAACCGGCTTCTTGATGCTTGGCCCGAAGATGGTCGGCGAAGACGACCCTGTCAAGCAGAAGCTGGACTTCGCCGACGAACAGTTGGCCACCACAGCGCGCGCGTTCATGGCGCTGAGCATCGATTGCGCCCGCTGCCACGACCATAAGTTCGACCCCATCCGCAGTGCCGACTACTACTCCATGCTGGGCATCTTCACCAGCACCAAGACGGTGCTCACCTACCGGGTCACCTCCAAGCTCAACGCCACCGCGCTGGCAAGCGCGGAAGAGAACCGCCGACTGTCCGAGATCGAGAAGCGCTTCGACTACCACAGCGACTTCGTCACGAACTACAACCAGGCAACCACTCCCAAGCAGGTGGTGGAGGCGCAGCGGGCAGCCGAGGACGACGCTCTCGCCGAGTACTACAGCATCCCCAAGGCGATGGCCGTAGCGGAGGGGGATGCCGCCGACCTTCCGCTCATGATCAACGGCAACCACCTCACGCCCGGCCCGACCGCTCCGCGCCGCTTTCCCGCGATCCTGGCCGGGGAGCAGCAGGGTCCGATCGCGTCGCAAGGCAGCGGAAGGCTGGAGCTAGCGCAGTGGCTGACTTCCGAGGACCATCCGCTGACAGCGCGCGTGATGGTCAACCGGATCTGGAAGTGGCATTTCGGCGAAGGCATCGTGCGCACGCCCGACAACTTTGGCAAGCTCGGCGAACCACCGGACCACCCGGAACTTCTGGATTGGCTGGCGCTGCAATTCCAAGCAAGTGGCTGGTCGGTCAAGTCAATGCACCGCCGGATCATGCTCTCGGACGCCTACCAGCGGTCTTCCAGACGGACCGAAGGGCATGCGGAATCCGACCCAGACAACCGCCAGTTCAGCCACGCCAATCGCCGCCGAATGGAAGCTGAAACACTGCGGGATGCGCTGCTGGCCGTCTCCGACCGCTTGGACCTCGCGACCGGGGGCAAGACCATACCGCACAAGAACTTTGTGAATCTCAACGCTCAGTCGCGTTCGCGGGATCCGGCCCTCTACGACTCGCGGCGGCGCAGCGTCTACCTTCCGGTGCTGCGCAGCGCCCTGTACGAGATGTTCTCGGCCTTTGACTTTGCCAACCCGTCCACGTCCAACGGCGCTCGCGGCGCGACCATGGTCGCGCCGCAGGCGCTCTTCATGCTGAACTCCGACTCGGTGGACGAGGCGTCCGCCGGCTTCGCCGCAAGACTGGCGCGCCAAATCCCCGGGGGCGACGCCGACCGCATCGGACTGGCACACGAAATCGCCTTTTCGCGTCCGTCCGAGCCGGACGAGACCGAGAGCTGGAGCGCCTTCTTGCACCGCTATGAAGCGGCCACGGGGAACAGGGGCGCAGCTTGGAAGGCAATGTGCCGCATCCTGATCGCGTCGAACGAGTTCCTCTACATACAATGATGTCGGCGATGCGGTCTGAAGGCATCGAAGCGAGAGCGTCCCGCCGCGAGGCTCTCAAGCAGATGGGCGCGGGCTTCGGCTGGCTGGCGCTGACCTCGCTGCTCGCCGAAGAGGCCGCCGCATCCGGCCCGCTAGCGCTGCGCGAGCCGCACTTCGCGCCGCGCGCCAAGCGCGTCATCATGCTCTTCATGTTCGGCGGTCCTTCGCACATCGACACGTTCGACCCGAAGCCGCTCCTCAACCGCGACAGCGGCAAGCCCCTGCCGTTCGCCAAGCCGCGCATCATCTCGTTCCCGCGCCGCGCCGGCGACCTGATTGGCTCGCCGTTCGAGTTCAAGCAGCATGGCCAGAGCGGTGCCTACGTCAGCGAGCTCTTTCCGCACGTGGCGGGCATTGTCGACGATCTGGCGATCGTCCGCTCGATGCACTGCACCAACCCCCGGCACGGTGGGGCCGTGCTCGAATGGCACACCGGAAGCGATACGTTCATCCGACCGGCCATGGGGTCTTGGCTGACTTACGGCCTCGGCTCTGAGAACCAGAACTTGCCCGGCTACATCACCATCTGCCAAGCGTTGGCAGAGGGCGGTGCGAACAACTTCGGCTCGGCCTTCTTGCCGGCGGCCCACCAAGGCACGCCGCTGGGCTACGGAAACGTCAAGGCGCAGGAGGCCAGTTTCCCGTTTATCGGCGACGGGCAGCGAAAACGCCTGCAGCGCCTGGAACTCGACATGCTGTCGGACGTCTCGCGACGCCAACTGGCCCGGAGCGGTCCCGACCCCGAGTTGGAAGACCGCATCGCAACGTTCGAGCTGGCTTTCCGCATGCAAACGGAGGCGCCGTCAGTCCAGGACATCAGTTCAGAGAGCGCCGCGACCAAGGCGATGTACGGCCTGAGCGATCCCGTCACGGACGATTTCGGGCGCCAGTGCCTGATGGCCCGCAGGTTCAGCGAGAGCGGCGTGCGCTTCGTGCAGTGCAACAGCAACGGCTGGGACCACCACTTCGACCTTAAGAACTCGCTCACGAAGATGTGCGCCCAAGTGGACAAGCCGATCGCCGCTCTCATCAAGGACCTCAAGACGCGCGGACTGCTCGACGAGACACTGGTGATTTGGGGTGGCGAGTTCGGCCGCACGCCAACAGCAGAGAACGCCGATGGCCGCGACCACAACCCGCACGGCTTCACGATGTGGTTGGCTGGCGGCGGGATCAAGCCCGGCATCACCTATGGCCAGACTGACGAGTACGGCTACTACGGCATAGAGAACAAGATCCACTTCCATGATCTGCACGCCACGATCCTGCACCTGCTCGGCTTGGATCACACGAGGCTGACCTTCCGCCACGCTGGTCGGGACTACCGGCTGACCGACGTCCATGGGGAAGTCGTGCGGGACTTGCTCGCCTAGGCCGCGCTGCCGGACTGTCGGCACCCTGCGCAACACCCGTCTCCAAGTGGCGGCAGACGGACGAGGCGCGGACAGCAAACAGGGGCCTAGCCGGCCAAGTCGCCCTGCTTGAGGTCTTCCAAGCGCGCGACCTGCCCGGTGCGGAAGGCGAGGTTCGCCAGATGCGCGCTTACGCAAGCGCGGACGCCCTCTTCCGCCGGCGTGTTGGGCTTTTTTCGACTGCGCACTGCGTCGATCCAGTTCTGCAGGTGCGGCGTTTCGCCATCCACGTCGAAGTCGGCCCCGCGCTCCCCGGTCCCAGGCTCGAATAGCTCGGCCTTGATGCCGCCGCCGGGTTCCGGGAGGATCTCGTACCGACCGCGATCCAAGTACATCGTGCCCTTGGTGCCCATGATCTCGACCATGGCCTTGTCGCGTTGGTTCACGAACGTGCCCTCGAAATGGACCTGAAGGTTCCTGTCGGGGTAGCTGAGCAGGGTTTGGATCGTGTCCGGGGTCTCCCAGCGGTCCATGGCGACCGTGTCTCCTATGGTGGTGGCCAAGGCCGGATCGGGCAAGTCAAGCAGCCAATTGACGGCATCGATCCAATGCACCATCAGGTCGGTGAGAATGCCTCCGCCAAAGTCCCAGAACCAGCGCCAGTTCCTGAAGCGATATCCATCGAAGGGCTGTAGCGGCGCGTTTCCCAAGAATCGCTTCCAGTCGACTGTGGACGAGTCGATCTCGTCCGCTCCCGCGCGTCCAGACCGCCGATTTCGATTCCACGTCATGCGTACCTTGTGGACCGTCCCGAGCCCTCCTTCCCTGAGGATTTCCCGTGCCCTCTCGAACTGCAGCATGCTGCGCTGCTGCGTGCCGACCTGCACGATCCTCTGGTTTGCGTCCTGCGCCCGTATCACAGCGTCACCTTCGCTGAGGTCATGCGTCAGGGGCTTCTCGACATACACGTCCTTGCCGCTGTTGCAAGCGTCGACGGTCATGGGAACGTGCCAGTGGTCCGGCGATCCTATCAGGACAGCATCAACATCGCTTCGAGCCAACAGTTCGTGGTAGTCCCTCGTCACGAAAGCGCCGGTTCCGGCAATCTGCCTTGCCTGATCGAGGGACTCGTCCCAGATGTCGCAGACCGCCGTGATGCGCGTGCCGGGCACCCCGGCGAGATCCTTCATCAGCCGACGACATCGGCCGCCGGTGCCTATGCAGCCGACACTTATGGTTTCGTTGGCTGGATAGGCGAGGGTGGTCGCGGCACTGGCGGCAGCGGCGCTGATCAGAAAGTGACGGCGGTGGGTGGTCTTGGGCGGCACGGCAGGTATCCTCGCGGCCCTGTGGGACCGCGCACAGCGTGCATTCTACACCGCTTCTCGCAGATTCGGGCTCTTGGGGAACGCCTCGAGAGCTCGTTCCGAATCACAGCACAATGCCCGCGCAAGGGCGCGACGGAGCTTGACTATGGACTCGTTCAGCACAGACTAACGGACCCACGTCTTTCAGCCAAGACGATAGTGGGCCAGAAGACACATTCCACCACTCACCGCCGTTCGCTCCGTGGGTCCGTTCGCACGAACCAGCACGATCAAGATTCGTTGCATCTGCCTCCACGGCGCGGATCCACTCGCGCCGGGTGTGATTGCGGGCTGAGCTTGGCGCACAGCAGGCGCTCCGGTCAGATCGCATCATTGGCAAGCTGCTGCGCACCGCGTCGCTCTAGGCGCGAGCAGCGCTGGCAAGCAAACTCGCGTCACGACAGCGGCGGGTCAGGGAGCCCTGGCACGGTGCTAGTATCATCTCCAAGCGGCGCGTGCGAGCGCTGTCCGCTGCGACATGCCTTTCACGACCGCCACAGAAAGCGAGTCTGCCGGGCCGGCCACGGCCGTTGCCAAGGCGTCTGCGAAGCCGGACGAGATCGAATACCCGGAACGCAATTGGATCGCGCAGAGCATCTCGCACGGCGATGCTGTGCTGCAAGCGGCAGCAGCCTTGCGGAACCACTTCCGGGACCGCACGGACGTGCTGGTGGCCATGGAACTGGCGGTGTACTACCGGCGTGACGACAACAATGCCTGGCTGCAGCCGGACGTGCAGGTGGTGTTCGGGGTGAGTCCTGAGAATCGCCGTTCGTACCGGATCTGGGAAGAGGGCAAGGCACCGGATTTCGTGCTGGAGGTGGCGTCGCCGGCGACAGCGGAACACGATGCCAAGTACAAGCGGCGGGAGTACGCCCGGATAGGGGTTCGCGAGTACTGGAGACTGGACCCGGAGGGAACCTTGATGGGGTCAGCGTTAGAGGGCTACGAGGCCAGCGGGGGGAAGTACGAGCCGGTGCAGCCGGTGGCGAGCAGCGGCCAGGAGCGGTGGTTCCGGAGCCGGGTGCTGGGGCTGGAACTGCGCAGCCAGAGGCAGGCCCGGGCGACGGTGCTGGTGTTCCGGGATCCGCGCAGCGGGGAAGAGA